>JAFAMM010000415.1 GCA_019233375.1 Acidobacteriaceae bacterium
CGAACTCGCCGGTGCGCTAGCGCGCGAGCAGGAAGCCGAGGCTGAAAACACGAGCGTGCGGCAAGGCGGCAAAGCATCGCAGATCGCCGATCTCGATAGCCGGATCGCAACCGCAGAAGCGGCCGTCCAGGCAACACAGCGGGCGTACGATGCCGACCGGCGCTTACTGGAGCAACAGGCCGTGACCAAGCTGCAGGTGCAAACCGAACAGGACGCGCTGGAGCGTGCCAAGCTGCAACTGCAGGGCCTCAGAGATCAGCGGAAGGCGCTCGTAACAGTTAGCGATCGCGCTGTAGCGCAAGCCAAACTGAACGACGCACAGGCTGCCGTCGCGTCCGCCCGGCGTGAACTCGCGCTCGGTGTTGTCATAGCCCCGATCTCCGGCACCGTGTACCAGTTCGATTTGAAAGTGGGAGCCTATCTCGAACCGGGTCAACTCGTGGCCCTGATCGGCGATCTCGACCGGGTTAAAGTGACGGTCTATGTGGATGAACCGGATCTGGGGCGCATCGGGCTCGGCATGCCGGTGAAGATCACCTGGGATGCCCGTCCCGGGCAGGTGTGGTGGGGCAAGGTAGACAAGCTGCCAACCGAAGTCGTGGCGTTGCAAACTCGCACCGTAGGCGAGGTAAGCACCGTAGTGAGCAATCCCAACCACGACCTGCTGCCTGGCGTTTCGGTAAACGCCATGATCATTTCTCAGGAACAGCAGAATGCGCCGAGCATTCCGAAGGCCGCGCTCCGCACTCTGAATGGCAGAACCGGAGTATTCAAGCTCAACGGCACGTCCATCACGTGGACGCCCGTTCAGACAGGAGTGAGCGACATCAATAGCGTTCAGATTCTGGGCGGGCTGAGCTTGGGCGAGCACGTCGCCGACCGGGCCGTGCAGCCCCCCGATGCCGAGATCAAGAACCACATGCGCGTGAAACCGGTCTTCGATTGAAACCACGCGCGCCGGAGTACCTTGCCCTCGCGGCAGCCCTGGTAAACGCAGTCCTGTATTCCTGCGCGCTGCCTCTATGGGAGGGATTTGATGAGGTCGTGCATTACGCCTACATCGAGACCATCCTCGTTCACCATCACTTTCCGGTGCTGAATGAGACCCGCGTTTCGAAAGAAATCCGCGATTCGCTATCTTTGACACCGCTTAGCAATGAGCAGTGCGAGAGCGTTCCCGGCTCATCCTCGTTCGAACAGTGGGCAGGGCTGAGCGATGGGCAGAAAGAAGAGCGAAAAACCGAGCTGCGGGAGATCCCGCAAAGTGCGCGCGAGCAAATGTCCGAATACAAGAACTACGAAGCGCAGCAAGCGCCGCTCGCGTATATGGCATACGTTCCGCTCGATCTCATGTTTGCGAAGCTTCCCCTACCCGGGCGGATTCTGGCTTTGAGACTTTCGGGCACTGCCGTGAGTTGCATGCTCATCTACCTCGGTGCGTTGCGCCTGCTGCGTGAACTAGGCGTTGCCCCTGTCTTCCGGCCGGCGATGATCGCAACGGCCCTCGCCTCGCAGATGCTCTGGGCGGCGGTAGCGCACGTTGGCAATGACGCGCTTGCGGTTCCGCTTACGGTTTTCTTTCTGGGCCAGCTTGCGGCCGCGGTGCAGGACACAAGTGCGCGCAACGTTCTGATGCTGGCGGCCGTGTTGGCTTTCGGCCTGCTCACGAAGGCGTACTTCCTGGCATTCGTGCCCGTGTTCCTCGCGTTGCTGCTGATCGCGTTGAGGACGCGAGGGATTCCCTGGCAACTCGTACTGGTCGCCTTGGCGCTCGTGCTGCTGCTCGCGGCTCCCTGGTACGCGCGCAATTTCGCGCTCTACAGTAGCATCAGCGGAACGCAGCAGAGCGTAGCCGGCATCGGCTTGCGGCAAGCTGTTTCGGCGTTTCCGCAAATTGACTGGATCCGCAGCGCGACGGAGTTCTCGCGCTGGTCTCTTTGGACCGGCAATTATTCCTTTCTCTCGTTCTCCAAGATCACGCTGGATATCGAAATCTGGCTCGTCCGCGCAGGCCTGCTCATTTACCTTGTTTTCTGGAGGAGCATTCAGAAGGCTGAACTCTGGTTATGGGCTGCCTGCGGGTGCTTCGGGCTTAGCCTGGTGTATCAGACATGTGTCACCTGGGTCGAGTCGCATGGTCTGGCGCGTTTTGCCGAGCCCTGGTACGGGCAGGGAGTCATTATCTGCGTTTGGGCGCTCTGTTTTCTCGCTTTCGGGCGATGGCCGTCCGGCGGACGTTGGATCGCGGCAGTGCTGGTGGTTGTCAGTGCCTGGATCGCCGCGATGACCTATCTTGCGAAGTTACTGCCCTACTATGCGGGCGGAATCAAAATGGGAATCGCATCTGCGGTTTGGAAATGGTGGCTGAGTGATCCCTGGACGGCAATCGGCGGCGTGACGCTCGCGCCTGCACCCGTTGTGCGCTGGCTTCTGATTGTGTTTAATGTGCTGCTGATTGCCGCTTCGGTAGCGGTTGTGCGAGAACTGCTGACCGGCTCGCACTCGCGGCGGTCAGCAACGAAATGATTTGCCAGTTGACAAGTAAGAGAAGAAACGTGTAGGCGGCCAGGAGGGCGTAAACCGCTGATGCTGGACCGAGCGTAGTGGCCGAAAAGATTTCGTGAGCCTCCGGCGATGTCCACCAATGCAGAATGCCAGCGGGGCTGGCACGGCCGATGATCCCGCCGTAATACGGCAATAACTTCGCATAGTACGTCATCAGCCCGATCCAGGCGGCCACGATACAAATCGCACTGCCAAGAATGGAACCGGCGTTTCGTGCGCGCTGCAATCCTAGAAACACCAGTGCAAAGATCGCCGGCAGAATGCAGGGGCTGTAATACGGGCCGAACGTTGTCTGGAGTCCGTGCGTGTCGACCCAGGTGACGCACAAATCATAAACGAGAGCCAGCCCGAAGATAGCTGCCGTCGACAGGGCCCACCAATCAGCAGGTTTCGCCCGCCGGCTCTCGAGCACAAAGAGCACGAAGCCCGCGAGCAGTAAGAGAAGAAGTAAGTTCAACGTTGCTTGAGAAAACGACAGATAGGACTCGTTTCCTGTCCAAAGACCGCGCCGCGCGGATTCGACCAGCGTTCTGCCCCAATGTATGTGCCGCAATGCGTAGAACGCATCCTGCTGCTGCACTCCGTTCACGCTCTCCTGCATGCCGGCCAACGCCCGGTATGTCAAGAGGTTTCGCAGGTACCACGGGCCGGCGACCGCCGCGGCCAATACAGCGGAAAGACTCGCTGTTCTGAGTGCGATCTGCTTCCGGAATAGTTTGAACACTATGGCCAGCAGAAAAATCGGAACGAATGCGAGGAAATAGGCTTTCGCCAGCAGTCCAGCCGCAAGTACGCCGGCCAGCAGAAAAGCGTGGCGCGCGCGGCTGAAGCGGGCAAATGCGGCGAGAGCCGCAAAGAACCAGACCGCGGCTGCGATCGACAGCCAATCGTTTGCCAGATGCGCGACGGAAGCTCCGTAGATCTGCATCTCGAAAAGAAGACTGAGGGCGCCAAGCCGAAACGCCCCTTCAAGGCCCATCGTCCGGCAAAGCCAGTTGTAAGCGAAGAAGATCAGGACGGTTGCAGGGAGGGAGCAAAGAAGGCGCAGCATGAGAATGCGGGGCCGAACCGGCAAGCCACTAATTACAAGGTCGACCGGTGCCAGGAGCATATACGCGAGTGGCGCCTGCTGTGCTTCATAGTTCAGCAGATCCGATGGCGCGCGGCGTTTCGCGTCGGGAATCGTCTCCAATTGCTGAAGCCGGTGAAGCCGCTCGGCCTGCGAAAACGCGAACCAATCCTCGAACGAGAAAGTCCCCGGTATGTTTCGCTTCAGTATGAAGCTGATGGGCACAAGCTTGAGTGCGTCCCGGATTTCCTGCGAAATCCTGGTCGCACGCAGTACCGGGATCTGGTGATTCACCGAAAGCGACTCGACGTAAGCGTAATGGAACGGCTCGTCAAAACCCTCCCAGAGCGGCAGTGAACAGCAGTAAAGAGCTGTATTGACCAGGGCAAAAGCGAAGACAGCGGCATACTTTCGTTCCAGCCACACGAGCTGTAAGAGGGCGGGCGGGTTTTCCATCGGCAGTCCGGGAGCGAGCAGGAAAAGACCATTGTCGCCGAGTCTTTCGCCGTGCTCGTATTCCCACGCTTAGGCGTGCTGCGCCGCGTGTTTGTGGTGCAGGAGGCTGTTGAGATATTCCAGGTCTGCCTGGATCTGCGTTCTCTGCTTCTCGACAACGCGGCTGGCCTCCTCTGGTAAGGCGACCTGCGAGACGTGATTGTAGTGTTTCAATGTACCTTCGTCGCCGCGCACGCAGTCGGAAAGCAGGTCGTGCTGGTCTTTCGGGCGGATACGAGTTTCCAGGTCTACCCAGCCACGGTGAAGAATTCCGCCGTAGTGAGCATCAGATGCCGGCTGCTCACCGAGTTTTGCGACAAGCTCGCTCAATTCGGCCGCGAAGCGCTCACGCTCTCCCGAGATACCGGCGAGCCGGTCGCTCACGGTCTGGTCGTGGACCCCTTTGGCCGCCTTTGCATAGCCTTCTTCCGCATCGTGACAGGTTGCGATCAGGTCATTCAGAACCCGTGCCGGTTGCTCATGATGAATGCTCATACCCATGCTGTTGACGCTGCGCCGTCCCGCGGCGTGACACGCGAGCGCGCAAGAGCCGCCCGTTCTTTTCTCAGTCACAATTGCCGGAAACTGATCGTGTCCGCCCGGAATCTCCGCTACAGAAATTATGGCTAGTCAAGAAGGCACCAGTCAGAATCAGATGGTTGATGACGGTATCGACCATCGCCTCGGTACCCGCAGTCTCGACGAGACTCTGGCCGGCATCCCTCAATGCTCTTCGTTTTATGGAATGATTCAGAGTTCGGGTCTGGATTACCTGCTGCGGCGCAGCGGTCTCCATATGCTGCTTGCACCCACAAACACGGCCATGGAGAAGGCGTCCCACGAAGATCCTGAGGCATTCTTAAACCGGCATTTGTTTTCCGGCGGAATGGAATCGTTTGATCTTCGGCGCTCTCAGAAAGTGAAGAGCGCTGGTGGTGACTTCTTCCCTGTCACGAACGACGACGGCAACCTCCGGATCGCCGGGGCCAACCTCATACGCACCGATATCGCATGTACGAACGGTGTCATCCATCTTGTGGATGCACCGATTTCTAGCTAGTAAATTATCCGCCGCGTGTGCCGCTGCGCCCGGCGGTCCGGACGGCTAAAGCAGTGGTAAGCTAATCCGCGTGCAGCGTCTCCTCGATGCTCTTCGCGACGACCGGTCAAAGGTAACACTGGACGTTGCCGCCCTGGAGATCGCGACGATCGAATTTCCCGGCCTCGATGCCGATGCCGCGAGCTTCCGCCTGGATAACCTCGCCGGGCAGGTGAGATCTGCCGTTCCCCCGAACGCGAGCGGTCTCGATTTTATCCGTGCATGCAATGAGCTGTTGTTCGACGTTCTTCAGTTTCGGGGAAATGAAGACGACTACTACGATCCCCGAAATAGCTGTCTGAATGCGGTCCTGATGCGGCGGCTGGGCATTCCCATCTCCCTGTCACTTGTTTATATGGAGGTTGCGCGCCGGCTTGGGAGAACGGTCCATGGTGTCGGACTGCCCGGACACTTCATCGTCGCCTATGAGGACGCCGAGGCACGCTATTGGATCGATCCTTTTCATCGCGGGCGAATTCTCTCGTTTTCCGATTGCTGCGCCTTAGCAAAAGAGCGGGCGGGTGTCGATATGCGCACGAACCCCGCCGTGCTCGCGCCGGTTAGCAAGCGCCAGATTCTGGTGCGACTTTTGAGCAACCTCAAAGCGATCTATCTGCGCGGCGAAGCCTTCGATAAAGCGCGGCAGGTTCTCGACCTGCTGATCCAGGCGATGCCTGATTACGCCGAGGAGTACCGGCACCGCGGGTTCGTTCACCTGCGGCAGCTCAATCATCGCGCCGCCAAGGCCGATCTGGAGGCGTACTTACGTCTCGAACCCAATTCGCCCGAACGGGAACAGGTCAAGAAAGAGCTTCTGCTGATCGAGCGGTGGAAGGCCGGTTTGAATTAGCTTCCATTTAAGCCTTCGCGGCAGCTTCGATACTCTCGAGCTTTTGCGCGACCAGGCTGAGATCTCGCACGAAGAGTTCGAATTCCTCGTCGTAACGCTCAGGCATGCGCAGAATTGCCGAAGGGTGAACGGTAGCCAGGAGTTGTTTGGCCCAGTGATGCGGAAAGAACTTGCCGCGATCGACCGTAATGCGAAAATCGCGGCCCATGAGCGATTGAGCAGCAGTCGCACCCAAACAAACGATCAGTTCGGGTTCAACGGAAGCCAGCTCCGCTTCAAGCCATGGCCGGCAGGCTGAAATCTCAATGCCGCTTGGCTTGGCATGAATGCGGCGTTTTCCCCGTTCCAGGAATTTAAAATGCTTGACAGCATTGGTCACGTAGACCTTGTCGCGATCCAGCCCAGCCTGCTCCATCGCTTTGCTCAGCAGCCGTCCGGATGGCCCGACGAAAGGTAGGCCGCGCCGGTCTTCTTCGTCGCCCGGCTGTTCGCCCACCATGACCACGTTTGCATCCTGTGGACCCTCGCCGAAGACGACCTGTGTGGCGTGTGCGTACAAATCGCATCCGCGGCATGCGGGCGCTGCCGCGCGCAGCCGGGCAAGGTCATGCGTGGCCGGAACCCATTCCGCGGCAGAAGGCTTTTGGCTCTTACTCATTAGAACAATCGAAGCCTTACTTCCCGTCTCTCAGGCGGTGACCTGCGGTGCATGCGACAACGTATGCCCGATTGTTAAGAACTCTTCCAGATCATCGCTCGCCGTAAACGGAAGTTCAAACGGCTCTGAGACCACCTCCACATTTGGCTCAAGTTGCCGAACCAGATTTTCACTGACGGCCAGATCCACCAGTTCGAGGGTATTTCGTATCCGGCAATACGTGACTGTAGAAAGGTCGTCCTTCCCGACGGTCGGGGCGATCGCCTCGAGCGCTTGCCGGTCGGTCGGAAAATGTGCGGGCAGGCGAATACATGCGGGAGTGGAAGCAGTGAGGGAGTTGATGTAGGTCGGCTTCCAGTCGATGCTGTCTACCAGCCGGTCATGTACGATGTCGGCGAGCCCAATACCCACGGCGCTGCCGTAACTCATGTCGCTAAGCCTTCGTGCGTAGACGCGATGAACAATGGGGACATCGGAAAAGGCGTTGGGCTGGCCGGACACACTGCGATTGATGATCTTAGTGTCCATACCCGCACCGCTGATATTCTTACCAATCTCGTCTACAATGAGCACGTCAACTTCGGGCACAGGCACATTTGCCTTCCAGTATTTGACCTCCCGCAAAAGCTCTTCCTCTTTTTCGAGCATCGCTTTTGCGCCCTTACCGCCCGAGATGACAACCAGGCCGGCAGTCTCGTGATGAGCGCCCTCCTGAATGGCGAGGCCGCCGAGAATCTTGCCGGATTCAAAGACCTTGGTGCCCACGCTGCGAACCATCTTTTCGAGTCCCATGCGATAGGCGTAGGTGTGATAACGGCGCGCACCCGCGAACTTGCCTAAGCCGATCGCCATCATCTTGAACAGCCCGCTCTCCACAGCTCCTGAGAAATCGGTGTGCCATTTGACCCGTCCGATGAGGAACACTCCGTCGGCCTCGAAAGCGTTCTTGTCCATGAACGTCTCAATTCCCTCGGGCGTCTGTCCAAGCGCAACAACATCGAGTGAACTCAATACGGGAACGCCTATCGTCGCCTCATGAATTCCGAAATGCGCCAGCACGTCTGCTTGCCCTTCAGCCGTCGCGGCGCCATGACTGCCCATGGCCGGAAACAAGAACGGCCGCGCTCCTTGTTCCTTCCAGAACTCGACCACGCTCTTGACAATCGTGTTGATGTTCGAGATCCCGCGGCTGCCTACTCCGATGGCCAACCGGCCCCCCGCCGGGACCTGCGAGGCGACGCCGGATGCCGAAAGCTCCTCGCGGATGTGCTCTCGAATGTTCGAAATAGCGCGATTCGGCAGATCCTGTCGAGCAAGCACGAATCTGGGAAAATTCATGCTCCTAGCATACTCTCGGAGTCGTCTGATCTCGCGTCTGCGCTTATGCCGGCCGCTCAGGCGCCCCAACTCTCGGCTAAGAGCAGCGCGTACTCTCCCGAAGCGTATACGTCAAAGCTGAACTGGCCCTTCTCGGGCTGATCGAATACGCACTCTTTGAGGCGTCCCTCGTACCACCGGTCAAGGTAGCGATGATAGTACCGGAGAAACTGCGGTGTAAGCAGATCCACCGGGGGGATCTCTTGGAATACCCAGTGCAGAGCGAACGCACGTCTAAACAGCGAGACATAATCCAGCACACCCCAGGCCTCAAGCTTCAGGCGCACGTTTGCGGGGGTCTGATGGATCAGCAAGACCGCAAAGCTTTCCGCCTGTACGTGAAAACCATCGAAAACGGGCCGGTTTCTCACAACTTCCGTACACTGATCCGTCCACCGAGTCATATCCTTGCCGATATAGAACAGCATGCGGAGCTCGGCGTATCTGCCGCGCAGCAGCTGCTTGTCGAGATCTTCGACCGGAGACTCATTGCGCGGAAGGAAACCCTGTAGCGACAGGCTTGCCCGCGAACTCTCCATCAGAACGGATGTGTCCTCTGAACTGGAAAATGGATGCAGAATCAGGGGAGGAAGACGGAAGGCCTCGGTACCGGCGCGTTTCATCGATTTGTCCGCAATCGCGTGCAAGTGAATGTATCCTGACTGAGAAATTCAGGCCGCGCATTTCCCGCCGCCCGCAATGAACCATATCGGCTACGCCGCCCAAAATAAGACCGGCCGGCGCGCGCTTAGTGATAGCCAGGTTCAACTATTAATAATTAAGCTATTTCTTGACTACTGTAGGGATGGAGGACTCACAGCACTTTTCCGCCGCTGGGGGCGGAACGGCGGCCGGCCGGTTTAGTTCCATCTGAATGACTTCGTTTAGCGTCTTCCATTCGATG
>JAFAMM010000431.1 GCA_019233375.1 Acidobacteriaceae bacterium
GCGAGCTTCGCTTCTTCGTATCCTTCGAACTTGCGCTCGGCCTCCTTAAACTCCTTGGTATGTACACAGCGCCTTGCCCCTCTGTGCTGAGTCGGGTAGCGCAGGTGCAGCATCTCGTGAAACATCACGAATTTCACCATCAGCTCAGACACACGTTCGCGATCGAAAAGACACGTCAACACGATGACGTGGTGCGAGGGGTCATAATGACCCAAGGTGGTGCGTGACGGCCGTAGGCTCCAGCCAAGCTGCGGCCGGGCCATCAATCCGTTGAAATAGCGCAAATTTAGATCCTCGAAGATTTCACACAGATCGAAGTATTGCCCTTTCGGATCGCCGATCGCTTTCCGGCCGCGTTCCTGCTTGGCCGTCTGTAACTGGCGGCGAATGTCGGCGCGGTTCAAGTAGCGCCGGTACCGGGCGAGGACACCGCGTTCGGGAGCTTTGCGGAAGAGTTTCGAAATCAGAATGAAAGCCAATGCTTCGTGGATCGGCGCGGGAGCTTCCTGCAGTAGATCGCTGATATCCACCGCGAGTGTTCCGCCATCCAGGCGGATGCGGCTGTTGGCGTTCGCGTATCGGCGAAAGCGCACTTGAATTCGCGGCAGTGGCGTGCGTGGACGGACCGTGTGGAAAACGCGCGCATAAATCTGTTCAACCGATTCGAAGAACAGCGCAGTCTCGACTTGCATTTTTCCCCAACTGTAACATGGTGTTTCAGGCTGATAGCGAATTAGCTTGCCGCTCTTCGCCCCGTAAAGATTCATTCAAAAGAGGTGTTCTTGCCCACCGCGAAAATCTCTGCGCTCGGCTGCTACGTCCCGCCCCGCATCCTGACGAATGATGATCTTTCGAAGATCGTCGAGACGAACGATGCCTGGATCGTTGAGCGCACCGGCATGCGCGAGCGGCATATCCTCGACGCGGGTCTGGCCACCTCTGACATGGCGGTCGCGGCCGCGTGTGCGGCGCTGAACAGCCGGGGTATTTCGGCTAGCGAGGTAGATACGATTCTCGTCTGCACGGTTACGCCGGACATGCTCTTTCCGTCCACCGCGTGTCTGGTGCAGCAGCAGCTCGGCGCAACCCGCGCCTGGGGATTCGATCTGATTGCCGCCTGCTCGGGTTTTCTTTACGGCCTCACAACGGCAGCCCAGATGGTGAAAACCGGATCTCAGCAAAAAGTGCTGGTTATCGGCGCCGATACGATGTCGCGCATCTTGGACTACACCGACCGCGCCACCTGCATCTTGTTTGGGGACGGCGCGGGCGCATTTCTCGTAGAACCTTCAACGGACGAGAACTTTGGTTTTGTCGGCCACCTGAACGAAATCGATGGTTCAGGCGCGGCGTTCCTCAACATGCCGGCGGGCGGCAGCCGCATTCCCACGTCCCACGAAACCGTGGACAAACGTCTTCATTACGTCAAGCAGGAAGGGCAGCAGGTGTTTAAGTTCGCCGTGAAGAAGATGTACGAACTCTGCAATGCCGTGTTGCGGCAGCACGGCCTGACCGCCGCGGACGTGGATCTCTTCGTTCCGCATCAGGCGAACAAACGCATCATCACTGCAACCACGGACCGCTTGGGGATACCACCGGAAAGAGTCATTATCAATCTCGATAAATACGGAAACACGACCGCCGCGACCATTCCGCTCGCAACCCGGGACGCTCTCGAGGCCGGGAGATTGAAGAAGGGAGATCTGGTCTTATTTGCTGCGGTAGGCGCGGGCTACACGGCGGGAGCGGCTCTTTGGCGGTGGGCTTACTGACCGCTTGAAGCAGGCGGGTGCGCGGCCGGGCTCTTACCGGCAATTTGCACCCCGGTATGATTTCCATGCTCGCGCTCGTACTCCCGCAACACGCGAACGACGTAAGCGCGAGTCTCTTCATACGGCGGCACGCCATGAAAACGATCGACGGCGGCCGGCCCCGCATTGTAGGCAGCCAGGGCAAGCGCGGAATCGCCGTGATAGCGAATCAGCAGCGAGCGCAGATACTTCGCGCCTCCGAGCGCATTTTCAGCCGCGTCATGCGAATCGACGCGCAGCTCGGAGGCAGTTCCGGGCATGAGCTGCATCAGGCCAATGGCGCCCTTTGGTGACACCGCTGTTTGCTTCAACCCCGATTCGATTTTTGCCACACTGCGCACGAAATCCTCGTACCGGCCAAGCCCTTGCTGGTAGGCGGCTTGCGTTAACACGTCTATTGCTGTAGGTTGTCCCTGCACGGGTTGGGACGCAGGATGATCGCTAAGCGCGTTGGACGGAAGTGCCTGAATACTGGCGATTTCTTCTGGAGCAATCTCGACCGTGCCGGTACCGAGCTGCAACACAATGCGGTTGCCCGCGCTGGAGTGAGACTCGGCGTCCAAACAGAAGCCGGTTTTCAAGCAGATGGTCTCAGCAGCCGTGCAGATGTGAATTCCCATCAGGCAAATCAATACCGGGAGCAGGCCGCCGGATCGCATTCGAAACCTATAACGAGCGGGTGCTCACCCGCTCCTCTTCCACTTCAACCGGTACCTCGCCTTCCGATTCAAGCAGCATCAGTTCATGTTCCAACAACGTAGAAGAGACAAGCGTCTTGACCGCAATCTCAGCGATGCTACTGTCTCGTCCGTATCTAGCTGTAAACAGATCAGAAACGTCCTGCAGCTGTTTTCGGATACCGGAGAGATATCGGGCCATCGCAGCGTGTTCGTCCCGGCTTAACGGATACTGCACGTGCTCTCCTCGGATTTAAATTTACTTTTAGTGATTATTGTGGCATAAGAAGGAGCGTTTTGCCATTCCAGATTCGGAATATCTGGTTACCGGGGTACAAAACCCCGAGTACTTCCCGAGCTGTTGCAGGGAAGCGATACAGTGGCTACAGACATGGGAGTGCCCGCTGGCCTTTTTTGCAGCCGCTGTACAAAGAAATATCCCGCTCATCAACTTCTAAATCTGTGCAGTTGCGGAGGCCCGCTGCTGGTTGCTTACCATCTCGAGCACGTGCGGCAACACTGGCACAAAACCGATCTGCAACACTCGGCGGACCACAGCATGTGGCGCTACCATCCGGTGTTGCCTGCCGCAGCCGGCGAGGCGATTACGTTGCGCGAGGGCTGGACTCCCCTCCGAAAAACAGCCACTCTCGGCAAAACCTTAGGCGCCGGTAATCTTTGGGTCAAAGATGAGGGCCGCAACCCCACGGATTCTTTCAAAGCGCGCGGCTTGTCCTGCGCTGTGACGATGGCGCGCAAATTGGGCGCCACCAAATTGGCCGCACCCTCGGCAGGCAATGCCGGGAGTGCCTTGGCGGCCTATGCAGCGGCGGCAGGCATGGAGGCGCACATCTTCATGCCGGCCGATGTTCCCCAGTCAAACTTCATCGAGTGCCGGGCTTACGGCGCAAAAGTCACCCTTATCGATGGTCTGATCAGCGACTGTGCCCGGGTTGTCGCCGAGCGAAAGCAGAGCGAAGGCTGGTTCGAAGTCACTACGCTTAAAGAACCCTATCGAATCGAAGGAAAGAAGACTATGGGATACGAACTGGCCGAGCAGTTCGACTGGCAGTTGCCCGATGCCGTGTTATATCCCTGTGGCGGAGGTGTCGGCCTGATCGGGATGTGGAAGGCCTTTGATGAACTCGAGCAATTAGGTTGGATCGACGCGCAGCGGCCCAAAATGATCGCCGTGCAGGCAACAGGATGCGAGCCCATCACGCGCGCCTTCCGTGCGAATGAACAAGTGAGTGCCCCGTTCGACGGAGCGTACACGGTCGCAAGCGGCCTTAGAGTGCCGCGGCCGCTCGGTGATGCCCTGATTCTCAAGACGGTTCGCGACAGCCGAGGAACGTCCATCAGCGTCTCTGATGAAGAGATGCTCGACGCCGGCGTCCTACTGGCTGAGCAGGAAGGCATCTTCGCCGCGCCCGAAGGCGGCGCCTGTGTGGCTGCGCTGCAGAAGCTGCTGGCGTCTCGCTTTCTGCAACCGGACGAACGGGTGGTCATCTACGTCACCGGCTCGGGCCTGAAGTATTTGGAGGCGTACTCGACCAGATTCCCACGATATGCCGCCTCCCAGCAGGACAAGTTAGGAGGGTTGATTACACCTCGATGAATGGCGCGCGAAGGGTCTTATCTGTAGAATTTCTGGGGCCATTTGTGCTTCTTTGCCGCTTGAATTGTGTGGGACCATAAGAGAGTCAGTTTGGAGTTCTCGGTTTTTCCTCTTGGAGTGAATCCCTCGTCGATCGTCCAGTCCGATGCCAGGTTTCCGAACAACAGTTAGGAGAGTTCAGTGACAAAGCTGTTCGTGGGGAATTTGCCCTACAAAGCTACAGAAGCAGACGTGCAAGCCTTCTTCGAGGAGGCGGGTGTACACGTGGATAGCGTCAATATTCTTCGTGATCGTTTCAGTGGAGAAGCGAGGGGATTCGGGTTCGTGGAGATCAACGACGACGCCCTGGCGAACCAGGCGGTGCAGGCGTGCAACGGCAGGGCACTGATGGGCCGTGCGCTGGTTGTGAATGAAGCTCGTCCGCCCGAGCGGCGGGAGCGTTCGAACGCCGCCGGCGCGGGTCATCAGCGCGATTTCGGCGGCAGCAGAAATCGCTGGTAACGAGCCGCCTGTAACCAGACGGTAGAATCGGGACGGCGATGCTGGCCGTCCATCTTCAATCCGGCCAAGTTTCGGTGATCCAGGCGGCGACTCCTCAGCCGCCGCCCGGGCATGCTCTCATCCGCATGCTGGTAGCCGGCGTCTGCAACACCGATCTTGAATTGCTTCAGGGCTACTACGCCTTCTCTGGCACACCTGGTCATGAATTCGTAGGCGAAGTCGTCAGCGCAGGTGATTCTTCGCTGGTCGGTCAGCGGGTCGTGGGCGAGATCAATCTCGCGTGCAACCGTTGTGAGTTCTGTCGTCACGGGCTGCAGCGTCATTGCCCAAACCGGACGGTTCTGGGCATCGTACAACATCCGGGAGCATTCGCCGAGTTCCTCACCCTCCCCGAAGAAAATCTTCACGTGCTGCCGGATAGCCTTGCCTCCGAACAGGCTGTTTTTGTCGAACCGCTTGCGGCGGCCTGTGAAATCCTGGATCAGGTCGACATTCGCCCCGGCACGCCGGTTGCCGTGCTGGGTGACGGCAAGTTAGGCCTTCTCATCGCACAGCTTCTTCACGTGCACGGCGCGAACGTGATGCTCTACGGCCGTCATGAACAAAAGCTCGCCATCGCTCGCCGGGCAGGCATCGCCGGTACAGTCGCGGAAATGGGCCTTGGGGAGCGGTATCCGTTCGTAGTCGAATGCACTGGATCGGCGGCTGGTCTCGAACGCGCGGTGTGCTTAACACGTCCGCGCGGAAAGATCATTCTGAAATCGACGGTCCACAATCGAGTGCCTCTCGATACCGCGCCCGTGATCGTAAGCGAAATCAGCCTGGTGGGCTCTCGTTGCGGCCGGTTCGAACCGGCGATCGAACTACTTAAATCGAAAAAAATCGATGTCACCTCTTTGCTGGCGGCTGAGTTCCCGCTTTCCGAGGCGCCCCGGGCCTTTGCGCGCGCGCAGGAGCGCGGCACGCTGAAAATTC
>JAFAMM010000019.1 GCA_019233375.1 Acidobacteriaceae bacterium
CACCTCCGCGCCCGCCATGCCTAACTGGGTTATCTTGACGAATCCGGACGTAACTAACGACACCTGCTGGACTGTATCGCCTTTGAGATGCAACACCTCGCCGCGCGCAAACGCCCGCTTGCGGCCGGCCGCCCGGATTGCCTCATAGTCAGTAGGCGAGATACCGGAAAACAGAGGTGGCCGAGCAGGATGGGCGTCTTCCACCACGGTCCTGTGCACAACCCTCTGTGGCACAGCTATCCCTTGAGCACAACCGCCCATTTACTTCCCTCCTGCGTTGTTCGAAGTGATCGTATACTGGCATTACTTCGTGGTGAATGTCAACACTTAGATTCCAACGAAGTACTATTTTTCTTCTTTGCTCTAAGACAAACAGAACATGCCGATAAAGATTGAACATGAATAGTCACGGCAGAATTGCGCCCGTGAGGGTTAGTTTTATGCGCCATTGTCGATTGCCGGCAATCGTCATACTTATAGGTCTATTAACGACACCCGTCTACGCCGATGCGGGTAGCAAAGCTTACAAGCAAGGTGTACGTGCGGAAGAGAAGGGGAACTACGATGCAGCTTACAACTACTTCAAGCAAGCGCACACGCTGGTACCCAATAACAGCAAGTATTTCCAGGCTTATACGAAGGCGCGGTTTGCCGCATCCGCCCAGCATGTACACACCGGCCAGCTGCTGCTGAACACAGGCGCCTTGAAGGACGCGCTGGTCGAGTTCCAGCGCGCCGCCGACATCGACACGTCAAGCTTCATCGCCCAGCAGGAATTACGCCGTACAGCAGACATGATTAGCCGCCAGGAGCGGCAGCGGCAGGGGCCCAAGGATGACCCGCCGGCAAGCAAAATAACAGATGAGATCGAACCGCCGCTGCAGCTGAAGCCGCTCTCGAACGCGCCGATCAGCGTTTACATGACGGCCAATGCGGACATTGTCTACAAAACCATCGGCAAACTGGCGGGATTTAATGTGCTGGTCGATCCGGATTACAAACCACAAAAAATAACAATCGATCTGAATAACGTGACGCTTCGGGATGCATTGGATATGGTGCGGCTGGAATCGAAGACATTCTGGCGCCCGGTGCTGACCAACACCATCTTCGTCTCGGCGGACTCGGCCGCGAAGCGCAAGGATCTCGAGCAAAACGTCATCAAAACCTTCTATCTGCGGAACATCGAGAATCCTACCGAACTGCAAGAGGCGGCGAATGTCGTGCGGCAGATGCTTGATCTCACGCGCGTGCAGCTTGTGCAGGCACAGGACGCGCTCATCCTGCGCGGAACTCCGGACCAAATGGTGCTCGCCGAAAGACTGCTCGCCAACTTCGATAAGCCGAAATCTGAAGTAGTGGTTGATGTTACGGTCATGGAAGTAAGCAAAGACAAGATACGGAACCTGGGGACAACCTTGCCCACCTCGTTCACCGTGGCTGCCGTTCCGTCCAACTCCGTTATTTCCAGCACCACCGCCACGGCTAGCAATTCGGGCAACTCCGGGAGTTCCGGTAATTCCGGGAGTTCCGGTAGCAGTTCGAACAGCAGCGGCTCCAACGGCTCATTCACGCTCAACTCAATAAAACACCTGAACACCGGGAATTTCGTATTCAGCGTGCCCAGTGCGACATTTACGTTTCTAGCGTCGGACAGCAATACAAAAATCCTGCAAAATCCCGAACTGCGGGTTTTAAATAACGAAAAGGCGACTCTCCGAATCGGCGACCGCGTCCCGATTGCAACCGGATCATTTCAGCCCGGCATCGTCGGCGGAGGCGCCGTCAGTCCTCTCGTAAGCACTCAGTTCCAGTACCTTGATGTCGGCGTGAACATCGATATTACACCGCACATCCATGGCAACGGCGAGGTAACCCTCAAACTTGCACTCGAGATATCGTCAGTTACCGGCCAATCTAACATCGGTGGCATTACGCAGCCGATCATCGGGCAGCGCCGCATTGAACACGAGACGCGCCTGACGGATGGTGAAGTGAACCTGCTCGGCGGTATTCTGGAAGATACAGAAACCCAGTCGATGAGCGGGTATCCCTGGATCAGCAAGCTTCCTATCCTGAAGTATCTGTTTGCGCAGGACAATAAGGAACGGCAGAATAACGAGATCGTATTCGCCATTACGCCTCACATCGTACGCTCTCAAGACGTAACCGATGACGATACAGTTACGATTGAGGTAGGAACAGGCAACTTGATCGAGCTACGGCGCAAGTCACCGGCACCCAAGGCGGACCATCCGGCGGAGCCGGCCAAACCTCAACCGGCGCCCGCCCAGCCACCGGCTTCGAGTGCGCCCGCTGCTACGCTGACGGTTCCCCCGGCGTCTCCCGGTGAGGCGAAGCAATAAACATCAGAAATTCGGAATTGTCATGGTTAGCTCATGCGCCGGTCCCCTTCGGACCTGTTCTCTCAAGTTACTGCGGCGGCGACGATCATCACTTACCGTCCGCGCACATCCGTACGTACGCGTTTACAACGCCGCCTGAATAGCCGCAAGTTAGACGTGTCACTGGAAGCCGCCATGGTATCAGACTACACACGAGCCGACCCGCTACTCGCGCTAACTCCCGCAACACTCGACGTTAGCATGGATTGCTATTCGCCCCTTGTTGTAGGACCCTGGCATCCGCTGCAACATGCCGGCTGAGCGCGGCGCGCGGAGTTCGCCCGGTCAGACAAAAACGAATAAGACGACGTAGGTACGCCCATTTGGACTAGCCAGTTTTGGTCGACTTAGGACCTACCCCGCCTCCCCGGGCGTATGCACCGCAGACGGGCGTTACTTGAGCTATAGGCAGAACCCTTACTTTAGCCTGATCGCTTCGCAAGCTTGTCGCCGGCGAATCGCACCGGCAACACCGAGCGTAAGGAGAGCCGCAACGAGATAAGCGGCCGTGCTGGGCTCGGGCGTTGTCGTGCTGACCGGCTGGATCGACACGATCGAGGAGAAAGTAGTCGGAAGCACGGCGGCCTGGCCATGCAGCAGATCCACGGTCGCAATGATCCCGTCGGGGGTGATCAGCGGCGTGTTGCCGTCCGTCGAGAACAACCCTAACGAGAAGACACTGTCATACGTGCTCGCCGGGTCGGGGTTGTCCACGGCCGGTCCGCTGAAGGAAAGAATGAAGTTGAAAGACGAGCCGAAGATCACGGGCGTGAACACCTCATTCAGCTGCGTGCGGTTGTCAAACCGCAGTACGCCGGGCAGCATCCCCGACGCGTTGCCTGTGTTCGACGGTGGATTCGCGGAATCAAGGATTGCTCCCGCGAATCCGGTAACCGTTGCGTTCGCCGCCTGCGTGCCCGAGATGAGGCCAGGGTTGAATGAAAGATCGATCGCTCCCGCCGTCCCCGCCAAAGATGAGGTGTTCACGCTGACGCTCTCCGCGATGGCTGCTGCTTTTGCCCCGAATGTCAGAAAACAAAGCAGCGCGGCAGAGTAAGCCAGCGTGAACAGCCGTGAATCAAAACGCTCCCGAATAAAACTTGATTTGGTATTCGATGTCTTCGCCCCCCGGATCGCTGAATTGAACTTTGAAAGAAGTTGATTGGCCCGCATTCAATCCTCCAGTGAGGGTAATATAGGGATCGCCGTTAAAGCTTCCCGACGCATTCGTGATTTTAACGCCTGATCGAAGTTTTGTGAATACAACCTGAATGGGCCCAGGAATAGCCGTTGTTCCTCTGTTCGTGACAGTAAGTATCGAAGTAAATAACCGCGTGCTGCGGCTATACACGAAGCCCCGTCCCGTTACTTTGAGGTCGGGAACGCCACCGAGTACCGTCTGACCCAACGTCGGCGAGGTACTGCCGGCGTGGGTGCTGTCGCCTGCGTAAGCCGCGTACACCGAAACGCTGCCATTCGCGAGTGAAGAAGTGGTGTAAACTGCGCGGCCACTGCTGTCGAGGCTTACCGTCACGACGGTGGATCCCACATGAAAGGTTATTGTGCCGGAAGGAGTACTGGTACCACCGCTCACTTCTGCCGTAAATGTGACCGGCTGCCCATAACTGGATGGATTCGCCGACGAGGCAATCGTGGTGGTGGTCCCCGCCAGCGAGGGCGAATTGACTATCTCGGTGAGCGAGCCGGAGCTGGCGGCGTAGTTAGTATCTCCGCCGTAACTCGCCGTGATCTGGTAGCTTCCCGCCGGCAGCGTCAGGTTCAGCGCCGCCACGCCGTTTTGTACCGCTGCCGAGCCCAACACGGAAACCGGCGCTGACGAGACATTCTCAAACGTCACCGTTCCGGTGGGCGTACCCGCGGAGGTTGATTTGACCGTGGCTGAAAGTGCGAACGCGGATCCGGCTGCGGCGGGGTTCGCCGACGACGACAGAACAGTACTGGTCGATGCCTTCGGGGCAGCCTGCACGCTCACGTTCACGACTGCGGAAGTGCTGGCCTCGAAGCTGCTGCTGCCGCCATAGGCGGCCGAAACCGGGTGGGAGCCGACGCCCAGCGAGGAGGTGGTCAAAGCGGCTGTCCCGTTCGCGCCAAGGTTCACCGTGCCGAGAAGCGCGGCGCCATCATAGAAGCTGACGGAACCGGCCGGAGTGCCTCCTGAAGATGTCACTTTCGCGGTGAACGTTTCCGGCTGGCCGGCCGTGATCTGCAAGGCAGATGCGCTCAGAGCGGTGGCGGTTGCGCTGGCTGTGCTTTCCTGGACGACCTGGCTGAGGATTTGTGAACTCGACGGCGCATAAATATTGTCGCCCGAGTAAGCCGCCTGCACGGCATACGTTCCCGCCGCCAGCGACGACAGCGTGACCGCCGCGGACGTGAATACTTCCGAACCCGTGCCGGTTGTCAGTACCGTCCCGGTGCCCAGCACTTTGCCGGTGCTGGTGTCGGTGAACGTGACGGTACCGGCCGGATGGGTGACCAGCGTCAGCGTGTAATTCAGTTGTGCCGTAAACGTTACGACCTGGCCTACAGGCGCAGGGTTCAGCGACGAACTCAGGGTGACGCTCGTAGCTGTGAACTGACCCAGAACGGTTTCGAGTAGCGTCGCCGACGTGCCCGCCGCGTAATTGGAGTCGCCGCCATAGGAGGCGGTCAGAAGATTATTTCCGGCGCACGGGAACGACGACACGCTAAGCGTTCCCGCCCCGGGCGTGGCAGACGTAGCAGAACCTAGCGCGATGGTTCCGAGCGTCACAACCGTGGCGCTCGTGGCGCCGGGACACATCACGCTGTCGCTAATCTTGACAATTCCCGATGCCGGCGCCGCCGCCGTCCAGTTCACCCCGGCGGTTATGGTTGTGGCCTGTCCCTGCACAACTGGATTGGGACTCGAAAGGATCTGTACGACACTTGTAACTTGGCCTTGTGCCTGGACACGGTTTGAAAGACCCGTGACTATGGAAACGAGCGATACAGCGAAGGCTACGCGAGCCTGTTTACGGCAAGTCCCTAGAGACATTGCATCCCCTCTCTCATGCGAGTGTCATTGCGCGCCGCGTCCGGACGGTCATAGGCGGCGTTGGAATGGAAATCAGGTCCGATGACGCTCGGACCTCACTCACTCTTGAGTACAGCTATTCGCGTGCCGTGTCTTTGCGACAAAGCAAGTGGGGTGTAATGTACCTATCTGGCGGTACCTATTTGGTGTTCGATGCGACTTGTATTTCCGGCTTTGTGAACTGCGCTTCGTCTAACTTCGGATTTATAACCACAGAGTCGATGACCGTTTTCTCTGCCGGCACCGGAGGGTCCTTGAACCCGAGCGCATTCTTGGCGACAGGAAGTACCTTTGTTTCGAGAAGAAATGGAATCTGCAGGCCGTTTACCGCCCGGTAGTCGGAGAAGTAGATCTCCACCGGATGATACGTTCCATCCAGGCGTCTAGGCTGCCCCTCGATCTTTGCCTCAAGGAACGTTTGCGCGTCAATCCATACATGCACGACCTGACCGTTTTTCATCGTGAGCTTCAGCTTGTACGTGTCGCGATTGTCTAACTTTTCCGTGCCATCCAGATCCACCCGGGTGCCCTTGGCCGCGTAGTCCATCAGCGGTCCATCGAGGTCGGCCTGCATGGACGCCATTTTCATTTCCTCGGCCGTATAGGGTTCGACAACACGCCGGTTCAGAAACGGCCGCAGCTTCCAACCATTCGCGCCGTCAAAGACCTGCACCGCGGTCTGCCCGTTGAATTGCAGCTCGAACCGCATTTTGCGCGGGCGTTTCAGTTCCATGGTGAACGGGAGCTGCATCTCTTCGACCGGCCGCGCAGACACCAATTTCTGGGCAGCGGTGCTTCCCGGCATCTCGAGCGCGGCCCGCTGATTGCCGCCGGCGGACAATTTTCCCGTCAGCGTCATTGTTTGCACAGCTTGCCACGCGTTCAAACCGCCGCGCGCGGCGATATTTTTGTCCGCGATCGCGCTCGCGGAGAGCGTGGCCGCCTTGGGCGTATCAGCCGCGACGGCGAGAGAGACTCCTATTGCAAGTAAGATACATGTCGTCCATGAGTTTCGGAACATTGATAAGTCCTTCTATTCGGCTCTGGTTCTCGATTGGTCAAAGTTTCCTGGTGGTCTTCTATTGGACCACTAATCCCTCAGCTTTGAAAAGCCCTATCACGACACTTACACGGTCTCCTGGTTTCACAACATGGCCCTTATTCGAGAAAGCCATCCAGTAAGACTTGCCTTCGATCGGAGTACTACTCTGCCGCAATTGACCAACCTTTTCAAGCGAGGGTACGACTAACTTCACTCCGGCCCGTGGATCCACCAGCACCGGCTCCGATTTCTTATCGTGGATGGCTTTTGCTTTTTGCGCATCGACAACTCGCCAGGAGAAGCGGATCAGTTCGCCCGATTCCACTTCCTTGACGCCCAGCGAGTCGATTCCCCAAAAGCCTTGATAGTACATCTCCGCGCGCCGCGGCAGCCGGTTCTCCTGGAAGTGGAAAGGCGTCCCGGGGGTTGGAGATTTCGCGGCTGCATTCCCCGCCGGGTTTGTAGGCGCTGCCGCCGCCGGGGCGGACGTCTGACCGCTCACCGGAAGAGAAAGAAGGCTGCCGGCGAGAACTCCCGCCAGCAGCCATGGCTTCGTGCCCAACTTCAAAGTGTGTTTCATCGTTGCTTCCTTGCAGATAAATTGTGCCGGCCCGGGCTGGAACATCCGTGTAGGATGCTCAGCCCCGGGCCGCTCAGCTTAGTTGACCGTGAAGGTCGCGCCCCCGGTCGCGCCCCCGGATGCGCCTCCCGGGTTCTTCACCGTGACGGTCCGGGCATTTCGCGCCGCTCCGCCGCTAATGGCGAAGTTGGCCGAAATTGTTGTTCCATCCGCGCTGATAGAGACGATGGTCGGAGTAACACCGCCCCCCGACACGCTGATCGTCGTGCCCGCTGCTGTAAAGTTCGTGCCCGTCAGAGTCACCGGGACCGTGGTCCCGTGGGTTCCGGCCGCCGGTGTAATACCAGTCAAGGTCGGCGGCGGCGG
>JAFAMM010000051.1 GCA_019233375.1 Acidobacteriaceae bacterium
CGGCTGTGGGGCGAGCCGTGGTTCGAAAAGCCGCCGCTGCTGTACTGGCTGACAGCGATCGGCACCCGCGCCGGCCTGAATGCCGATCTTGCCGGGCGAATACCCGTTGTGATGGTCAGTCTGTGCTTCCTTGGCGCATACTTTGCGCTGTTATGCCGCGAATTCGGCTCCGACGTAGCCGGTATCGCCAGCATGCTGCTCGCAACTTCGGCGAGCTGGCTCACCTACAGCAGTCTATGCCTCACGGACCTGCCGCTGGCCGTTTTCTTTTCGCTTGCGGTGCTCTTGACAGTTCCGCTTTTGGGCGAGCCCCGGCCGGGAACGCGTGTGGACGCGCGCCTCGCGGCTGCGGGCGTTGCCATCGGCCTAGCAATGCTCGCCAAAGGGCTTGTTCCGCTCGCGCTGCTCGTCCCCTTCGTTTGGTTTCTGCGCCGGCTCTGGCGACGCTGGTGGATTGCAATAGCCGCTGCAACCCTGGTCGCCGCGCCCTGGTACGTTGCCGTCTACGCGCGTAACGGCTATCCGTTCGTTGAAGATTTTTTTCTGAAGCAACACTTCGAGCGGCTTTATTCCCCTGTTTTGCAGCACGTCCAGCCCTGGTACTACTACGTCCCGGTGCTCATGGCGGGACTGTTTCCGTGGACGCCTTTGCTCGCTCTGCTAGGCGCGCCTGCGCGCTGGGACGAGCGGCGCCGCTTTCTCGCAGCCGTCGTTGTCTGGGGTATCGTCTTCTTCAGCATTTCATTGAACAAGCTGCCTGGATATTTGCTTCCCCTTGTCCCCAGTCTCTTTGCGCTCGTTGCTTCCCATTACGAAGCAAAAAGCCCGGCTACCCTGTCTCGCTTGTGGCTGCTTCCCTGCGCGCTGCTGATCGCCGCCATCCCGCTTGTGGCTGAGGCTCTGCCGCAAGCGCTCGCGGCCGGGCATCTCAGTGCCCTCAGCTTCGCCGGCGTATCCCGCACCGAAACGTTCTATATCGCTCTGCCACTCGCCACATTGCTGTTTGCCAGACACTCCTGGGCCGGTCTGCTCCTTGCGTTGTGCGTCGTCGCGGCTGGAATCTATCTCAAAACGGTCGACGATCCGGTGTTGGATCGAACTGTATGCGCCCGGCAGTTGTGGCAAGAGTTAAAGCCGAACCAGCATGAGATCTGTGACGACTGGCTTCCGCGCGATTGGGCTTATGGCCTCGCCTACTATCGAGGCTCGCCGTTTCCGGCCTGCGCTTCCAGCCATTACAAGCTGCGCGTTCGTTCCGCCGGACATGGTCCGCCCGTGCTCGAGCCGATGCCCTGAAACCCGGCTGCAGGCGGGTAAGCTGCCTCCGTTCTCACCCGCCTGCCCGGTCTGCGAAGACTTACGCCTTGTTCTTGCGCGTAATCCTTCGCAGGATCCACGTGATCAGCAGCAGACCTGCTCCAAATAAGGCCAGCGAGCGCGGCTCGGGAGCGGTGGCGCTCACAAATTCGCACCGCTGCTTGCCTTCGGTGTGGCTCGCAAGTGCGTCAGAGATGGAACGGCGTGCTTCGACGGTGCCGCTCTGATCGGCACCGCGGATCACCAAATCGCGGACGTGCGGGTCTGCACCTGCCATCAACGGACCGTTCGTGCGCGGACCGCGATCCGCTCCTGCGCCCGCGACCTTCATGGCCGCTGACGTGACGCCCGGCGCCAAGATGCCCGCAAGAAGAAAGATAAGAATGAGTTTCACGTCTCGATTTCCTCCGACGGGCCGCACCCTTTGTGGCGAGGCCCGTGAAACGCTTGTCTGAAGTGTAAGGAGATCAGATTCTCCGAAATAACTACCCCGAAGGGATTAGTGCGTCCTGGTACGGCCCGCTCCGATAGGCCCGGGTCACCAGTCATCGCCCAGTTTCAGGGCTACTCTCCAGCGGCCAGGACGGTATATGGCGTATCTCGAAGAGCCCTCGGGGAAAATAAAAATGAGAAGCAAATCATGACTGAACTCAAACGGTTAGGAAACAGCGACCTGCGCATCAGCAGCCTCGGCGTCGGCGCCTGGGCCATGGGCGGAAGCGGCTGGCAGTTTGCGTGGGGTGACCAGGACGACAAGGACTCCGTCGGGGCAATTCGCGCTGCGCTGGATGCTGGAATGAATTGGATCGACACCGCGGCGGTCTATGGCCTCGGTCATTCCGAAGAGATTGTTGGCCAGGCGCTCCGCGATGTTCCCAACAAGCCCTACGTGTTCACGAAATGCGAGCGGCGCTGGGACAGCAATCGCAAAATTTTTCCTTGTCTGAGCGCCGGCTCTATTCGCAAAGAGTGCGAGGACAGTCTCCGCCGCCTGAAGCTGGACGTCATTGATCTCTACCAGGTTCACTGGCCGGAGCCCGACGCGGATATCGAAGAAGGCTGGACCGAAATGGCCCGGCTCAAGGAGGAAGGAAAGGTCCGCTGGATCGGCGTGTCGAATTTCAATGTCGAACAGATGCGCCGTGCACTCAACATTGCCCCCATCACATCGCTGCAGCCGCCCTATTCTTTACTGGCCCGAAAGGTGGAAGCCGAAATCCTGCCGTTTGCGCGTGCAAACAATATCGGCGTCATCGTCTACTCTCCGATGCGTGCGGGACTCCTTACCGGGAAGATGACGAAAGAGCGCGCGATCAACTTGCCTGCCGATGACTGGCGCAGCCGCGATAAGGACTTTCAGGAGCCGAATCTGAGCCGGAATCTCGAACTGGTCGAGTTTCTGCGCGAGATCGGGAACCGCCACGGGCGCACGCCGGCGGAAGTGGCGCTTGCCTGGACGTTGCACAACCCGGCGGTCAGCGGAGCGATTGTAGGTTTGCGCCGCCCGGACCAGGTGCACGGCGTCTCATGGGCCTTGTCATTCCGGCTTTCTCCAGAAGAGGTCGAGGAGATCGAGGCCTTCATTCAAGGCGCTCGTCACCACAGGCACGTTTCGGCGTAATTCACGCTCGCGAGCGGCTGATCCAGTAAACAGGCAGCCCGCAGAGCACGATCAGCATACCCGGCCAGGTGCTCGCCGGGCGGTACGCGAACAGGCAATACAACACCGCAATTCCGCCCACAATATAAATAAGCGGCATCACCGGGTAGCCCAACGCGCGGTATGGACGCGCCGCATCCGGCTGCTTTATGCGCAAGCGAATCACGCCCGCGATGGTCACGACATAAAAAAGCAAAGCCGCTGAGATGACGTAATCGAGCAGATTACTGTACAGGCTGCCGTACGTGTTGGTCGCTGGATCAAATGTGCGCGGCAGAACCAGCAGTGCCGCCCAGACTCCCTGAATTGCAAGAGACCATCCGGGGACGAAGGCGCGATTCAGCGTTCCGGCGCGCTTCGGAAACAGGCCGTCGAACGCCATCGAGTAATAGACACGCGGTCCCGCAAGCACCAGAGCATTGATGCAGCCGAAGGTCGAGATCATGATCGCAACGGCCATCAGCACAGCGCCCCAACCGGGGAAAATCGCTTGCAGCATGGCGGTGGCCACGCGATCGGCCGGCGCATGCTGAATAGTTGAAAGCGGCAAAACGAGCAGATAGGCCACATTCGCCAGCAGATACAAGCCCATTACGCTAATGGTGCCGATGGCGAGCGCGCGTGGCATCACACGCCCGGGGTCTTTCACCTCACCCGCCGCAAACGTGATGTCATGCCATGCATCGGCCGAAAACATTGACCCCGATTGCGATACACACAGCGCGGCGAATAGCCCGAAGCCGGTCAAGGCGGAAAGGCTTGCGGTCAATGGCGTCACGTCGCGCGGAGACCAGAAATTCTGAAAATTCGCGGCCACCGCATCGCTCTTCGAGAAGATCAGCCCCAGCAGAATCAGTGCGGCTAAGGCCACGACTTTAGCTGTGGTGAACAGGTTCTGGACAATCTTGCCGTAGCGGATGCCCTGGCAGTTTGTCCACGTGAGCAGTGCGATCACCACGATCGCCGTCAATTGTCCTGTCGAGAGCGAAACGGCATAGTGGCTCGACAGGTGAATGGGCGGGATGAGATACTGCGCCTCTGAAATAGCCGGCAACAACACTCCCGTAAAGCGGGCGAAGCCCACCGCGACGGCCGCGATCGTCCCGGTCTGAATGACGGTGAATAGCGTCCACCCGTAGAGGAAGCCGACCAGCGGCGAGAACGCCTCGCGCAGGTATACGTACATCCCGCCCGCCTTTGGCATCATGGCCGCCAGTTCGCCATAGGACAGGGCCGCTGCCACGGTCACGACGGCGGTGAACAGCCAGGCGGCAAGCAGCCAGCCTGGGCTGCCGATGTTGCGCGCCATATCAGCCGGCACGATGAAGATGCCGGACCCGATCATGGCCCCGATCACAATCATCGAAGAGTCGAAGAGCCCCAATTCGCGGATGAATCCTGCGTTTCGATCGACCGCGGCTGCGCCGGAGCGCACGCTATCCGTTTGCATGCGCCTCAACCGTCGAACGGCTGTGAGCAAAACCAGGCGGGCGGGAAGACAGCGCCTCTCGAACGATTCTTTGTACTTCCTGCTTCTCCTGTTCGCTTAGTTCGAGACGCGGAGCGCGCACCCGGCCGGAGCCAATGTCAACCAGCTCCTGTGCATGCTTGATCAATTGAACAAACTTTGGCACGACGTCAAAGCGCAGCATCGGAAGGAACCACCTGTACAGTTCGAACGCCCGCTGTTTTTCTCCCAGCAGCGCCAGTTCGAACAGGTCGACTGAGTCGCGCGGAAATGCATTCGCAAGCCCCGCAATCCAGCCCGTGGCGCCCGCATACACTGCTTCGACGATCAGATCGTCTACCCCGCAAAGGATTTGCAGCCGTGCGCCGGCCAGGCAGCGCAAAGACGCTATGCGCCGCACGTCAGCGCTCGATTCTTTGATTGCATGCAGATTCGGGTGCTCTTGCAATAACTCCTGCACCTGCTCCGGAACAAAATCCGTGTGGTATGCGATCGGGTTGTTATAAAGCATCGCCGGCAAATTCGTTGCGTCCAGCACGGCGCCCACGTGCGCCTTCATCTCCCGCCAATCTCCCGTGTACGCATACGGAGGCAGCACCATCAAACCGCTGCAGCCTATGCCGGCCGCGAGCTGCGCAAGTTCCACCGCTTCTGCCGTGCTCATCCCGGAGATGCCGGCGACAACCGGCGCCGTCTTATCAATCGCGCGAACAACGGTCTCCAGCACGGCGCGTTTTTCGGCCGTACGCAGCGTGCCGCCTTCGCCGAGAGATCCGAGCACCACCACCCCCGTGCAACCTTCCTGCACCAGCCATCGCGCGTGTCTCGCCAGGAATTCATGATTCACCGTGCCGTCATGGTGGAACGGCGTGGTCATCGCGGGTATAACGCCCTGCCATCTCATGGATTGCATGTTACAACTCCTCTGCGGCGAATCGCGACGGCAGGTATGGCGCGGCGTTGATCTCCGGTTCGCGGTTGAGGATCGCATCCGCTAAAAGGCGCGCTGTCGCGAGACTCGTCGTTGCTCCCAAGCCCTCGTGTCCGGTGGCTGCATAGACGCGCTGAAGACCGGGGCACAGGCCGATTAGCGGAAGACCATCTGGGGTTCCCGCGCGAAAGCCTGCCCAGCTTCTTAGCTCCGGCAGTCCGGCCAGATCCGGCATGAAGGCAATCGCACGCTTCAACATTCGTTCGATCATCCGCGGTTCGACCTGCGGATCATTTGAGCCATACTGCCGCGAGGAACCAACAAGCAGCTCACCATCCCTGTTCTGCCGCACCGCAAACGCAACCGAATCCTGTTCTTCACCCGCATGTGCGCTCTTGATGTAACCGAGTTCCATCACCTGATGCCGGGCGAAATCCGGAGGAGGGTG
>JAFAMM010000076.1 GCA_019233375.1 Acidobacteriaceae bacterium
AGAAGGCGGCGTACGATTACATGAAGACCTACAGCCCGTACGACAACCTCGAAAAACGAGCCTATCCGGCTATGTTGGTCACCACCAGCTTCAACGACAGTCAGGTGATGTACTGGGAGCCCGCGAAGTACGTAGCGCGGCTGCGAACACTCAAGACTGATTCAAACCCGCTTCTACTGAAGATCAAGATGGATCCGGCGGGCCATGGCGGAGCCTCCGGCCGTTATGACCGGCTTCATGATCAGGCTTTCGAGTACGCCTGGATGCTTTCTCAAGTGGGTATCAACCGTTAAGAGCGGGCTCCGCACACAGCGGGTACGGCTATGCTGGGCGCATGCACACCAATGCGCTGGTTCGTGAGAAGAGCCCGTACTTGCAGCAGCACGCGCACAACCCTGTCGACTGGCTGCCGTGGGGTGACGACGCATTCCAGAAGGCCCGGCAGGAAGATAAGCCGATCTTTCTGTCCATCGGCTATTCAACCTGCCATTGGTGCCACGTCATGGCGCATGAATCGTTTGAAGACGAGAAGATTGCCGACGTACTCAACCGGCATTTTGTGCCGGTCAAGGTCGATCGGGAAGAGCGGCCGGATGTGGATCGCGTGTATATGTTATTCGTGCAGGCGTCGACCGGTAGCGGCGGGTGGCCGATGTCGGTGTTTCTTACTCCGGACCTGAAGCCTTTTTTTGGCGGGACGTACTTCCCGCCGGGTGCGCGTTATGGGCGTCCCGGATTTCGCCAGCTCTTGGAGCACCTGGCGCAGGCCTGGAAACAGGAACGTTCGCGCATAGAAGAGTCGGGCGCGAACGTCACCGAGCAGCTTCGCAACCTGGCGACGCCCGCCACAAGCGCGCTCGAACCCGATCAGGCGCTTTTTGAATCCGGCTTCTCTTATTTCCGGCGCACGTTCGATACGCGATACGGCGGCTTCGGAGATGCTCCGAAGTTTCCGCGCCCGGTTATCTTCAACTACTTATTTCGTTTGCATGCCGCGCGACAAAACGAGGAAGCCGTCGAGATGTCCGTGAAAACTTTAAAGGCAATGGCGATGGGCGGTATGCATGATCAACTCGGCGGGGGACTTCACCGGTACTCGGTAGATGAGCGGTGGTTCGTATCGCATTTCGAAAAGATGCTTTACGACCAGGCGCAGCTTGCCATTTCCTATCTCGACGCCTTTCAGATCACAGGTGATGCTGATTTCGCGCAGGTTGCACGCGAGATTTTCCGTTATGTCCAGCGTGACCTGAGCGGGCCAGAAGGAGCTTTCTACTCGGCCGAGGACGCCGACAGTCCTGACCCGGAAAATCCGTCGCATGCGGGCGAAGGCGCGTTTTACCTGTGGCGAAGCTCTGAAATACAGGATGTTTTAGGGGCTCGAGACGCCCGGTTGTTCTCTCTTCGCTACGGGGTCGAGCCTGGAGGCAACGTCGGTCAGGACCCGCACGGCGAGTTCACCGGCAAGAATATTCTTCATCAGGCGCGGACGATTCAAGAGGTCTCCAATCAAATAGGCCTTTCTGTGGAAGAAGCGCGCTCGCTTCTCGAAGGAGCCAGAGAAAAACTGCTTGCGGCGCGGAGCAGGCCGCCGAGGCCGCATCTCGATAACAACGTCCTGACGTCCTGGAATGCGCTGATGATTTCCGCGTTCGCCAGAGGATACGTTGTGCTGGGCGACGACCAGTACTTACAGACGGCGCGGACCGCGGCGCAATTCGTGCTGCGCACCATGTATGACAGCCGCAATTGTGAGCTGCTGCGGCGCTACTGTGACGGCGAGTCCGCCATTCCAGGATTTCTTGACGACTACGCATTCCTGGCGCAGGCAGTGCTGGATTTATTCGAGGCAACCGGGGAGGCTTCTTACTTGCACACTGCCGCAAGTCTCGCCCGGAAGGGTCTCACGCGCTTCGAGGATGCCGGCGAGGGCGGATTTTTCAGCACTACGGCGAATGCGCCGGACGTCTTGCTGCGCATCAAAGATGATTACGATGGTGCTGAACCGTCCGGCAACTCGGTTGCGACGGACGTCTTGCTGCGGCTGGCGCATTTAACGGGCAGTCACGACTTTCGTGTAAGCGCAGAGAAATCGCTGCGCGCGTTCGCGCCGAAGCTAAAACTGCAGCCGGCGATTGCGCCCCAGATGCTCGCCGCAGTCGGTCGGTGGGTGGCCGAACCGCAGCAGGTCGTGATCCGGTGCGAAACCGTTGATGATGAAGCCGGGCGGTTGTTGGCCAAAGAGCGGCAGCAGTTTTGCCCTCACGGCATTTTTGTTGCAATCAGTGATGAAGCCGCCGCGGCGCTGACAGCCGTTTCGCCATTCCTGGCGGCCCTTGCACGTCGCGGCCGTATGACTGTGTACCGCTGCCGGAATTTCGTTTGCGAGCAGCCTTTTGTAATCCAATAAACGCTGGCATTGGTACATGTTCCGGTTGCCTGCATGCCGATTTCCCCTGCTACACTGTGGCGCATGACATCGAAACAATCCAGCCGAACAACTACATTGAAAGGAAATCCCTTTACTCTAGCCGGTCAAGAGCTGAAGCCCGGTGACAAAGCGCCGGACTTCGACGTGGTCGATTCTTCCCTGCAGAAATTTGACTTGGCGAAGACGGGGAAGGGGATTCGCATCTTCAGCGTTGTCCCGTCTCTCGATACGCCGGTGTGCGACGCGCAGACAAAGCGATTTGAGCAAGAGGCCCAGAAGGATCCGAATATAAAAGTTTTCACCGTCAGTATGGATCTGCCGTTCGCGCAGAAGCGCTGGTGCGGTAATTTTGGGATCGACAATGTCGTGATGCTTTCCGATCATCGCACCGGCTCGTTCGGTGAGAATTACGGCACGCTCATTCATGATCTGCGAATCGAAAGCCGGGCTATTTTCGTGGTGGATCAAGAAAATCGAATCATTCATGCGGAGTACGTAAAGGAAGTGGGCGAACATCCGAACTACGAGGCTGCCTTGGAAGCAGCCAAGGCGGCGGCTGCCCACTCAGCCGCCTAGACAGCCCCTTTTCACCCGCGCGCAGCCGGCCGCGGCTGCATTGACAGGCTGCTAAGCGTCTTCTTATCATGTAATTGCGTGATATTTAGATCGTTGGACAGCGCAAACCCGCGGCCCGTTGGCCGTTCGAATGGGGCGAAAAGGGAGGCTCTTTGATTAAGCTCGACATCATCAACGAAGTTGTCAGCCGCACCGGCATTACCAAAACCAAGGCGGAGATGGCCGTTGAAACTGTTTTCGAAACCATGAAAAAGGCGCTGACCGACGGAGACCGCATTGAGCTCCGCGGATTCGGCATCTTCAACGTCCGGCCGCGCAAAACCGGTATCGGCCGGAATCCGCGGACAGGCGCCGAAGTAGCCATCCCGCCCGGTAAGGCGGTGCGCTTCAAACCCGGCAAGGAATTGCAAACCCTGCAATAACTTCTGTGCCGGACTCGGGTTTTTCACCCTCGCTTGAACGATGGGACGGTGAGTTGCATGCCGGCTCTTCGCTCCGCTCCGCTGTCAGATGGGGGCTGCATGTTGCGTTGTTTGCAGCCACCCTGCTTTCTACCACTGTCTTTGGTTTTGCACTGGAGCATGCCTTTGAGCTCCGGCAGCCACTGAATCCCGAAGCGATTTTTGACGGCTATGGCTTACTGGAGCATCTCGATCGCCACGTCTGGCTGGGACTCTCGTTCTCGCTTCCGCTGATGACGATTTTGTTGTGCCATGAGTTTGGGCATTACTTTGAGTGCCGGCGGCGCGGCCTCGACGCCAGCCTGCCGTATTTTCTGCCTTCGCCCACCTTGCTCGGGACCCTGGGCGCGTTCATCCGGATTCGTTCACCGTTTTACACTCGTGAAGGCCTGTTCGATGTAGGCATTTCCGGCCCTATTGCCGGCTTTATCGCGCTACTGCCATTCCTGGTGGCGGGTGTTGCGCTATCCCACGTCAGTCCCGCGCCCTTGCATGCGCCAGTGACGTTCGGCACGCCGCTGCTGATGCGGGCGGTCGAGATCATCCTTTTCCCAGGCGTTTCACCGTCGCGCATTCTTCTGCATCCTATGGCGATGGCTGCCCTCGGCGGACTTCTGACGACGGCGATCAATCTGCTGCCGGTAGGACAACTGGATGGGGGGCACATCCTGTATGCGCTTACCGGCGAACGGTGGCATCACCGGATCAGCACCGTGCTCGTGATTGTGCTTGCCCTGCTCGGCCTGGTTTATTGGCCCTGGTGCATTTGGGCGCTGATTTTGTTCTTTTTCGGGCGGCGGCACCCGCTCACCTACGACCGCTCTCCCCTCAAACGCGGGCGTCTGGTACTCTCGGGGGCTGCCCTTTTTATGTTTCTCGCCTCTATTTGTGTCGTTCCCGTCAGCGTGGCGTAACGCACAGCGCGAATGAAAATTTCGGCCACGATTATTACGTTCAATGAGGAACGCAACGTCGCTCGGGTAATTGAGAGCCTTCGCTGCTGTGACGAGATTCTGGTTCTGGACAGCGGATCCAATGACAGAACGGTCGAGATTGCACGCAAACTCGGGGCGCGAGTCGAAGAGGCTTCCTGGCACGGCTACGCCGCACAGAAGAACATTGCGGCGGAACTGGCCAGTCATGACTGGATCCTGTCGCTCGACGCGGATGAGAGCTTGAGCGAAGCGCTGGAGGCGGAGATCTGGCAAATCAAGAAAGCGGGCCCACGGTTCGACGGCTACACCGTGCCGCGGCTCGCGCAGTACCTGGGCCGCTGGATTCTGCACAGCGGCTGGTACCCGGATCGGAAGATCCGGCTCTTTGACCGGCGAAAAGCGAAGTGGGTAGGTGAATTCGTCCACGAGTCCGTCAAGGTGGATGGAACGCTGGGCCACCTGAAATCGAACCTCTTGCATTTCACCTGTAATTCGCTTTCGGAGCACGTACGAACCATGGATAGCTACACGACGCTGGCTGCCCAAGAGATTGTTTCGCGCGGTGTGAACGTACCTCTCAGCAGGCTGTTACTCGACCCGCCTGGAACGTTCCTACGCACTTACATTTTGAAGCAGGGATTTCTGGACGGCATGGAAGGCTTATCGATCGCCTATATGGCCGCTTTTTACAATTTCGTGAAGTATGCGAAGGCGCGGCACATGAGCCCAGGCCGGAAGTAGGCTAGGTGCGGCTTCTTCATATCGATACCGGCCGGGAGATGCGAGGCGGACAGAAACAGGTTCTGCTTCTGCTGAAGGCTTTGGTCGGAGCAGGGCATGACTGTGCGTTGCTGACCCCGCGGGAGAGTCCGCTGCGACGGGAAATAGCGTTCTCCGGCGTTGCCGTGCATGATGCAACTCTCTTCAACGTCTGTAAATTGGCGGGTGCGGCAGATCTTGTGCACGCTCACGACGCAAAGGGGCATACTCTGGCGGCCCTTGCAGCGCGCACGCCTGTTGTAGTGTCGCGACGGGTTGCCTTTCCTGTGGGCCGATCCCTTGCCTCGCGCTGGAAGTACAGCCGGGCAGCGCGCTTCGCGGCAGTTTCCCGTTTCGTGGCGGAGGAACTGTACCGGGCTGGCATCGCAAAAAAGAAAGTGGATGTGGTTTATGACGCCGTGGAGGAGACGACCGTCGAAAACCGCTGGAGCGCGCGCGCACCAGCCATCGCCCTCGCGAGCAGAGATCCGATGAAAGGACGTGATCTGGTCGAACTTGCAGCTAAACGAGCGAACACCGGGGTGTTCTTTTCGGAGGACCTGTCGCGCGATCTGCAGAACGCTTCCATGTTTCTGTATATCACCCGCTCCGAAGGGCTCGGGTCCGCTGCCTTGCTCGCCATGCGGATGGGAGTTCCGGTTGTCGCAAGCCGGGTGGGTGGTTTGACAGAGATTTTCGAGGACGGCGTATCGGGCATCTACGTCGAGAATGACTCCGAGCAGATTGCCGCCGCGATGCGCAAGCTCACAGCAGAGCCGGAATTCGCCTGCCGCCTCATTCGAGAGGGTCGCAAGCGCGTTGCGGCTCGCTTCACAATAGAACACCTCTTGGCGGCGACAGTGAACTGCTACACGAGGGCGCTTGGAGGCTGAGATCCCCTTCCTTTGGCCGCTTCTGGCCGGCGTCTTCGGGCTGTTGATCGGCAGTTTTCTCAACGTTTGTATTTACCGGATTCCACGCGATATTTCGGTAGTCGCGCCCCGCTCATTTTGCACCGAATGCGGACAGAAAATCGCCTGGTACGACAACATTCCGGTGCTGAGCTTTATTTTGCTCGGCGGAAGATGCCGAAGCTGTGGAAAACGCATCGGCGCGCAGTATCCCGTCGTCGAAATCGCAACGGCGGTTCTGTTCGCATGCGCGGTTGCGAGATACGGGACCACTTTGACCGGTCTCAAATGGATGATCTTTGAGGCGCTGCTGATTGTTCTGTTCGCCACGGACCTGCAGGAACGGATCCTCCCCGACGAACTGACCATAACCGGAAGTGTAGTGGGACTCATATTGGCGTCAGTTGTTCCCGTGCCTGGCTTTATCGGGCAAGTCCTGCTACCTTCCGCGCCGCTCATGGCGCAATCCCTCATGAACGCCGCAACCGGCGCTTGCGTTTTGAGTATTCCCATCGCGTTGATTGGGTTTCTATACGCCAAACTGCGCCATAGGCAAGGGCTCGGCTTAGGGGATGTTAAGCTGCTGGTGTTGGCCGGCATCTTTCTGGGTGTTGAGAAAGGCGTCTCAGCACTGCTGTTTGCCGCTGTGGCAGGCTCCGTTACCGGCCTGCTCTACATCGTGATAAAGCGCAAGAACGCAGCCACTTACGAGCTTCCGTTCGGCAGCTTTATTTGTGCCGCGGCGGGGCTCCTGCCGCTGCTCCACGGATGATAGAGGGTTCCGGCTGGTAGGTCCAACTGCGGCCAAACGTAGTAATCAAAGTGGGATCAATTCAATCTAATCAGGTTGACAAGTGCATCATCAGACGACATGATCCGGGGGTAATTCCGCTGCCTGGCCCAACGGCCATTGCCATCCATGATGATGGCTACGTGA
>JAFAMM010000201.1 GCA_019233375.1 Acidobacteriaceae bacterium
GTCCGTCGCCGCATCGCCACATTGATTGAGCGGTCCAAGAGCGTCGCAGGTAGTCTACCGATCTGTGCGATAGCCTTAGGGCACCAAGTGGAGAACGTCTTCGGGGCGTGTTCATCTCCGACACATCGAGTGATCATCGCTGTCACGCGTCGATGTCCGCTATTGAGCAGTAAGCGTCTTCTCGTGGCCATCTAGCGTTGGAGGGCGGCCGTCTGCATGCTTCATGACGGGAGGAAGCGGTCATGGAGATTCGCGGAGGAAAGCGTTATCGGACGAAAGAGGAGCGGCGGCAGATTGTTGAAGAGACGCTGAGGCCAGGCGCCTCAGTGTCGCAGGTGGCGCGGGCGCACGACATCAACACCAACCAGGTGTTTTATTGGCGGCGACAGTATCGGGCCGGGTGGTTTGACGAGATCGCGAGGAAGGCGACGGCATTAGTTCCGGTCAAGGTAGTCCGGTCGGACAAATCGCTGCAGGCGAGGTCGCGCGAGACAAAAGGCAATGGATCGGACCACCGAGGAAGCATCGACATCGATCTGGGGCATGCGCGAGTGCGGATCGAAGGAGCGGCCGATCCGGAATGTGTGCGAGCGGCGCTGGAAAGCTTGGCGCGATGATCGCGCTACCGACAGGAACGCAGATCTGGATTGCCGCAGGAGTGTCGGATCTGCGGCGAGGATTCACTGGGCTGAGCGCGCAGGTGCAGACGGTTCTCAAAGAAAGTCCGTTTTCGGGGCATGTATTTGTCTTTCGTGGCCGTCGTGGCGATTTAATCAAAATGCTGTGGTGGGATGGTGACGGGCTGTGCCTGTTTGCGAAGCGACTGGAGAAAGGCCGCTTCATTTGGCCGAAAGTGGAAAACGGCACGGTGGCGCTCACGCGAGCGCAGCTGTCGATGCTGTTGGAAGGCATTGACTGGCGTCGACCGATACGGACACACACGCCAGAGATTTCGGTCTAAAAGGCGCCCGGGCATAACTCTGTAGAATCACCTTATAGTGTGGACCTGAGCTGACCCGTGATTCCCGCAATGTTTCAACGTGACGCCGGAAATCACAGTACTTCCCGATCTTAATGAAATGGATTTCGAAGCGTTGAAAGCACTCGTACTGGAAAAGCAGCGAGCGCTGGTCCAACAGCAAGCCGCCCTCACCGCGCGCAATCATGAAATCGAAAATCTGAAACTGCTGATCATGAAGTTGAAGCGGCTGAAGTTTGGCCGCAGTTCGGAGAAACTGGACCGGCAAGTCGAGCAGTTGGAATTGCGGCTGGAAGAGATGGAAACTGCGGAGGCCGCAGCACCGGAGACGGCGAGCTCGACGTCAGAAAACAGCACATCAACGCGGCGCAAATCTTCACGTGGTCCTCTGCCAGGGCATTTACCGAGAGAAACCCAGACGCATGCTCCCAAAGACGAGGTGTGCCCAGATTGCGGCGGCACGCTGAAAGCTCTTGGCGAGGATGTGTCGGAGATGTTGGAGTACGTGCCGGCACACTTTAAGGTCATCCGAATCGTACGGCCGAAATGCCGATGCACCGCGTGCAACCGGATACTTCAAGAGCCAGCGCCGAATCGTCCGGTGGAGCGCAGTATGGCCGGAGCGGCCCTGCTGGCACACATCCTGGTATCGAAATATGGGGATCATCTGCCGCTGTACCGGCAATCGGACATCTATGACCGTGAAGGCGTGGATCTGTCGCGCTCAACATTGGCTAGCTGGGTCGGCGGCGCGGCCTACACATTGCAACCGCTGCTGGAACTGGTCCGCCGATATGTACTGAATGCCACGAAGCTCCACGGCGATGACATTCCGGTTCCGGTATTGGATCCGGGGCGAGGCCGGACCAAAACGGGCCGGTTATGGACTTACGTCCGGGACGACAGGCCGGCGGGAAGCACCGATCCGCCAGCGGTCTGGTTCGCCTACTCGCCGGATCGTAAATCGGAACATCCGGCGAATCACCTGCGCGAGTTTCGTGGCGTGCTGCAAGCCGATGCATACGCCGGCTTCAATCGACTGTACGAGCAAGGAAGAATTATTGAAGCGGCTTGTTGGGCCCATGTTCGGCGCAAGTTCTATGATGCCTATCAGGCACACGAATCGCCGATAGCCGAAGAGGCCATGAAGCGCATCGGCGAGTTGTACGTCATTGAGGAACAGATTCGAGGGCGGTCTCCAGAAGAGCGACAGCGGATTCGCTCTGAACGAGCTCAACCCCTATTGGACTCGCTCCATGGTTGGCTGAACCAATGCCTGGTGAAGCTGTTTCAAAAATCCGACGTCGCCAATGCTATTCGATATGCATTGGACCTCTGGCCATCTTTACTGCGCTACGTCAACGATGGCCGCTTGGAGATTGACAATAATGCGGCCGAGCGCGCCTTGCGAGTGATTGCGCTTGGAAGAAAGAACTACCTTTTCCAAGGATCCGATGCGGGAGGCGAATACGCCGCGGCGATCTACAGTCTGATTGGCACGGCCAAACTCAACGACCTCGATCCGGAAGCCTATCTCTCTTTCGTCCTCTCGCGCATCGCTGACCATCCCATCCATCGCCTCGAAGAACTGCTGCCTTGGAATACGCCCGTTCGCAAAATCGGTCGATCCACAGAATCCGAACAAGCCGACTAACGCACGATTGGTTGTGTCCACAATCCCACCGTCGTGGACACTACTACATCGACTCTGTCAATAACGGTCTGAACTGGACGCTTACGATGGATGCGGTAACCGGTTCCAAATCCTGCTCCCGCACCTGCGAAAGGAGATACTCACGGGCTCCGTGGCCAGGAAGGGACGGACGTTTTGGAGCAACAGCCAATT
>JAFAMM010000215.1 GCA_019233375.1 Acidobacteriaceae bacterium
ATGGCCCCTAATGCAGACGCGAGCCGCTCGGGGTCACCCGTGTCCCAGCCATCACTAAGAATCATGACGACCGTTTCACGTGAAAGCAAGTTCCTCGCGTACAGTGCATTGAACTGTGCGAGGGACTCGCCAATCCGTGTGCCTGCCGACCAGCTCATGGTTCTTGCAGACAGCCCTTTCAGGGCATCGTTAGCGTCGCGTGAACGCAAATCGGCCGTCACGTCGACGAGATGGGTGCTGAATACGAAGGTGCGGGTGTTCCGGAACTGCTTCTGCATCGCATGCGCAAAGCGAAGCAGCATCAAGCTGTACGGGTTCATTGAACCGCTGATGTCGACTAGAATTACCAAACGTGGCTTGTTGGGCCTTCTGCCCCGGTGGCGCAGCTCGACGATATCGCCACCCTTCCCGACACTTCTATGGATGGTGCGCCGCAGATCCAGCGTGGTCTGCCTTCCTCCGATTGTGAGCCGGCGTGAAAGCCGTGCCGCGGCCTCATGGAACAGCCTTTGCGCGATTCGCTCGAGCACCGTCTGATCCTCGCGCCGAAGATCGGAGAGATCCGTCCTGCTAAGCCTTTCATATAGGCTGGCGCCGGCAACCGTTTTAGCGTCCCGCTTTGTTTCGGCGCCCGAAGAAGCTGCGACTCCGTTCAGACTCGCGAGGGCGGCAGCATCGTCACCAGGCTCTCGCTGCTGGCGCTTCGGTTTCGGTTCTCCCGCAAGAAAGCTTTGAAACAGCCCGTCGAAGGCATCCCACTCCTCCTTTGAAGTGCAGAGCGCCGCTCGCAAGCCATTCTGAAGCGACTGAATGCCGGCGGTCTCGAGCGTTTGCGCTACTTCAACCGCCGTGAGCGAGGCGAGCACGCCCGCGCGAAACCCTTTGTCTCTTAGGAAGCGGCACAAATCGAGAACAGTTTCCGCGTACATCAGGAATAAACAAGGGTTTCAACGCCCCCGTTTTTTATGGCAGCGATGTCTTCCGCCGATTTAGAGATGCAGCCGAGTGTTTGTTCCACGGCGGCGACGTTGAGCCGTTCCGTGTGCAGGGTTGCAAGCGCCTCTACGAAATCCAGAGTCTCCGCGACGCCCGGTGGTTTTGAGAGATTCATCTGCCGAACCTTCTGCACCACCCCGACTGCCTGCGTCCGTAGTTCTTCTCCCGTGAACGGCAAGCGTGCGCGAACAATCTCCAGCTCCTTCTCTCTCGTCGGGTAATCGATCCAGTGATACAGGCATCTGCGCTTCAAGGCGTCACTCAATTCACGGGTTCGGTTCGACGTCAACACGACGTACGGCCGCGTCAGGGCTTTGATGCTGCCCATCTCGGGGATGGTGATCTGAAACTCCGAGAGCAGCTCGAGCAGGAACGCCTCGAATGCTTCGTCAGCGCGGTCCACTTCATCAACCAGCAAAACAGGAGCAACACGCTGACGGATGGATTGTAACAGCGGACGCTCTAAAAGGAATTCCGGCCCGAAGATATGCTTTAGGCGTTCCTGTAGCGGGTCTTCGATCGGCGTCTCGAGCTTGATCGCGAGTAATTGCTTTTGATAATTCCACTCGTACACAGCGGCATTGATATCAAGGCCTTCGTAACACTGCAGCCTTATGAGCGACGTATCCAGGAATGAGGCGAGCACCTTCGCCACTTCAGTCTTGCCGACGCCCGCGTGACCCTCGATCAGAAGGGGTTTTCCAAGCTTTATCAGAAGGTAAACGGATGTCGCAAGCGCACGATCGGCAACGTATCCACAGGAGCGGAATCCGCTGATGACGGAGTCGAGATCCTTTACCTCCTCAGAATCCTTCGCCACTGTCGTCCGATCCTCCGAAAACCCGGCGCACGGAGCGGCTCAAGGCGGACGAGACCACCTTGGCGGCGTTTACGGGCTCGCTCGGTCCGGGTTCGGCCTCAGTCTCTATGTGCTGCAGACGCTCTTGAAACCGTTTGACGAACTCGCGAAACATCACATCGGAAACGTCGTAGATCATACGTCCGCCAAACTGCGCCAGAATTCCAACCACGTTGACTTCAGAGACGGTCTTCACCTCTGTTCCATCATCACGGGCGTTGAGCTTGCCAATCAGTTTCATCGATGCGCTGCTCTTGCCGCGTATATCCTGGCCTTTCCCGTCAAGCTGTACTTCGTGATTCTGCTCATCTACCCGCTCAACGTGCAATTCGCCTTTGAAGTCCGTGACCGCTGGCCCAACCTTCACACTGATGGCGCCCTTGAAATTTCGGTCGTCCAACGCTTCCGTTATTTTTGCTCCGGGCACAAAGTTTGCAACCGCGCGCGGATCTTTCAATAGAGCCCACACTTTTTCAATAGGCTCGGGGACGCGAAAGCTTTTCTCGATACGAACCGCCATATTCTCAGGCCGCGACGCCTTTCTCTTTCAGGATCTGCCAAACTTTCCAGGAAGCAATCGGCATATCAATGTGGCGTACGCCCAGATGCGACAGCGCGTCCACCACCGCGTTCACAAAAGCCGCGGGAGAACCGACATTGGGGGACTCGCCAACGCCCTTTGCGCCGATCGGGTGATGCGGGGACGGAGTGCACGTTTTGTCCGTCTCCCAGTAGGGCGTTTCCACGGCGGTTGGCAGCAAGTAATCCATGAAGTTGCCGCCCTGTACGTTGCCGCTTTCGTCGTAGCTGATGAGCTGCATAAAGGCAATGCCCAGACCCTCGGCAAGCCCGCCGTGAATCTGACCCTCCACAATCATCGGGTTGATGATGTTGCCGCAGTCATCGACGGCAATAAAACGCCGTACCTTGATTTCGCCGGTGCCCTTATCGATATCGACAACACAGATGTAAGTTCCAAAAGGAAAAGTCAGGTTGGGCGGGTCGTAATAGTCGACGGCCTCGAGCCCGGCTTCCATTCCCGGCGGAATGTTCGTATAGGCCGCAAACGCGATCTCCTGGATGGTCTTAGCTTTTGAGGGCGCGCCTTTAACAAAGAACTTGCCTGGCTCCCATTCCAGGTCTTCTTCGCTCACCTCCAGCAGATGCGCTGCAATCTTCCGCGCCTTCTCTCGAATCTTGCGCGACGCCACGGAAGTGGCTCCTCCCGCAACCGGCGTGCTGCGGCTGGCATACGTTCCCAGCCCGTAGGGCGCCGTATCGGTGTCCCCTTCTTCGAGCGTGATGTCTGAAACCGGAATCCCGAGTTCCTGGGCAATGATCTGTGGAAACGTGGTCTCATGACCCTGGCCCTGCGATTTGGTACCGAGCCGCGCGATTGCTTTGCCAGTCGGATGGATGCGAATTTCGCAGCTATCGAACATCTTCAGTCCGGCGATGTCGAACGTATGCGCCGGGCCGGCGCCGACGACCTCCGTGAAACTCGACAGGCCGATGCCCATCAGCTCTCCCCGCCGGCGCTTTTCCTCCTGCTCTTTGCGCAGCTCGCGGTAGCCCGCTATCTCCAGGGCTTTGTTCATAGCGGCCGCGTAATTGCCGCTGTCATAACTCCAGCCAAGCGGAGTTTCATACGGGAATTCATCCGGCCGTATAAAGTTTTTCAGTCGAAGCTCCGCGGGGTCGGTGTTCAGCTGATATGCGAGAACATCCATCGCCCGTTCAATCAGGTAAGACGCTTCGGTCACGCGGAAAGAGCAGCGGTAGGCGATCCCCCCCGGCGCCTTATTCGTATAGACCCCGTCCACTTCGCAGAACGCATTCGGGAACTTATAAGACCCCGTGCAGATACTGAAAAGTCCAGCCGGGAACTTGGTCGGCTGAGCCGCCGCGTTGAATGCTCCATGATCCGCCAGCGTCTGCACCCGCAGAGCTTTCACGGTGCCGTCACTTTCAGAGGCGATTTCAGCACGCATGTGATAATCGCGCGCGAATCCCGTCGATTGCAGATTTTCTGAACGCGTTTCAACCCACTTTACGGGCCTGCCTAGCTTGAGAGATGCGACAACCGCGCAGACGTACCCCGGGTAAATGGGAACCTTGTTCCCAAATCCGCCGCCGATGTCCGGCGAGATAACGCGAATGTTGTTCTCCGGAATGCCGCCCACTAGCGCGAACAGTGTCCGGTGCGCGTGCGGCGCCTGCGAGGTCAGCCACACAGTCAGCCGTTCTGTAGCGGTATTGAAATCAGCGACGCATCCGCAAGTCTCAAGCGGCGCAGGGTGGCAGCGCTGAAAAACGGCGGTCACTTCAGTTCTTACGGGAGCCTTCTCGAACGCTTTGGCGGTCGCGGCTCTGTCGCCGACCTCCCAATGAAAGATATGATTGCTCTTCTCTTCGCGGTCCGGACGCAGGATGGGTGCATCCGCGTCCAGTGCATGATGCGGATCGACCAGTACCGGAAGCTCCTCATAATCCACTTCCACCAGTTCCGCTGCATCGGCCGCCGCGAAGCGAGTCTCCGCGACGACGAACGCAACCTCCTGCGACTGGAATAACACTTTCCCGGTTGCCAGAACCATTTGCTTATCGAAGAAGAGCGTGGGCATCCAGGCGAGACCGGCTTTGGCGAGATCCTCGCCGGTGATGACTGCCAGCACACCCGGTACCCTCATCGCGGCCTCGGTGTTGACGCTCTTAATCAGCGCGTGCGCAAACGGGCTTCGCACGAGCTGGCCGTACACCATGTGCGGCAGATGAATATCGTCTACATAATTCCCTTTGCCGAGCAAGAAGCGGCGATCTTCTTTCCGCTTCACGGAATGGCCCATGCCGCCGATCTCAGGTGAGGTTTGCTGAATCATGCCGACACCCCTTCCGCCATCTTCTTGCTCGCATATTGAATGGCCTTGATGATGTTCTGGTAACCCGTACACCGGCACAAATTACCGGCGATTGCCCAACGGATCTCCTGTTCATCCGGGTGCGGGTTCCTTTCGAGCAACGCGCGCGCGGACATCATCATTCCGGGTGTGCAGAAACCACATTGCAGGCCGTGCTCCAAATGGAATCCTTCCTGAATGGGGTGCATCTGTCCGTTGCGGTTCAAACCTTCCACAGTGGAAATTTCGCCGCCATCGGCCTGTACCGCAAAAAGCGTGCAGGACTTGACGGGGCGTCCGTCCAGCAGCACCGTACAGGCGCCGCAACTGCTTGTGTCGCAACCAATGTGCGTGCCGGTCAACCCTGCCGTCTCGCGGATGAAGTGGACCAGCAGAAGTCGCGGTTCAACCTCAGCCGAAATCTTCTCTCCGTTGATTTGAATGCTTACGCGACGCGTACTGGGCATCGGGTCGTCTCCTATTTTTTAGCTCGTTCCCACGCACGATACAGCGCGCGGCGAGTGAGTTCTTGTACCAATGCTGTTTTGTACTCCGCAGGTCCGCGCAAATCCGAACTCGGCTGCGCCTCTTCACTAGCGCGCCGCGCAGCTTCAGCTATGCCCTCATCCGTCAGCTGCTTTCCTGCTAGCGCGCCTTCTGCACCTGTGGCCTTAATCGGTGTCGGCCCGACATTCGTCAGGCCGATCCCCGCACGCTGAACATCGCCGCGGTCGTTCAACGTGACCTGTACCGCTACACCTGCCGTAGCGTAATCGCCTACTTTGCGCTCGACTTTCAAGTAAGCGCCTCCCCGTCGCGAGCCGTTCATGGGAATGCGAATCTCCGTCAGGATCTCCTCCGGCCGCAGCGCCGTGGTGAAAATCGCAACGAAGAAGTCTTTGATCGGTATGATTCTTTCGCCCTGAGGCCCGGTTGCAACAATTTCTGCATCGAGCGCGAGCATCGTAGCAGGATGGTCATTCGCCGGGTCGCCATGTGCCAAATTCCCGCCGACCGTCGCCAGGTTACGAACCTGCACATCGGCTATCACGAAACTGGTGTCATGGAGGATTGGAAATCTCGAACGAATCAGATCCGAATGTTCAAGCGCCGTCTCGCGAGTCAAGCCGCCGATCTTGAGATAGCCATCTTCTTCCTTGATGTAGTCAAGGTTCGGGATGCGGTTAATGTCGATCAAGCACGCCGGCCGTGACAAGCGGAACTTCATCATCGGAATAAGGCTTTGCCCACCGCTTAGAATCTTTGCTTCATCGCCGTGCTCTGAAAGCATTGCGATTGCCTCGTTAAGACTGCCGGGTCTCAGGTACTCGAACGACGCAGGTATCATGAATCGCCTCTCGGATTCGCGCGCTGGCCCTAAATTTTGTACTTTGGACTGCCTTGAATTATATAGATTTTGTTCGGGGCGGAGTGGGCGTGCCGGTGCGCTCCGCACCGCTCGTGCGTGACACCACTTCGGCCATGATGCTTATCGCTATTTCGGCTGGAGTCACCGCTCCGATATCAAGCCCGGCTGGAGCCCGCAATTTCGCGAGCTTCTCGCCAGTGACGCCCTTTGCCCGCAAATTCGACCGTATCTCTTTCGCGCGCCTGTTACTTGCCAGAAGACCGACGTAAGCCGCTTCCATATTTAACGCCTGCTCGATCGCATCTTCATCGAAGCGGCCACGGCTGGTCACAACGACGGCAGTGTCGTCTGTTTTTGCCAGGCGCGAGAGATCGAGGGCGTTCAATACGCTTGCTCCGTGAACCTCATCCGGTCGCACAAACGGGTCCACCAGCACAACACTTAAATCAAGCAACCGGCCCAGCATGGCCAGAGCCTTCGCAACGGGGTCTTGTCCTACAAGCACAAGCTGCGGTCCTGCTCCTGCACGGTTGCCGCTATTCACGACGTCGCATTGCTGTCGTCCCTCCTCGAAACGCTGCACTTCCGCCGCCGTATCCAGGTCGATCAATACTCCTTCGTCGTGAACAGCTACTTTGAGGATTCCGCTGCTATGATTGCCGAAGATGGCGCGGCAGCCGATGTCACCGCTCAGCGCGGCTACCTCGCCGAAAACGGAGCGATCTAATAGAACAGGATTCCCGCGAAAGCCGTTGTAGACCGGTATGACGATCTCCGGCTTGTTGCGCTGGTACTCCTCGATCAGGATGTCAATTGTCGAGGCTCTTATGAAGGGCTGATCGGCAAGGATGATCAGCGCCGCTTCGGCATCTTCGCTCACGTTTGCCAGCCCCAGCCGGATTGAAGTCGCCATCCCCTCCTGGTATGACTCGTTGAATACGACCTTAACCCCGTCGAGTGAAATTCTTTCTTGAATAAGCGTGGCCGAGTACCCGAGAACAACAATGATTTCATCCACGCGCGATTCGCGTATGGTCCCGAGCACGCGTGCCAGCATCGCCTGTCCGCCAACGTGCACCAGCGGCTTTATGCTCCCCATCCGGCTGGACGATCCGGCGGCCAGCACAATAGCTGAAATGCCTGAACGGGCCCGATTACTCATTGCTCAGACAAGTTTCTCGCATCCAGTCGAACACGCCAAACAGGCCTAGTACGCAAAACGCCTTAGACGTTAGCCTACTCGCCCAAATGCCGATATACTAGCTTGGTTTCAGGCGTTCATAAGTCATCCGAGAGAACGGCACATGTCCTCCATCGATGTTCCCTTACGCGGTAACCGTTTCGGAAGCACTGCGCGGCGCGATCTCTGGTGGCTTGGTCCCGTACTAACTCTTCTAGGGCTCGGCACGTTTGTGGTTTATGCGACCTGGGCCGCCTTCCAAGGCAACTATTATCGTTTCGGCCCGTATCTTTCGCCCTTCTACTCACCCGAGATCCTAGGCGATCCGCAACACGCCTGGGCCGGCGGCTGGCCTTCGTGGTGGCCATCATGGGCCGCCTCCGCCGCCTTGTTGATTCTGTGGGCGCCGGGCGGATTTCGACTTACTTGTTACTACTATCGCGGCGCATATTACAAGGCATTTTGGGCGGACCCTCCATCCTGCACAGTCGGCGAACCGCGGAAGCGCTATCGTGGCGAGAAATCATTCCCTCTCATTCTGCAGAATACCCATCGCTTCTTCCTCTATCTGGCACTTGTGTTCCTGGTTATCCTGGCGCTCGATGTCTGGCGCGCCTTGTGGTTTATCAACCCACAGACCGGGCAAGCGCATTTCGGAATAGGCGTGGGAACGCTCGTGCTGGCCGTCAACGTCGTTCTTCTGAGTTGCTACACATTCGGTTGCCATTCGCTTCGGCACCTGGTTGGCGGCGGCCTGGATGAGGTCTCGAAGTCAAGCCAGCGCCACTATGCCTATGGCTGCGCCGGCTGTTTCAACCGGCGGCACATGATGTTTGCCTGGCTGAGCCTCTTCTCCGTGATGTTCGCTGATCTCTACGTCCGGCTTTGCGCCATGGGTCTCTGGTCCGATTGGAGAATCGTCTGATGCTCGAATACCAGATGCACGAATACGACGTGCTGGTAATCGGAGCAGGCGGAGCGGGATTGAGGGCGGCGATTGAAGCATCAGCGCGAGGAGCAAGCGTCGGCGTTATCACCAAGAGCCTGCTGGGGAAGGCACACACGGTGATGGCGGAGGGGGGGATCGCGGCGGCGCTCTCGAATGTCGACGAGCGCGATAACTGGAAGGTGCACTTCGCAGACACGATGCGCGGAGGACAGTACCTTAACAATTGGCGCATGGCCGAACTGCACGCCAAAGAAGCGCCGGACCGCGTCCGCGAACTCGAGGCATGGGGAGCGCTTTTCGATCGCACCAAAGACGGGCGTATTCTGCAGCGTAACTTTGGCGGCCACCGCTATCCGCGCCTCGCCCATGTTGGCGATCGCACCGGCCTGGAAATGATTCGGACGCTGCAGGATCACGGAATACACCTGGGCATGGAAGTCCATATGGAAACAACCGCCCTACGGCTGCTGAAGCAGGACGGTGTGGTGATCGGGGCTTTTGGCTACGACCGTGAGCGGGGCCGGTTCCTACTATTCCGGGCTGGAGCAGTGGTTCTGGCAACGGGTGGGATCGGGCGCGCATACAAGATAACGAGTAACAGTTGGGAATATACCGGCGACGGACATTCGCTTGCATACCACGCCGGCGCTTCGCTCATCGATATGGAGTTCGTGCAATTCCATCCGACGGGCATGATCTGGCCTCCCAGCGTGTGCGGCATCCTCGTCACCGAAGGAGTCCGCGGCGAAGGGGGCGTGCTCAAGAACAAAGAAGGCGTCCGATTCATGTTCGGTGATATCCCGGAAAACTATCGGTCGCAGACTGCTGACAACGAAGAGGAGGGTTGGAGGTACACGCAAGGTGACCGGAATGCGCGCCGGCCACCCGAGCTGCTCACCCGAGATCACGTAGCCCGCTGTATCATGCGCGAGGTGCGTGAGGGAAGGGGATCTCCGCATGGCGGCGTCTATCTGGACATTGCCTGGATCAAGAGCCGGATCCCGAAAGGCGCCGAGCATATCAAAAGAAAGCTTCCGAGCATGTATCACCAGTTCAAACAACTGGCGGACATCGACATTACCGAGGAGCCGATGGAAGTGGGACCAACCACGCACTACGTCATGGGTGGCGTGTATGTAGACGCGGAAACGCAGATGTCGGACGTGCCGGGTTTGTTCGCAGCAGGTGAGTGCGCCGCCGGCCTGCATGGCGCCAACCGCTTGGGCGGGAATTCGCTTTCAGATCTTCTGGTCTTCGGTAAGCGCGCAGGCGAACACGCCGCGTGTTTTGCAAAAGAGAATCGAACGCCCGCGCATCACGGACTCGATTCGGATCAGATCAAAGCCATGGCTGAGCATGCCGTCGCACCCTTCGAGCGGAGCGGCGAGAATCCGTATCGGGTTCAGGCTGATCTGCAGGAACTCATGCAGAGGTTGGTTGGCATTGTGCGGCGCCAGGAGGAAATGCAAGCGGCGCTGGAAGGTATCGCCGAGCTGAAGAAGCGAGCGAACGCTGTCGCTGTGACGGGTAATCGGGAATATAACACCGGCTGGCACACCGCTCTTGACCTGCAGCAAATTCTGACTGTGTCTGAGATCATCACGCGTTCCGCCATCGCACGGAAAGAGAGCCGCGGAGCCCATTTTCGCGAGGACTTTCCAAGCAAGAACGATGGCGAATGGAGCTGCAACATTGCGGTTCGGCAGTCCGCATCGGGTGAGATGACGATTGAGCGGCGGCCGCTTCCTGAAATGCCCGACGAGCTGAAGCAAGTAATCGAGCAGATGAAATAAGCGAGACACACATGGCGGTGACAACATTTCGTATCTGGCGCGGCTGCGACGAGCAGGGGGAGTTTCGCGACTACACAACAGAAGTGTTTCCCGGCATGGTCGTGCTTGATGCCGTGCATCGCATTCAGGCCGAACAGGCGAACGATCTCGCGGTGCGATGGAATTGTAAGGCTGGCAAATGCGGTTCCTGCTCAGCCGAGATCAATGGCAATCCACGCCTGATGTGTATGACTCGCCTGAATTCGCTTCCGCTTGACCGGCCGGTCACTCTTCAGCCCATGAAGACCTTCCCGCTCATCAAGGACCTGGTGACGGACGTCTCCTGGAACTACGCAGTAAAGAAAGAAATTCGCAAATTCGAGCCGCGGCCGCCCGATGCGCAAGACCGAACATGGCGTATGTCTCAAGGCGATGTCGATCGGGTTCAGGAGTTTCGCCGTTGCATTGAATGCTACTTGTGTCAGGATGTTTGTCACGTCCTGCGCGAACATTCGCTGCATGACCGCTTTATCGGTCCGCGATTCCTGGTTCACACTGCGGCATTGGAGATGCATCCTCTCGATAACGCAAACCGCACGGGTGATCTGAAGGACCGGCACGGTATTGGGTTCTGCAATATCACGAAATGCTGTACAAAGGTGTGTCCTGAGGCCATCGCTATCACGGACAACGCTATCATTCCGCTTAAGGAGCGCGTTGTCGACGAGTATTTTGACCCGGTACGCAAGCTGTTTCGCATCCTGCGACCATGAAGGTGCCGGGAACCGGCGAGGAGCTAGGAAAATGGAATTCGAATTGAAACTCATTTCGCGGGACGCGATTCCCGAGGCTCTGGAAAAGGCTCACCGATACAGGCTCCTCAACGAGCCCTGGCAAGCGGAGAGCATTTGCCTGGACATCCTTCGCGTCGAGCCTGCCAACCAGGCCGCGTTGATCACACTCTTGCTTGCCATCACCGATCAATTCGGGGGGGAAATCCCGGTCACACGCGCTCGCGAGGTGCTCCGTTCGATCCAGGGCGAATACGAGAAGGCGTATTACGCCGGGATCGTCTACGAGCGTTGTGCGAGAGCACGCATGGCACAGCGCATCCCTCTCGCATCTGAACGCGCGTATCAGGAATTCGGGGACGCGATGCGGTGCTACGAAACCGCTGAAGCCAGGCGGCCGCCTGGTAATGACGATGCAATTTTACGCTGGAACACCTGTGCGCGGACGCTGATGCGCCATAAGGAACTACGTCCGCAAATTGAAGAGCGGCTGCAACCTGTCCTGGGAGAATAGGGCCGCGTTAAACTGCTTTCCCGTGCTTTCAGTTGTCACGGGTCTTTTATCGGTATGTCCGAAATCCGATGTACGGATCAGCGCGTAACAGTGTCTCAGAAACAGAGTATTGCAAGTGTGCCGAGCCATACAGTTTCACTCCTCATCGTGGATGATAATCCGGCGAGCGTTGAACTGCTGGCCACGGCGTTGGAACAGCCCGGCCTCGAGATCTCAACGGCGACGGATTCGGAAGCGGCCCTGGATCTTGTCTTCGAAAAGCATCCTCATATCGTCCTAACCGACCTGGTGATGCCCAGGCTCAGCGGTCTTGACCTGCTCGAGCGCATCGTCAGCTTCGATCCTGCAATCGAAGTGCTGTTAATGACAGCGCACTACTCCACTGAGTCGGCTGTGGAGGCGATTCGCAAAGGTGCGAGCGATTACCTAAACAAGCCGATATCGATTCCGGCGTTGCGCGATCGCATTCGCGCCATGATGGAGGAGGTATCAAGGCGGCAGCGCGCCTTCGAACTCGAGGAGGAACTGCGCGGCAGAGCTCAATTCGAGCACATCCTCGGAAACAGTCCCGCCATGTGGGAGCTATTTTCACGCATTCGCCGCGTGGCGCCACATTTCCGGACGGTTTTGATCAGCGGGCCCACAGGGTCGGGCAAAGAGCTGGTAGCGCAGGCGCTGCACCGGCTGAGCCCGGCCGCATCCGGCAATCTTGTGGTGGTCAACTGCTCGGCAGTCGTAGAGACGCTGTTTGAAAGCGAACTATTCGGCCACGTAAAAGGATCATTCACCGGCGCGACGCACGATAAAGTCGGCCTGGTGGAGCACGCCAGCGGGGGCACACTTTTCCTGGATGAAATCGGGGATATGCCTCTGGGAACGCAGGCGAAGCTGCTGCGAACGATTCAGAACCAGGAGGTGCAGCGAGTAGGATCTCTCCATGCGCGAAAGGTCAATCTGCGGGTTATCGCGGCCACGCACCGCGACCTGCATGCCATGATTGTCGAAGGCCGCTTTCGCGAAGACCTCTACTACCGGCTGTCGATGGTTGAGATGAGAGTGCCATCACTCGCTGAGCGGAAAGAAGATTTGCCGCTATTAACGCGCCATTTCATCGAAAAGTTCTCAAAACAATTTGGGAAGCCGGTGCGTGGAATGACACAGCGCGCAAGCATTGCCTTGAGCCGCTATAGCTGGCCGGGGAACGTGCGCGAGCTTGAGAACGCAATCGGCCACGCATGTATGATGGCACTGGGTGACACGATTGACGTCGCCGAACTCCCCGATTACCTGAGAAATCCTCAACAAGTTTTGGCCGAAGGGCCGGTCACCATCGTTCAAGCCGCGGCTGTCTCGCACGCTTCGGGTGTAGAGCCGCCCGCATCGATTCTCGAAAAGACGGAGCGCGGTCTGATTTCGGATGCGCTTGCTAAGACGTCGGGGAACCAGTCAGAGGCTGCGCGGATTCTTCGGATTGGCCGCGATGCTCTGCGCTACAAGATGAAGAAATATGGTCTTTCCGGATTGAAGAATAGCTGAGAACGGGACAGGGCGCATGCCGCACGATATCGTAAGCATGTGTCTGGAACCGTCCAAACGTATTCTGCGCTCTGCCGCGCCCGATGATGACCAGGTCCATGCCGTCGGTGCTCGCCTGCGCGAGCGCGTCCGAGATACCGAGGCCGCTGACGGTGACCGGGAAGTCGGTGGATGCAGCGCGCTGCATTTTGGCGATCTCCACTCTTGCGGCCTCGGTAAGATAACGGTGCAAGTCGAAATCAAAATACTTGTTCGGCCGTGTTTCGAGCTCCGGAACACTGTGGATTAACCGTACCGAAGCGCCCAGTTCCTCCGCGAGTGCCTTAGTGAACAGCAATAATGGCATGGCTTCATCGATGAATTCGATGGCACACACAATTTTCGAGATCCCGCGATCCGAAGGAGAATGAGCCAGAGAATCCATCCAGAGCGGGCACCCCGCGCTGTGCAGCACTTTGGCGGACACGGAACCCAGAATCAATCCCTTGAGCCGTCCGTAACTGTGAGTACCCATAACAATGAGATCCGCATTTGTTGTCTCGGCCCAATCCAGGATCTCAGCAGCGGCGTCACCCACCGCAAGCACCCGCTTCATGCGCGTCTCCGGAACGTCGATCGCGTAGGTTTTGAGATTCTCCGCAGCAGCCTGCTTAAGAGGATCGAGACCATCGAAGCTTACAAAGTATGTGTTACAGGATCCTCGCCAGGATGCCGGAACTTCGAAGACGTGCAGCAGCGTCACTTCTGAGCGGAAGCGGTTGGCCAGCCACTCAACTTGTCTATTTACAGAGACGCAGGGGGTGGAGAAGTCTATTGGAAACAGAATCCGGTCGAACATTGTGGTCAGCCTAGCCTTATGAATGCCGCCCTCGAGCCGCTACGAACGCGCCTTCAGGCATCCCGTGTCAACTTCTGCAAGCGTATGGCCAATGCGGCGATGCTTGGAGTAGATGCAGAAAGCAGGAATGACTGGTGACTGCGCTGCGCGTCAACCCGGATCCGCTGTGTGAAACGACAGAGCCGCCCTGAGCGTTATGGGCGAAATGGCCCAGTGCGCGCTCGGGCGTACGCTAGGTTCCCCAGCCTATTAGCCCATCCATTGCGGGTTCTGGATCGTGCCGTCAAACATGGTGGTCACCTTGAAGAGTTCGTATTGGCCGTTTGCCGCGGCGGCTTGGGTTTTGTCTAGTATCGCGCTGACCTCGGCGTCGGTCATCGGCCGGAACGTACGCGCAGCTTCGAGCGCCTGGTCCAGAATCTTCATGCTGTCGCAACCTGTGATCACCACCGAAGTCGGTAGATTGAGCGCGTAATGAAGACACTCAAGGGGTGTCACCGTTTTGCTCTTGAGTATCAGGCCGCTTCCCATGGGCTTCATCCCGAGCACTGCGATGCCCTCTTTCATCAGCTTCGGCACCAGATGATTTGCAAAGCTGCGGAAGTGGGCATCCATGGGATTTAAGGGCATCTGGCAAGCGTCAAAGTGAAAGTTGTGCTGCTTGGCGGCTTCGAGCATCCGCTCGTGCACCAGTGGATCTTTATGCCCCGTAAATCCGATGTAACGGATCTTCCCGGACTGCTTTGCCGCAATGACGGCTTCGACCGCGCCACCCTGGGCGAAAAAGCGGTCGGGATCGTCTAGCCTGATATTTTCGTGGAACTGAATGAGATCGATGTGGTCGGTCTGCAGCCGCTGCAAAGATTGATCGATCTGCTGTGCCGCCGCTTGTTTCTTGCGTCCGTCAAATTTGGTCATAAGGAACGCCTTCTGCCGGTACCCATTGCGCAGCGCCTTTCCCATGCGAATCTCGGATACACCGTCCGCGTAATCCCAGCAATTGTCCAGGAAGGTTATGCCGCGGTCCAGAGCAGAACGAACAATGGCGATGGCTTCCTGCTCGCTAGGCACCGAAATGTGGTACCCGCCCAGCCCGATCGCGGAGACGCGTTCGCCCGTGCTGCCGAGCTGCCGGTAAATCATGCCGTTGGCATTCCGGGTATCCGGAGTTTGGGCCGTGGCAACCGCCGCCAGCCCCGCGCCCGCGATCACATTCAGCATCTGCCTTCTATCGAGATTTCCGCCCATACCAGTAGGTTAGATCTTACGCCCATTGGCGAATGATGCGCTGGTGGTATTGCGGATCATTTTCTTGCGGCTGTTACAAAGGAAGAATGAACTGGGCAGCAATGGGAGCAGTGCTGATGGCACTGGCGGTTGCTATGGGCGCATTCGGTGCGCACGGTTTGCGCTCCCGTCTGGACGCGTATTCAATGTCCGTGTACGAAAAAGCCGTGTTCTACCACTTTGTACATGCGCTCGGAATCCTTGCCGTGGCGGTTCTGGCGCGCGTTGGCGCGATTACAGCGAGCGGCCAGATGCGAGTGGCCTGGCTACTGCTAATCGGAATCCTGATCTTCTCGGGAAGCCTGTATGCTTTAGCCGTTACCGGCGCTCGTATCCTGGGCGCGATTACGCCCATCGGTGGTCTCGCGTTTATAGCGGCGTGGGCATTGCTCGCTTATGAGGCGGTGCGCGCTCCCCGTTCCTGACTCTGAATGCGGACGAGGGTGCGGCTTCCCATCCCGTCCGGCAGATCATAACGGCAAAGAATTTCGGCAACCACTTTGTGGTGTTGTGCCTCATGCAGCTCGGCTTCTACGTCCGGCCCTTTGTACAGCAGCAACTGCGAGCCGCGCCGGAGCGCCTTCGCGAACAGCTCGAGAATGCGATGCAGCGGCGCCACCGCGCGCGCCGTAATGATCTCCGGCGATTCCGGAGCAATCCTCGCCTCGGCACGGTCCGCCGCAACGTGTACGTTTGCCAGTTCGAGTGACTCCACAACTGAATCGACGAAGCGGGCTTTCTTCTGGATGGATTCAGCGAGCGTGAAGCGTGTCTCCGGTAAGATCACAGCCAGCGGCACCCCCGGGAATCCCGCGCCGGTGCCGGCATCCAGCACGCGCCTGACGCCCAAGAAATGCTTCCATGGCGCTACTGAATCGTACACATGCTTGATGACCGCGTCGTGCGGATTCGTGATGCGCGTCAGGTTCATGTATTCGTTCGCACTGCAAATCAGCCGGAGATGCTGGGCCGCTTTTTCGACTAATCGATGGCGATGGGGGATGTCCAGCGGCAGGACCCGCGCGAGCTCCTCCTCAAACTGCACTTCCTCATCATGGCATTCGCTCTTTTGGCGCCTGTGTCTGATGTGTACGCGAAGATAAGAATGAATGTTAGCAGCAGGAATTGTAGGGCTTCCGAACGTCGGTAAAAGCACCTTGTTCAACGCCGTCACTCAGACGCGCAAGGCTATGGCCGCGAACTACCGGTTTTGCACGATAGAGCCCAACACCGGCGTGGTTACGGTGCCCGATGAGCGGCTGGATGTGCTCGCAAAAATGAGCAATTCTCAAAAGATCGTGCCCGCCATTTTTGAGTTCGTCGATATCGCCGGCCTCGTGCGCGGAGCCAGCCAGGGCGAAGGCTTAGGGAACCAGTTTCTCGGGCACATTCGCGAAGTGAATGCCATTATCCAGGTGGTTCGCTGTTTCGAAAACAGCAACATCGAGCATGTCATGGATACCGTGGACCCCGTGCGCGACATTGAAATCATTAACACGGAGCTGGTGCTTGCTGATCTCGAGTCGGTAGAAAAGCGCAAGGCAAAGCAGCTAAAAGCAGCCAAGAGCGGTGACAAGAAGGTTGCGGCGGAAGTCGAGTTGCTCGAGAAGCTCGAAACCCACCTGAATACCGGGAAAACGGTTGTGACGCTCGACCTCACCCCGGAGGAGCAAGCCAGGGTGAAAGGGTTCTTTCTACTGACCGCCAAGCCTACGTTATTCGCCTGTAATGTTGCCGAGGGCGACCTCGCCGCTGCGGACTCGAATGCTTTTGTAAAGCAGGTACGCGCCTACGTAGCCGAGCACCACGATACCGGCGCGGTGGTGGTGTCGGCCGAAATCGAATCGGAGCTCGTCACGCTGTCACCCGAGGAACGGGCGGAATACCTGGCGGGATTGGGTGTCACAGATACCGGGGCCAGCAAGCTGATTCAGGAAGCGTATCACCTGTTGGGCTTGCGAACGTTCCTGACAACGGGCGAAAAAGAGACACGCGCCTGGACCATTCACGCAGGCGACAAAGCTCCTCAGGCGGCGGGCGTGATTCACTCTGATTTCGAGAAAGCCTTCATCTCCGCCGAGTGCATTTCATACGATGATCTGGTTGCGGCAGGGTCTTTCGCGCGTGCTCGCGAGCTGGGTAAGCTGCGAACTGAAGGCAAGGAGTACGTCATGCAGGACGGCGATGTGGTGGAGTTCAAGACATACGTTTGACGCGCGAATTTTTTTTCTGCCGGTTACGGAATCCTGTATGAGTCGGCTTCCACCGTGGCGATGACGCGCCGGCTGGTTCAATCTTTATCTTGCGTGAAAAGATCGGAACGGTCGATCTGCTCGCCGCTAAAAACCACGGAATGAATATGCTCAGTGGCCGTGATGTCCTCGAGGGGATCGCCATCCAGCAGAATGAACGTGGCGTCGCGGCCCTGCTGGATAAGGCCGATGCGATTGTCCGCGCGCAGCAGCTTCGCCGCATTGTAAGTGGCCGCCTGGAGCGCGACCGCTGCGGGGACGCCGCTCTCGACCCACAGCTCCATTTCATGCTGAACGGTCGGACCGTGGATGACCAGCATATTGCCTGCGTCGCTGCCTGTAATCAGCGTAACGCCGTGTCTGCACGCAGCTAGGAGGTTCTGCTGCTGGCGCGAATAGAAGGATTTCATCCCCTCCACAGGCACGCGTTTTTTCGTGCTCTGCACCATGCTGCGCGTATCATCCAGCAGATCCATCGGGCCGACTCGCTGCAGCAGGGGACGATTGAGCACCTCCGCGTTGCCTGTCTTCATATCCACTAAGCCTTCGAATACGCTCAGGGTCGGATCATAGGCGATATTTTTCCGCTTCATTTCCTCGAACAGAGCATCTGCTATCACATTGACCATGGAGCCGTGCTCGATGCTGTCCGTTCCAGCTTCGATTGCATCCTTCACGTCATCGGAGCTTCCCGTATGCGTCGCGGACGGCAGCCCGTCTCTGCGCGCCTCGCTCATGACCGAATCATAGATACCGGTGTTCAGCCGGTTGAAAAGCCCCCAATCGGCATAGCCGGCGTCTAGGACGGCTTTGATGCAATCCACGCCGGCGTGCTTCAGCTGGTCCACCTGTGCGCGCGCTTGGGCTTGAGATTCGGGCTCGCGCAGGAACTGCGTGGTGGCGGCTTTCCGTATGCTGTCCGGAAAATACTTCAACAGCTCTTCGGGATGGCCGCCTTGGGTCGTAAAGATCGGGCCGCAGGCAAAGAGTTGCGCGCCGAGGTATTTTCCGGAACCCACCTCTTTCCGCAGCTCGAGAGATGGATCGAGAAAATCGCCGGTGCTCCTCACGGCAGTGACACCGCTATAAAGGTAAGCTGCAAGGCGGCGTTTGAGCAGACCCGGATCGGCATATTTCGCAGGAGTTTTGTACACGCCCCCGGGCGCGCCCAGATGAACGTGCATATCGATCAGGCCGGGCATCAACGTTTCGCCGGAGGCGTCGACTACATCGGCGTTGAAGGATTTGGTATCGGCAGGCGGCGTGCCGAAGACCTCCGCGATTTTGCCGCGCCGGACCAACACGGAACCGTGCGCAATCACACTGCCGTTGCCGACAAAGATCTTCGCGTTCTGAAAGAGAACCGAGCGGTTCCGGGCCGCTTCCCGAGCGATGATCTTGGCATTCACGACGTTCTCCCTGGTCTTAGCCTGATAAATCCCCATGATGAGAAACGGCGCGAGAACAGCCAATACCCAGAGTTTTGACCGGTTAGAAATCTTTTCCTCTTTCTCCCAGCGGAAAAGCTTGATGCCAACCACGAGCGCGACCACCGTAGTGATCAACAACGCGAGAATCGACATCGCATTCGCTCGCAGCCCCTGACCAGCGATCATCATCGACTGCACGCCCTGAAAAAGATAGGTGGCCGGCAGAAACTGTGCCAGCGTCTGCACCCAGACGGACATAACGCTGATTGGAAATGTCGCGCCGCTAAGGAAGAGCATGGGCAGATAGAGCAGCTGAATAAGAATCCCGCCCTCCTGGGCGGAGTTGACCACAGCGGCGATGATCATCCCAAGAGAACGGAACGCGAGCACGCCCACGCACACGAAAATGAGAATGGCCGCGAAGTTGTGCGGCAGCGGCATCCGATACACAATGCGGGCGAGTACGAAAAACAGAATCACGACGGGCAGGAAGCCAACCAGCCCGGCTACGAGCGCCGAGACGACGATAGGGCCGGCGCCGATAGGCGTAACCTTGAACCGCCGCAGTACATTGGTTTCGCGATCCTGCACCGCCCGCATACCCGCGCCGAAAAAGCCATTGCCGAGTACCGCAATGATCAGCACCATCGCGATGACCTGGGCCATTGCGCTTGGGTTCTGCCTGGCATCGAACAACTGGGCAAAAATGAAATAGAACACCAGCGGAAACAGATAACTGAAGAACAACACGGAGCGGTCGCGGCCCATCAGCCGCAGAGTGCTTGCAATATATGCTAGGTAGGGTCGCATTTATTCGCGCAGCTTCTTTCCGGTCAGTTCAATGAATACGTCTTCGAGCGTCGGACGCTTCAAGTGAATATCTACCAGCTTCAGGCCGTGTTGGTCGATCCATTTCACTAATTCCGCGATGGCAGCGGCGGGCGCGTCCGTCTGCATCGAAAGCGTTTTTCCGTCATCCCGCACCACATGCTTTTCCATGCGCAGCTTCTCAGGCAACTGTTCCAGAGGAACCGGAGCATCCGCACTGATTTCGACGAGCGTCTGGCCGAGAACACGCCGCTGAATTTCTCGCGGCGTGCCGAGTTCTATGATTTGTCCGGCGTCGATGATGGCTACGCGATCACACAGGCGCTCGGCTTCCTCAATGTAATGCGTTGTAATCAGAATCGTTCGGCGATTCTCTTTTAGTTCCTGAATGAATCCGTGAATTTCGTGGCGCACCTGTGGATCGAGGCCGGTCGTCGGCTCATCAAGAAACAGTAGAGCAGGGTCATTCAGCAGGGCGAGCGCGAGCGCGACACGTTGCTTCTGGCCGCCGGAGAGCGATCGATACATCGCACTGCGCTTCTCCCAGAGCTGGAGCCGCTTGAGTAGCTGATCTTTATCGGAGTGGTGGTCATAAAACGCATCGAAGAGGTCAAGCGCTTCGTGCACGCGTATCTTGTCCGGCAGATTGGTCGCTTGCAAACAGACGCCGATCCGCTGCTTAATGGCATCGCTCTGAACCGCTGGATCGAATCCGAGAACGGAAACCTCACCGCCGGAGCGCGAGCGCAACCCCTCCAGAATCTCGATAGTCGTTGTTTTGCCCGCGCCGTTCGGGCCTAACAAACCGAATACCTCGGCGGAGGCAACCTCGAGATCTATGCCGCGGACGGCCTCGAAATCGCCGTATGACTTGTGAAGATTCCTAACGGAAAGTGCCGGCGGGGCTGTCATGTCTAGAACAGTATGCCCGAAAGCGCCGCAGAGCGCATTCGTGTTTGATGAACGGCTCGAATTACGGGACAGGCGGCGTGGGAATCAGACCGATTCGCCGCGAATGAGGTCTTCGTACTGCTCGCGGCGCCGGGCCACATGAACGGTTTCGCCATCTACCAGGAGTTCGCACGCCCGCGGGCGCGAGTTGTAATTCGATGACTGCACGAAGCCGTACGCCCCGGCCGTCCGGATAGCAACCAGATCGCCTTCCTTGAACAACGGCAGATCGCGCCCGCGCGCGAAAAAATCTCCGGTTTCGCAAACCGGACCAACAACATCGGCCTGAAAACGCTCTCCGCTGCTGCTCTGCTGGACGGGAACGATCTCGTGGTGCGCCTGATACAGAGACGGGCGAATGAGATCGTTCATGCCGGCATCGACGATGACGAACGGTTTCGCGCCGTTGTTCTTCACGAGTAGAACTCGCGTGAGCAAAATGCCTGATTCCGCAACGATCGACCGTCCGGGTTCGAGCAGCAGTGTCAGGTCCTCCAGCGGTTGGATCTGCGACTGCAGGCGTGAGACGAACTCACCGATGGATACGGCGCGCTCTCCGGGGCGATAGGAAACGCCGAGACCTCCGCCCAAGTCGAGAAAGCGGATCGGCAGCCCCACCCCGCGGAGACGTGTCACTAGGGTAAGAACCTTACCGGCAGCCTCCAGGAGCGGGTCTGGATCGAGCAACTGCGAGCCGATATGACAGCTCACGCCCTCAATGCGAATGCCGGGAAGCTTGCAGGCTCGAATGTAAATCTCCTCCGCTTGCCGGATATCGACGCCGAATTTGTGCTCGCGCAGGCCGGTGGAAATATAGGGATGAGTGATCGCGCTGACGTCGGGGTTCACTCGAATCGAGATAGCGGCAGTCATTGCGAGTTCGCTCGCGATGCGGGAGATCCATTCAATCTCCGTTTCCGATTCGCAGTTAAAACTGCCTATGCCCTGCTGGAGCGCGAAACGGATCTCATCTGCTGTTTTGCCCACGCCCGAGAACACGACGGAAGCCGGGTCGGCGCCCGCCGCCAGCACGCGGAACAACTCACCACCGGAAACGATATCGAAGCCGAGGCCTGCGCGTGCGAGTAGCCTCAGAATTGCGAGAGTCGAGTTCG
>JAFAMM010000256.1 GCA_019233375.1 Acidobacteriaceae bacterium
TGGCTGTGCGGGCCGCGTTGGGCGCTCCCAAATGGCGGCTCTTGCGCGAGCTGCTGGCGGAAGGCGCTGTTTTGAGCATGCTGGGAGCATTAGCGGGACTGGCGCTCGCGACGGGTATTCTGCAGGCGTTCCGGGCATTGCCGGAGGGACTCGTCCCGCGCGCAGAAGAGATCCATATGAGGTTCACAGTAATCGCAGCACTTGCCGCATTGGCAGCCCTGGCTACGATTCTCTCCTCTTTCATCCCAGGGCTGGTGGCGATGAACACCGAACCGCAGATTGTGTTGCGCGGCGCGGGCCGCGGAGTCAGCCGTCAAGCAGTTCGGTCCCGATTGGCCGGATGGCTGGTGGTCGGAGAGGTGGCGGTGGCAACCGCGCTGCTGGTGGCATGCTCGCTGCTGTTCCGAACCCTGTACAACCTCGAGCATAAGCCGCTCGGCTTTGAGACCGATAACGTTATCACATTCATGGCGATGCCACCCAATTCGCCGGGATATCTTTCGGGAGCGCCGCCGAGTAAGACGGCACCTGCCGTCTCCACACACGTATACCAGCCGATCTTGGATAGACTGCGCTCGTTGCCAGGCGTCAGATACGCCGCGCTTGCGTCTTCGGTGCCCTTCGACGGTGTCGACATGCGCAGCTCGTTCGAAATCAACGGGCACAAAGAAACCGGGCAAGAAGAGCGCAACCGGCATGCCGAACTTAGGGTAATGAGCGGTGATTACATGCGCGCCGTCGGTACTCCTATACTGCAAGGACGCGCCATCTCGGACAACGACACCGATGAACGACCCTATGTGGCCGTGGTGAATCGGACGTTCGCGCGCGACTTCCTGCGCGGTATGAATCCAATCGGACAGCGAATCAGCCTTGGCGGCAAAGAGACGCAAATGGTCCAGCCGTACACGATTGTCGGGGTTGCGGCGGATGCGGTACAGAAACGAGTAAGTGCACCGGTGATGCCCGAACTGATGCTCTCTTACCGTCAGATTCCCGAAACATCCTTTTTTTACCCTCTCCTGGTCTCATCGGCGACGAATTACATCATCCGGACCGAGCGCGGCGGTGATTTGAGCGGTTCGCTACGCAGCGTATTTCACGAGATAGCACCTGAGTTTGCGATCGACAACATGCAAACCCTGCAGAAAGCCGCCGATAGATCGAATTTCAACCAGCGGCTCGGGTTCTATCTCATCGGCTCGTTTGCGGCTGTTGCGGTCGTAATGGTGCTAATCGGGCTTTACGGAGTGCTGTCACAGGTGGTTGGTCAGCGAAGGCAGGAGATCGGAATAAGAATAGCCGTGGGAGCTACGAGCGACGAAATTCTGCGCATGATCCTGCGCGAGGGATCGCTGCTGATAGGTGCCGGTCTGGTCATCGGCGTCCTTGGCGCGGCGGCAATGAGCAGGCTGATCGCTGGTTTCCTTTTTGGAGTGCGCGCGTTCGATGCGTGGTCGTACACCGCCGCGGCGTGTGCGTTGCTAGCCGTTGGCCTGCTTGCCGCATCTATTCCGGCGCGCCGCGCCTCGTTGATTGAACCGATGGAAGCGCTGCGCGTCGAGTGATCCCGGAATGATAGGGAAGGTCGCGCTGATCGGGGCGGCGGGCGCAATCGGCAAAACGGTGGCACGAACGCTGGACGCAAGGGGCTTAGAGTACCGCGTCGTGGGCCGTAACCGCGCAGCACTGGAAACCGCGTTCGCCCAAAGCGGATTGGCCACGATTAGCACCTGGAATCCGGATGACCCCACATCTGTAAGAGCTGCTGTTCGCGGTGCCGATACCCTGGTCTATCTCGTCGGCGTTCCGTACGATCAGTTTCAACTGCATCCAGTGCTGATGAAGAGGACTCTCGAAGGTGCAAGCGCGGAGGGTGTGAAGCAGATGCTGCTGATAGGGACGGTCTATCCATACGGCATGCCTCGCACGACACCGGTGAAAGAGGATCACCCGCGAGAGGCGCACACATTCAAGGGGCGAATGCGCAAGGAGCAGGAAGACGCGCTGCTCGAAGCGGACGCCGCGGGAAAGATTCGCGGTGCAGTTCTCAGGCTTCCTGATTTCTATGGCCCGGGAGTCGAGCGCAGTCTTCTGGACGGTATCTTTCAGGCTGCGGCTCACGGCAAAACGGCGAATATGATTGGGCCGATCGATACGCCGCACGAGTTCGTGTTTGTGCCCGATGTCGGGCCAGTCGTGCTCGCGCTCATCGACAAGCCCGAGGCGTACGGGCGCTGGTGGCATCTGGCCGGACCAGGTGTGATGACACAACGCGAGATCGCAGAGCATGTCTTCGAAATGGTGGGTCGAAAGCCGCGGCTGCGCGTGGCGGGCAACACCACGTTACGGCTGCTCGGCATCTTCAACCCGTTCTTGCGTGAGTTGGTGGAGATGAACTACCTCTTTACGAATCCCCTTCTGCTGAACGATTCGGCGTTGCACGGACTGCTCGGCGAAATTCATAAGACGCCGTATGAAGAAGGCCTTCGCTTGAGTCTGGCGGCAGCACGGCAATCCCGGCAGACGTGATGATAGGTGCAATGGGCATCGAAATTCGTGAACTCTCGGTGGCGGATCGGGAAGATTTATGGCGTCTTCGACTGGAATCCCTGGTATCTGAGCCAAGGGCGTTTGGCGAATCGGCCGAAGAGCACCGGGAAATGCCTCTCGAAAAGTTTGCAAAGCGATTAGACCGGTCGAGCGAACACTCTTTTGTTCTCGGTGCATTCGACGGCTCAAGGCTTGTGGGCATGGCGGGGTTTTATCGCAATCGAAACCTGAAAGAACGCCACAAAGGAGGCATATGGGGCGTTTTCGTGCAGCCGGCCTATCGCGGCAAAGGCTTGGGGCGGGCGCTAGTATCGGGTATTCTGGATCGCGTTCGCCAGATTCCCGGACTTACACAGATTCAGCTATGCGTTGCGGCAACTCAAAAAGCAGCGCGCACATTTTACGAGAAACTAGGCTTCCGCGAATTTGGCGTGGAACCACGCTCACTGCTCGTGGATGGCGAATATATTGACGAAACACACATGATTCTTATCGTTGAATGAGCTCCGTATTCGAGCTCAATCGGTATTGCGGCGAGTCTCATTCGTATGTCAGCGCCGCGATCGGCTCAATGCGGAGATGGTCCGAACTAAACGGAGTGCAGTTGACGCCAGCGCGTCACCAAGTCCTGGCAGGCGCCGCGCCAGTTCGGGAAATGAAATTCAAACCCCGCGGCGCGCAGACGGCCTGGAACCACACGCCTGCTTTTCAGCACCAGTTCGGTTTCGGTTTGCAAAACCGCGGCGCCGAGCGCGAGTGCCCACCCCGGTGTTCGAAGGCCGACGTAGCTGGTACACCACGCCCGCCGCAGCGAGCACATGAATTCGCGATTGGTAACCGGACAGGGGGAAGAGACATTCACCGCGCCCGTCAAGTCTTCATGGTCGATCAGGAAATCAATCGCCCGGACGTAATCAATCTCGTGAATCCAGGACACATACTGTTCGCCGGATCCGGCTGGGCCGCCCAGGCCCCACCGTACAAGTCTTAGCAGCGTATCAAAGATACCGCCCGGATCAGGGCTCATCACCAGAGCGGTGCGTAAGGCCACCTTGCGGGTCTGCGGTGTGTGCACCGCAAACAGCGTGCGTTCCCAGCCGGCGGCTACTTCCACGCTGAATCGCCATTGTTCAGGAATGCCGGACTCAGAACCACCGATCTCGCCCGTCAGCTCGTCCATGTTCCGATCCAGACTGTGACTATAGATGGTGGCGGTGCTTGCGTTCATCCAAAGCCAGGGCGGGCGGCCTGCGGCAGCGATCGCCTCTCCCACGAGCCGCGTACTAAAGATGCGAGAATTCTTGATCTCGCGCCGGTTTCTCTCGTTGTAACGGCAATTTACGGTACGCCCGGCAAGATTGATGACGACATCCGCGCCATCGATCGCTCTGGCCCAGGGGCCCGGATTTTCACCGTCCCAACTGAGCACCTCCCAAGAGCAATCCTTTGGCTTCGACCGGCGCGAGATTACTGTCACCGAGTGTCCCTGGTCGTGATAATGACGCGCAAGAATGTGCCCGACCTGCCCGCTGCCGCCAGGTAGAACAATGCGAAGGGGTCGACGCGCCGGCATGACTCACTTTTCAAGATTGTCCCATGCAACTTCGGGTGCAATAAATGAGACAGTCCCATAACCTGTAGCCCTCTGCGGTCGCGGCACAATGAACATCACCTTCGGGCGGACGAAGAGATGCGGGGTCGCGTAGAAGCGGACGCGGCCTGTAAGGTGATGACGCAGGCATACGACCGCACATGTAGCAAAAGCGCGATATGCAGTGGAGTTACAGAACTCTTGCAATATGGCCGGTCTTGGCGTTCGTGACCCGGGCGTAGTCGGACGGGGTGAGCGAAATCTGTGTTCCTCGCACGCCGGCGGATACTGAAATGACGTCAAAATTCAATGCGCTGTTGTCCAGGTATACCGGGTAATTCTTTTTGGCCCCGATCGCTGTTACACCACCTCGGATGTAGCCCGTTAGCGACTGCACTTGGTTGAGCGGCGCCAGTTCTACCTTTCGGTCACCGGAGATTCGTGCCAGCGCTTTGAGGTCGAGTTCGGCATTGGCCGGGACCAACGCCAGGCAAACGCCATTCCGATCGCCCTTCACCACGAGCGTTTTGAAGACTTGAGCAGCGGGCAAGCCAATTTTGCGAGCCACTGTTTCGGCGCTCAGGTCGGCGGCATCCACCTCGTATTCGCGCAGCTCAAACCGGATCTTCTGGTCTTCCAGCAAGCGGACGGCGTTTGTCTTCATGCTGTCCCTCGGATCAGGCGTACGAATAACCATCGTACAAACCCGTTTTGCGCTGCGCGAACCAAGAGCGAATGCTACGGCACTGTAAGAGTAATGGTCTTGGTGACGCCCGGATTCGCAGTACTCTTTGCTTCGATGACCACTGACTGCGGCGTGGCGGGTGCCTTTGCAGGTGCTTTATAGAGACCTGAGGAGCTGATAGAACCGGGGCCGGAAACCAGAACCCATTGCACACTGTTGCTCATGTACCAGCCGATGGCATATAGCTGCAAACTGGCGCCCGCGGCAACTTTTGTGGGCTGCTCCGGGTAGATCTCCAAGTGCGCGGAGGGCGGATCGGGGATGATTTCAAATCCCGAGAGCGTCGGACTCGCAGGTGCGAATGCGCCTGGTGGTGTGGTGTTGCGAAGTGCGAACTCCAGGGTATTGGTAGTAACTACCGCCGGCATATAGAAATCGACGGGCACGGCACAGACGTGGCCGATAGCTTGTCCAAAATCAAAATTTTGCGCAATGGACGTATGCTGCGATTCAAGCGTGAGTGGCCCGTGCAGCGTTGCCGGCAGCGTGCAGTTTGCCGGGTGTTTTCCGAAGTAAGGTTGGCCGAACATCAAATGCACTCGGTACGCCCCATTCGGAACGACGAAGTTTCCCACGATATCGTCGCCGTATGTATAGGCGAAGGTCTCATAAACCGGAAGCTCCGCCGCTTGCGTCGCATTTTGAGGTTTGGGCCATCCGGGGTAGTCGCCCGCGAACATTTGCATACCACCGCCGGAGAGGAACATATTCGGCTGCCAAACTTGTCCCAGATGATCTGTTGTAGTGGTCATCTGGTTTCCCGCTGCTACGCGGATTACGCCCTCCGGGAGAATGCGCACGTAGACGGTCGAATAAGCTGTCGCATCGACAGCGGCCGCGACCTTAAGCACACCAGTTACGACTCCCGTCACAGATGCCGGAGGCGTATACAGACCGTCTGCAGTGATACTGCCGATATTGCCCGACTGCACCGACCAGTTGACCTCCTGGTCCGTTGAACCATTGACCCAACTCTGCAGCGGATAGCCCGTCACGCCCGCTTGAATGTTGAGATACGTGTATGGGGTGCCGACCATGACCTGATTTGCCGGGTCAAAGGTCATTGGAAGTGTTGTTCTGTAACTTGCTGCGCTGAACTTCAACGAACTCACATCGACCGCCTCGAGATTGCTGGCATGAATCTGGCTCCCGACCACCGTCAATGCTTTCACGAGATCCGGATTGCGACGCACCTCATCATCGACTGCTACCTGCATATTTGACCCGATATCCGCGAGAATGAGGCCGTACTGCTTGAGAGCGGTGATAATTGTCTGCGCGTACTGTAGCTGAACCGGAGTGAGGGTGCTCACATTGATGTTGGCTGAGGCCATCAGACGAAAATGCGTTCCGTAGGCCGGCCAATCAACACCGCCCCAGCCATTACTTGCGATGGCGGGCCACATCGGATTGCCCGCTTGAATATATCCTTTCGCCAACGTAAAGCGTGCGGGATGGTGCAAGTTCCCGTCCATGATCTCGTGCGCGCGCCACAGCAGGGGCAACAACGGTAATCCGGCAGCGTCCGTCGTGCCATACGAAGGCATTGCATCTGTCGATGACCCATACTGGAAACCGCTGGTGGCCGTACATAGCCCTGATCCGCAGCGGACCGGCTGCACAGTGCCGGTGCTTGCCGAAATGTAATCGTGATAGATCTCATATACCGTGCAGGTTTGGTGCTGAACGGTAATCGAATGGTGGTCGGCGTTTCCGCCGCCAAGCGAACCGGCCTGACGATCTAACTCGTAATAGGGTGGAAAAGACCAGGAAAGCGCGTTGTAACCAGGTGTATACAGGAAGGAAAACTTGGTTACCGGCGTTTTATTATCTGCTACCGTGACTCCTAATGAACTGTCGAAGTTCAGTGTTGCGTTTCCCATGTGGGCCGTGTACTCAGAGCTCAGCGCCAAGACTGGCAGAGAGTCTACTCGGGCGTAGAAAATGCTATCGCTGGGCAGAGGCATGCAGCCATAAACGTTCTGCGGGGCTGCTGATTGTGCGAAGACGTTAGAGGCCGTGAGCGCGAACATCACGAGAATTAGGTGTTTCTTCAAAGATGGCTCCCTTCAATGTCCGCCGTGCAACTTTATTGGCGTAAAGAAACTAAGGCGGTGTCTGATAACGAGGTCTCAGCTAACGCTGGAGACCGTTCTTTTTTCAAAGGTGGAGCGGATCGGAAGAAGATCTCTCCTTTGTTGTTTAGCAACTCGAACACCTGGTCCCGGTCTATCGGCGGCAACGTCCCGACTTTGGCCGGAGGCGTTCTGCGTAGAGTCCACGCAATCCTGGCCGGGTGCTCCGTATGAGGCTCGTCGCGTTCCGCCCCGCTCAGGATGCGAAAAAAGTTGTTGGGGTTACTTAGTCCGTTCTTAGCAAGATAGGAAGAGTAGGCACACCGATCCTCCTTGTCTGGACCGCTCAAACAAAATCTGAAAGAACTCAGGCAGTATAACCGATATTCATTGCTTATGCACATAGGATTTAATGAGTGGCCGGGAATAAATAGTACTATCCCCGGCCATGTTGGGTGTGAACACTTACACTTAGGAGTTTTTGGCAGGCGAACACGCACTTGAGCCGGCACGTCTCTTGATGAACGCCGCCAAAATCAGCCCCGCACCGAGTAACAGGAAGCTGCCCGGTTCTGGAGCGCTGGCGACGATGTACTCCTGCGGCCGGCCGCTGCCCTTGTCTACTGCGCTCAAGACCGAGAAGTCAGTATTCGGAACGGCATTATCCTCTGCCTGCACGACGTAGCTGTTAGCAAGAGTGGAGAGCGTTGTTCCGAAGCTACCCGGATCCGTGATGTACCAGGCCGCATCCTGAATTGCAATCTGATCGGCCGTGTTGCTGGACTTGATAGCCGCCAGACTCTGCTGGAACAGGTAGGCCTCTTCATCATAAATAGAGGCTGAGAAAGTTGGGTTATACGTGTATTGGGTGCTTGCTGCCGCTCCCAATGGAGTCTCGTACGCTGTCCATTTCTCTCCGATTGTGTTGTCGTCAAGAAAGTCAATGCACAAAGCATACTGCGATTTGCCGTCGACTGTCAGGACATAAGGGCCGACATAGACGTCTCCCCATGTCGGGACAACCTGCGTGGTACCGTTTCCGACACCTGAAAGCGTGACCGAATGCGTTGCCGGGTCGGCAAGCACCAGGCCGGCGCCGATGATAGACAGGGCGGCAATACGCGCCGCCGCTTTAAAAGTATTCATTCATTTTTCCTTCCGAAAGGTTTTTGAGACCGCGCCCCGTTTGGCCGAGAACTTCTCCTCTACCGCGCGGCTTGCGACTCGATGATCCTTATCGGCCATCGACGGCGCGTCAGGAACGATTGCGGCCGCTCGTCCCCGTAGGATTGTGAGAATGGGTTGCGGCGGAGTTGCTAGACAGGACGGACTAAGTTGCTCATCTAACGGGAGAAAAGGTTCTGGAATTTCCTAAACTGGCCTGCCCGGGCTGAAAGCGTGAGTGCCCGGATGTTTCGAAATGGTTGCGGAATGGCTTTACTGGGTCGAATAGCAGAGATGCAATGGACAGTACGCTGAGTTCTCGGGTGTCGATCCTTTTCTTTGTGCTCAGTGGGCTGCTTATCGGAAGAATCCTACTCGACAATCGTGATGCGTCACGCTACTTCCCGACCTTGTCGCACGCCGGCTTCGCCGTATGTTCGCGCTCGACTATCTCATGCTCGCTGGGTTAATCAAGGCCTGGCGATATCTCGAAACAGTTCTGTACTTATCTCGCCGGGACTTCTTAAATGGAAACTCATTTACATATGTCAATAACGGCGAGTCTGACCCTGCTTCGATGTGATGTATCTGCTTTGATCGTGTTGCTTCCGGCCGGTTAATTCGGCCGCTGATCAGGAGGGGCCACTTGCGAGATCGGTACGAATGGGCAAGGAGTCGCCAGCCGTATCTAACGTCAGCAGATTTTCGATTCCAAAGGCGCGTGCCAGCCCGGCGCGGTATTTCTCCGCTAGCTCGTTATATGGGCTCATCGCTTGCACGGCGGCCCCCACGAGCGTACGCAGAGGACGTTGCCCCGCCGGCATCCCAATCAGGCGAATCACAGCCCTCACCACCTCTGCCGGATCGGTTGCTTCCGGATCGTTCAGCGCCTGCTCAAACCCTTTGTCAATTCGCGAGCGGTAATTCGCGCCCTCGTATTCGGCTGAGCGTGCGGTGTCGGCCGGCTGGGTAGATTTCTGAAAGATCTCAGTCCGGAACACACCAGGCTCCACAATGATGGAATCCACTCCGAAGGGCGCAAGCTCGAAGCGGTATGTGTCGGCGAGAGCTTCCAAAGCAAACTTGCTTGCACAGTAGGGCGCGGAGTAAGGGAGAACGACGCGGCCGGCTCCGGAACTGATGTGTACCAGCAACCCGCTGCGGCGTCGCCGCATGGCGGGCAGCACCGCGCGATTCACGCGAACCACTCCAAAGGAATTCGTCTCAAACACGCTGCGAAACTCTTCGGCAGTGAAGGCCTCCGTAACGCCATTCGCAACAAGGCCCGCATTGTTAATGACTACGTCGATCTTTCCGGTTCGCGACAGCACGCCGGCGACGCATGCCTGCACGGAAGAGTCGCTGGTCACGTCCATCTCCATCACGTGGAGCGCCACATTCTTGTTGCTCGCCGCGGCCTCAATGTCTGCCCGGTTTTGCGCATTCCGTCCCGCGATGTCGCGCATAGTAGCGAAGACCTGGAATCCTTCATCCGCCAGTGCCTCAGCCATTAACCGGCCGAATCCCGTGCTGGCGCCGGTAATCAGAACGACCCGGTTTTCGTCAACGCTCACGACGGCCGCTCGATATCGAACACGACACCCTGCGCGAGCGGCAACTCGCGGCCGTAGTTGATGGTATTAGTCGAGCGCCGCATGTATGATTTCCAGACATCCGATCCGCTCTCACGTCCGCCGCCGGTTTCTTTCTCGCCTCCGAAGGCGCCGCCGATCTCCGCGCCCGAAGGCCCGATGTTCACATTCGCGATGCCGCAGTCGGAACCATCGACCGATGTGAATCGTTCGGCTTCGCGCAAGTCAGCCGTGAAAATCGACGATGCGAGTCCCTGGGGAACGTCATTATGCAGCCGGAGGGCTTCATCGAAGTTGTGGTATCGCATCACATAGAGTATCGGCGCGAACGTCTCGCGTCGCACGACGGGAGCCTGAACGGGCATCTCCACCAGGGCCGGGCGCACATAGAAAGCGGTGTCATGCGAATTCAGGTGAACACGCTCGCCGCCGGTGGTGACTCCGCCCGCATCTCTAGCTTCCCCGAGGGCCTGCTGCATGCCCGCGAACGCGCGCGCATCGATGAGGGGTCCGACCAGTGTTTCCGAGTCCCGCGGATCTCCGATCCGGACCGACAGATACACTTGCTTCAGCCGTGACACCAAGTCATCGTACACGCTGTCATGCACGATCAGCCGCCGCAGCGATGTACAGCGTTGTCCGGCTGTTCCCATCGCGGCGAACGAAATGGCCCGGAGCGCCAGGTCCTTGTCTGCTGACGGGCAAACGATGGCCGCGTTGTTGCCGCCCAGCTCAAGAATCGATCGCGCAAAGCGCGCCGCGAGCCGCGGAGCAACCTTGCGTCCCATAGCTGTCGAGCCGGTTGCCGAAACCAGCGGCACCAGAGGATGCTCGACGAGCGCCTCACCCAAATGTGCCCCGCCGGTCAGGACGGAAGAAAGTCCGGCCGGAGCTTGTCCGAATCGCTCGGCAGCGCGCTCAAATAGCGCCTGTGTCGCCAGCGCCGTGAGCGGTGTCTTTTCTGACGGTTTCCATATGACCGAATTGCCGCATACGAGAGCCAGCGCGGCATTCCACGACCACACTGCTACGGGGAAGTTGAACGCCGAGATGATGCCCGTGACACCCAGCGGATGCCACGTCTCGAGCATGCGATGCATGCGCCTCTCGGTCGCTATCGTGAGTCCGCACAATTGACGCGAAAGCCCCGCGGCGTAGGTGGTGATGTCAATCATCTCCTGCACCTCTCCTAAGCCCTCTGAGGTGATTTTGCCGGTCTCAATGGTCACCAGGGCGCCGAGAGCCTTCTTCTCCGCCCGCAACTCCTCGCCCAGCAGCCGCACCAGTTCGCCTCGTTGTGGGGCAGGGAATAAACGCCATGCAAGGAACGCCCCATGCGCTTTCCGGATCGAACTCTCTGCCGCGGCGGTGTCGCTCGCGTGCACGCGCGCAATGTTTTCGCCGGTTATTGGGGACTGCACATCCAGCGTTCCTCCTGAAAACACTTCGCGAGGAACTCCCAAGCTGGCCAGGAGGCAGGCTGTTTGTTCTGCAACGGACGTCAAATTACATTCACCTCGAAATCGTGCCCTTCCCATTTGTCGGCTTCCGGCCAGAACATGGTGAAACGCACCTTTGCGCCCGGCTTTAGCTGTGCGACGGTCAACAACGCGTAGTGTAACCCGATGCCCGTATCCGCCGTCTCGCACTCCTCCACACTCTTCCATTCGTCGCTGCTCCAGCGAATGCGGGCACGGTTCCAAAGGTCGAGACGAAGGTCTTTCCCCGCTCGAAGACGGCCGCGCTGCTGCTGAAAGGTCCAGATTTGAAAGCGGGAGCTGCGGCATTCCACCTGATAGCGCTGTACAGGTTGCGGCGGAGTGTCCCAAACCCGTTTGCCGCAAAGTGACCGCAGCGCGCGAATGTATTCTGAATGCGCCCAAACGAGCGGCATGCCGGAGCCAGTCGGTTTCCCATTGAAGAGTTCGCGCGCCGGGATGTCTTCGGTATCCCACACCTGCTCCGGGATGAGTCCGCACTCGCTGGTTTGGGAGGAGATCGCCTGCAGCAGGCGTTCCGCCCCTTCTAGGTTGCCCGCTGCGATTTCGTAGTGAGCGCGCTCGCCTGAAAGCAGCGGCCACCCGCGTCCTTTGCCGGTTCCGTCAAAAGGCGTGCCGTCCTGCTTCTCGCCGTAGCCGTCATCCGTGTAGCGATGCCATACGGGTCCGTTGGAGAGCTCCGCTTTAAGGGTCGCGTCCACCACTTTCAATGTGTCAACGATTCGCTGGTCATGGGCCGCGCGCAAGCCAAACCGAACCAGAGCCAGGGTGCCGGGACTCACTACCTCGACGGCGCGCTTAGCCGCACGATGCTCCGGAAGATTCTTCAGACGCAATCGAATGTTTTCACTTAGTCCGGTGCGAATCACGTCAGGTGGCGCGATGCGTATGTAATAACCCGCGACGCCGTGCTCGCGCGCGAGTGCCGTTCCAGTGGCGTAAGTAAGCTCATCGATCGCATCGTTCCATGCGTCTGCCGTGTCGCGCAGAAAGTCCCCTAGCCCGCGCTCTTGTTCGTCGTCGGCGAAATCGGCCGCCGCAAGCAGAGCCGCGATCTCCACCGCCATCGTGTTCGGGTCATAACCGGCGTTCTCTTCCCAGCGCTCCTGCTCTGTGACTGGACCGTTGCGCACCAGGAATCCGGCAGCGCTCCTGATCATCTCCCAAGGGTGCCGGTCTCCGAGCTCATGCTCGCGGCGCAAGATGTTCGCCAGCAAGATCGGATAACTTGCGGCGTCCATCTGAATCGCGGTCCAGTGCGCTGTTCCGTCGAGCCACATGTTTTGTGGCCAGTGGCCGTCCCGTTCCTGCGTGCATTCCAGGTAGAACAGCGTCCGCCGGGCGCTCTCGGCATCGCCGCAAGCGAGCTTGCCTAATGCTGCCTGCGCCATGTCGCGCGGCCAAATCACGTGGTACCCCCCTATATCTTTGTCGCCGCGGTCGAACCCCCAGGGAACAGCAAGGCTTGCGACCACACCTCCCGGGAATCGCTTGGATTCGTGAGTCTCCAAAACCGCCGTGCTGACCCGGTACATTTCGTGTGAATTCTTCCTCGGACCGCCCAGATCGAAATACGCGCGCTGCTTCTCTTCCCAAGCCTGCACAAATTTGTCGCGCAGGTCGTCTGAATCCTCCAGCAGGGCTGCCCGTGCCTGCTGGCCGGCTTCTGCCGCATGGCCGCCGAACGCCAACGCCAGGCAAAAACGCGTTCGCCGCGCACATAGCGGAATCCTGCCGCACAGTCCCACGTTTCCTTGCGGCGCTTCCGAATAGCAGGCGGTCAGTCTCTTGTTTTGCCTAAGCTCCGTGTAGCCATCGCTGACTCCGATGTAGCCGCAGGTCATTTCTCCAAAGCCCGAGCTGCACGCCAGCGCCATCGCGGCCTGTTGACGTCTTGCAAACAACATGCGGGTGCCCTTGTACTCGCCCACCCATGCGTCGTTGCCGCTTCCCTGGTCGGCGATATGCGGATCGACCATCGCATAAAGCTGAAGATCGCTCGCGCCATTGAACGGTTCGAACTCTGCATTCACGAGAACCGCGTCGCGCTTCGGATCCGTAAAGACCTCTTTAGTCAGGCGGTATCGTTGCTGCCGGCATCGGGTCTCGATAGAGAAACCCGGCGCGAACGGATGGAGCATGTGAGTCTCGTGCTCCGCGTCGCGTTGCTCATCCGAAAAGAAATCTCTACCGTCGGTCACGACAAACTGCACATAGCGCGTATTCGCCTCGTCAATACTGGGAAAATAGATCTCATTGAGTACGCCATGCGAGATAGTGAACCAGACCCGGCTCTGGTTCGAAACCGCGGTGCCCACCGCCGTTTTGGCTCCAGTCGTCCAGCGCGGTTTTTTGCCCGGCTGCCCAGGCGCGCGGCTGCCGTTACTGGGTCTTGTCCTTGCATGGCGTTCCATGTCGAAAATCACGTTTGCATCACCCGGGGCGTTCTCGCCTAGGGACCTCCCTACTTGCTAGATGGAACATCGCTTGCCACCATTTCTCATCACCATATGCCCGCTACCGTCTGGAAAGGTTATTTGAGCTTCGGCCTCGTCTCGTTTCCGATTCGTCTCTTCGCGGCCGCCCGCCCGGCTCCGGTCCGCTTCCACATGCTTCACAAGAAAGATCTTTCCCGAGTTCGCGAGGTATTCTTCTGCGCCCGGGAAGACAAGCCGCTCGAACGGGACGAAATAGTAAAGGGATACGAGTACGAGAAGGACCACTACATCGTGATCGAACCGGAAGATCTGGAAAAAATCGCACCCCCCACCGCCACGGTTATGCAAATTGTTCAGTTCGTGCGCATGGAGGAGATCGACCCGATTTTTCTCGAGACTTCATACTATGTCGCGCCGGAGGAGGCCGTCAGCCGGCCGTACGCGCTCCTGCTTGAGGCAATGAAGGAGACCAAATATGACGCGATTGCCAAAGTCGCGATGCACGGCCGCGAGCACGTTGTCATTCTGCGTCCCGGCGAGCGCGGAATTGTGCTCCACACGATGTACTTCGTCGATGAACTTCACGAGGCGAATGCGGTCCAGGTGCCTAAGCCGGCGAAATTCGAGAAGCGGGAGGTGGATTTAGCGAAGAAATTGATCGAAACCCTGGCCGAGCCCTTCAAGCCGGAACAGTTTCATGACGAGTACAAGGAAAACGTCGAACAGCTGATCGAAAAGAAGCGCAAGGGTCAGAAAATTACTCCCATTCGCCAGCCGAAGACCGCGCCTGTGGTCGACCTCATGCAGGCTCTCCAGCAGAGCCTGGCGAAGACCGGTCACAAGCCGGCGCCCGGCAAAAAAACAGCCCGGAAACGCACCTCAAAAGCGGTGGCCTGACGGTCGCGCCCGCGTTTATACGGACATCGGCGACAATCAAAGCATCGCTGAGAGTATGATCGGGCACTTACGCGGAGTCCTTTTCGAAAAACATCCAAATCAGGTCATTGTGGAAGCGGCAGGTGTAGGGTATGACGTACAGATCCCGATCTCGACATACACTGCGCTGCCTGATGCTGGCGAGCCGGTCGCCCTGCGCATCCACACTCACGTTCGCGAAGACACCTTGCTTTTGTTCGGTTTCGGAACCCCGGACGAGAAAGCGGTGTTCGAAAAGCTCATTTCGGTCAGTGGCATTGGGCCGAAACTGGCGATCACCGTGCTTTCCGGTCTCGCCACGCCGGAACTTGTCGCCGCCATCCGCTCGTCGGACGTGGCGAAATTGGTGCGCATCCCCGGCGTGGGCAAGAAAACGGCGGAGCGGATAGTGCTGGAGTTGAAAGAAAAGCTGCCGGCGATTGAGGCTGCCGGGAAGCTGGCCGAAGCCGCTCCGCCGGAGCATGCGTTTACCGCGCTCGAGCGCGATGTTCTTTCGGCTTTGCAAAACCTTGGATGCTCGCGTCCCGCCGCCGAAGAAGCGCTTAGGAAGGTGAAAGAGCGCGGTGTGTCTGAGGAGTTCGAGTCGCTGTTCCGCGCTGCTCTGGCCTCCGTCCGATAGCCGGATGCGGTAAGTTTGAGTTTCACATGCGCGCGCAAGGCATGGTCTCACCGGTTCCCCAGGACGACGAGCGCCAGTTCGAAGCGGCGCTGCGTCCCACCGCTCTTTCTGATTTCGCAGGTCAACCGCATGTGCGTGAGCAACTGGCCATCGCGATCGAAGCTGCCCGGCAGCGCGGCGAAGCGATGGACCACGTACTGCTTTGCGGCCCGCCCGGTCTCGGCAAGACAACGCTCGCCGGCATTATCGCGCACGAGCTTTCAGTGGCAATGGACCAGACGGCAGGTCCGGTTCTGCAGAAGAAACTCGATTTGACCGGTATCCTGAGCAACGTCCAAGCGCGCCAGGTCTTTTTTATCGACGAAATCCATCGCCTCATGCCCGACATCGAAGAGATCCTCTATTCTGCTCTTGAGGATTTCCGGCTCGACATCCTGATCGGCACAGGTCCGGGCGCACGAACGCACTCCATTCAATTGCCTCATTTCACCGCCGTAGGCGCAACCACCCGGCAGGGGCTTTTGAGCGCTCCGCTGCGCGGCCGTTTCGGCATTGTGTTACGCCTGGACCCATATGACGAAGAAACGCTCGGCCGTATCGTCGAGCGGTCTGCGAGGCTTCTTAGCGTGCCGATTACAGCCGATGCGGCACGTGAGATCGCACGCCGGGGCCGGGGAACTCCGCGCATCGCCAACCGTTTACTGCGCCGCGTGCGAGACTACGCGCAGGTGCGGGCCGAAGGCCACATCGATCACGGGGTAGCCCAGGCCGCTCTCGATCTGCTCAAAGTGGACCGCTATGGTCTCGATGAAGTGGATCAGAAGATCATGACCACGGTCATGGTCAAATACGCAGGCGGGCCGGTGGGTCTGAGCACCATTTCGGCCTCCATCGACGAACAGGCCGACACGATCGAAGAAGTGTACGAGCCCTATCTGATGCAATTGGGTTTCCTCGATCGCACCCCTCGCGGCCGCATTGCCACCGACCGTGCGTTCGACTACTTTGAGGTTCCGCGGCGTCCTCGCTTCGCCGGTTCACAAAACCCGCTGTTTCAGTGAGCAGACACCTATGCCGTACAAACGCGTTTTCCTCGCGCTCGGATCGAACATCGGCGAACGCGAAGTAAATCTGGAAAGCGCGATTTCCGCTCTCGCGCGCGAGCAAATTACGGTTCTCGCGCGCTCGTCCCTGTACGAAACCGAGCCTCAGGACGTTCTTGATCAGCCCTGGTTTCTCAACATGGTAATCGAGTGCGAGACGCGCTGTTTTCCGCTCCAGCTTCTCGCTATTGCGCAGCGCATCGAGCGTGAATTCGGCCGTGTCCGCGCCAACTCTCCCCGCCGCGGACCCCGTACTCTCGACATCGATCTGCTGCTTTACGGCGAAACCGTCATGAGCACTCCTCAACTGAGTGTTCCGCACCCACGCCTGCTTCAGCGCCGGTTTGTTCTTGAGCCGCTCCTCGAAATAGCCCCTGAACTCAGGCACCCTGAGACTAAGGAGCCGCTTCGGAAGGCATTGGTGAAAGTGAAGAATCAAAAAGTACTGAAAATCGCGGCCGGCGGAGCAAATTGTCCGGATGCTCGAAGGCTTCCGTCCTAAAGTGTTTCGAACAGTCGCCGGAACTCTGAGTTTTCGCAAAGCAGCCCGGTCGCGGTTAGCGATTCGTTCGAATTGGATTCGTTTGTGAAGGAATGCGCGGACGTTTGGCATCTCCGCCCGCGCATTAGCTCAGTGCGAGGCGCCGACTTTCTCTGCCACCTGGGTATGTGCGTACTGCTCGAGTTTTCGCGCATCCGCGTAGAAGTTTCTGATACCGTCGGCGAGCTTATCGGTTGCCATGGCATCTTCGTTGTGCATCCAGCGGAAGGCCTTCTCGTCAAGGTGCAGCTTATCGCCTTCGATTGATTTCGCCTTTTCGGCGGAAAGGGCCTGCTTCACTTCGCCTTGTGTCTTCTGCATTTCTTCGAGCAGGTCGGGACTGATCGTCAGCAGGTCGCAGCCGGCCAGATGCTCGATCTGCTCCACC
>JAFAMM010000404.1 GCA_019233375.1 Acidobacteriaceae bacterium
GATGTTGGCGGCCATCGCGCATCCGCCACATCTTGCCGGCATCTGCCCGGTGGTGACGGCCAGTAACTACCATGCAAACTGGGCGTACCAGGGCGGGGCATTCGAGCAGTGGTTCAATGAATCCTGGACGTCCGGGCTGGCGCAGGACTCGCTCAATCGTATCGTGCAGAAGGATACGAACGCACTGGAGGGAGCGCGTGTTCTTCCGCTTTCGAAGTACCCGTTATTCAATTTCCCGGCCATTTCAGAAGGCCTGGACATCACGGGTGCTCTGGCGCCTTATTTCCGCGACTGGCTTGCGCATCCTGATTACGATTCGTATTGGAAGCAGTGGTCGATTGAGGATCATTTTGAAGACATTCGCGTACCGGCGCTCACAACGGCGGCCTGGTACGACATCTTTCAAGGCGGATCGCTGCGCAATTACACGGGTCTGAAGGCGCACGCCGGTAGCGAGGAAGCGCGCCGCGGACAGCATTTGCTGATCATCATCGGAGGACACGCCGGCATCGGAGAAAAGATCGGAGACGTCGATTTCGGCCCCGCTGCAGCGCAGGTTGACGAAAATTCGGTAACGCTTGAATGGTACGACCATCTGTTCAAAGGCGAGCAGAATGAGATGGCGAAGGCTCCGGTGAAGCTGTTCGTTATGGGGGCGAACGTCTGGCGCGAGGAGCAGGATTGGCCGCTGGCTCGTGCGCGGGAGACCAGGTATTACCTTCACGCGGTTCACGCTGCGAACTCCTCGAGCGGAGACGGCGTTCTCTCGACCGATAAGCCTGGCGGCGAACCATCCGACCAATATGTTTACGATCCGGAGAAGCCGGTGCCGACCTTAGGCGGCCCGCTGTGCTGCGATTCGATTCACTTGCCGGCTGGTCCACGCGACCAGGCGGAGCTTGAAAAGCGGGAAGACGTTCTGATCTACTCTAGCGCCCCTTTTGAAACGGATACAGAGATTACCGGACCCGTCAGGCTGCAGCTTTATGCGAAATCTTCAGCTGTGGATACGGACTTTACGGCGAAGCTCGTCGATCTGTGGCCCAATGGATTTGCGCAGAACCTGACGGAAGGCATTCTGCGGGCGCGCTATCGGGATTCGCAGGAGAAGCCGCAGATCATGACGCCCGGCCGGATTTATCAGTTCAATATCGATCTCTGGTCGACGAGTAATGTGTTTAAGAAAGGACACCGCTTGCGGCTCGAAGTTTCGAGCAGCAACTTCCCGCGGTTTGACAGGAACCTGAACACGGGAGAAGACATCGCGTCAGGAGAGAAACACGTGGCCGCGACAAATACGATCTATCACGATGCCGAGCATGCCTCGGTGCTGCTACTCCCGATCGTACCGGCGAGTTAAATGAGCGTCGCAGCACTCGCGGAAGCGGTCAAGGCCGGCGATCTCGCTCAGGTACGCAGCCTGCTGCATGCCCGCCCGGAGTTGATCGGCATGGATCTGGCAGAAAACGATGAGCATCGTGCTTTGCACTATGCGGTGCTACGCCGCGATTTGCCGATGGTGCGGCTTCTGATGGAAGCCGGAGCGGATGCTCGCAAGGGCATCTTTCCGCATCGCGATGCAACTTCTGCCTTCGCGCTGGCAAGAGACCGCGAGTATCACGATGTCGTGGCCATCATTGAGGAAGAAGAGCGGCTTCGGCGCGATGAATTAAGCTGCCCGAACGCGACTGTCTCACCGGTGCAGGATGAAATCAGTGCTGCGATTATGCGAGGCGAGCGCGATATAGCGATCCGCCTGCTCGAAGCAAACACATCGCTCATCCAGGCTTGCGATCGCGAGGGGTGGAATCCGCTGCATGTCGCGGCACAGGCGGCGGACCGGAACATGGTCGCTTGGCTGCTAGAGCATGGCGCAAAGACGAACAAGATAGATATGAGAGGCCTCACTGCTCTTGACCGGGCCGCTTTGTCCGCCAGTCCGCGAAACAGGAAGGCGGAGCGGTTCCCGGCTGTTGCTCGCGAGTTGTTAGAGCACGGGGCAGAGATGACGATTCGAGGCGCGGTCGCGCTGGCTGATGTTTCGCGTATTCGCGAGCTGGTAGAGGCGGATGGTAAATTGTTGCGTCAAATCGACCGCGATGGGGGGCTTCTCAGCATTGCCGCTAATCACAATCAGGTTCAAGCAGTCAGACTGCTGCTGGATCTGGGCGCTGATGTCGACGAAAAAGTCATGCTTGAGGAGCTGGAGGAGCCAACACCTAGTTGGGGCTTTCCGTTGTGGTATGCGGCGCTGGCCGGTCAGCGCGATATTGTCCAGCTCTTACTTGAGCGAGGCGCTGATCCGAATGCAAACGTTTACGCTTCCGGATGGCCGCTGCGGAATGCATGGGATCATCCGGACCCTTCTGTAAAAGAGTTATTGCTCGAGCATGGGGCGAAGCGCGAGCCGTACATGATCGCGGAGCAGCACGATATCGTTGAGGCGTCGCGAATGTTAGCAGCAGAGCCGAGTGAGAATCTGGCGCGCGACTTTGCCGTGTCCGCGGCTGATCATGGCTGCCCTGCGATCCTCGAGCTTGCGCTTCCGCTGATCAAGTCGGCGCTGGATGACCCGGCCTGGCACTGGATTTTGATTCAGCCAATTCGAGGGGCGGGCGGCGACAGTTCCGACAACGAAGGCCATTTTCGAAGCATGCAAATGCTGCTGAGCCATGGCGTTGATGGCCAATGTTTCGCGTTATGGCGCAACCGCACTGCATTTCGCGGCCGCGTATCACGGTCCGGTGAGCGACCGTGACCGCGCACGTTTCGCCGGCATATTGCTCGACCACGGAGCCAAGCTTGACGTTCGGGACGATCT
>JAFAMM010000466.1 GCA_019233375.1 Acidobacteriaceae bacterium
GAGCGCTGCATGTCGGTGACTTCTTCGGGGCGCTCGTCTATCAGGAGAACAATAAGGTTGATCTCGGGATGATTACTCGTGACGGAATTCGCGATGCTCTGCAGCAGCATCGTCTTACCCGTTCGCGGAGGCGCCACGATCAAGCCGCGCTGCCCCTTACCGAGCGGGGTGAGCAGATCCATCACACGGCCGGAGAAGTTGTCGCGCGCGGTCTCAAGTTTCAGCCGTTCATCGGGGTAGAGCGGCGTAAGGTTATCGAAAAATATTTTGTTGCGCGACTCCTCCGGCGGCTCAAAGTTGATGGCATCGACTTTGATGAGCGCGAAGTAGCGCTCGCCTTCCTTCGGCGGGCGGATCTGGCCGGAGACAGTATCACCGGTCCGCAGGTCAAAGCGGCGGATCTGCGAGGGTGAGACGTAAACGTCATCCGGGCCGGGCAGATAGTTATACTCCGGTGCGCGCAGGAAGCCGAAGCCATCGGGCAGGCATTCGAGGACGCCTTCTGAGAAGATGAGGCCGCTCTTTTCCGCCTGCGTTTGAAGAATTTTGAAGATGAGTTCCTGCTTGCGGAGACCGGCCGCGCCGGGGACGCCCAAATCCTTCGCGATCTGGTTCAGCGCGACGATGCTCATGTCCTTTAGTTCGACCAGGTCAAGCGTCGTAGTACCGTTGCGCTGGCCTTGTTGGCCGGTGTTGCCCATGGAATGCCGGCCGCGCCGCGGCATTGCCTGCGGACCGTGGCCTTGTGGAGGGGGCGTTTCCTTGGATGGAGTCGCACCTTGGGCGAGATTCTGGGGGGCAGAGGCTTGCGGTTGGTGACCCGCTACCGGGGCGCCCTGGACGATGGCTGCCGAGCTGTTTTCGGAGCCCTTCCCTTCTGCCGCGCTTTTTCCTTCGGCGGCGGCGGAAGCAACTCTTCGTGGTCCATCGCCTGCGGGCCGGCCGTTTCCTCTTCCTTCCTGTGCTCGCACCCGGGTGGCCGGCCGGTCGCCGGCGGGCTTATCCGCGCGAGGTTCCGCTACTTTCGTGTCGCCGTCGGCAGGCTTGGTGTCGGCCTGCTTTGTCTCTGCCGCGCGGCCTTCTACCGATTCCTGTACCGGTGCCGCTTCGCCGTCCGTTTCTTTTGCAGTTTCGCGCACCACGGACTCGCGGCCTGTGCGCTCTTCTGGCTTCTCGGTGGGCGTACCTTCGGTGGCAGCCGCGGGGGCTACTGCTGTTTCTTGATCTTCGAGATGATTTGCCAAATTTCCCTCACTCCCCGGCCATCGACGGCCGAGAATGGCACTGGCTGTTGATCCGGTATTTCTTTCTGGATAGCAGCCAATCCTGCTTTCAATTGATTGTTGCTTTTAAATTTGTCGACCTTGGTGACAATCACCTGGTATCGACGGTTGCGGAACTCAAGCCAGGCCTTGAGATCCAGGTCCATATCCATCCATCCGCGCCTGGCGTCGATAAGCAGGAACGACAACGCGAGATTTTGCCGTTCCCGCAGATAAGTTTCAATCAATCCCTTCCAGCGCGCGCGCTCCTCGAGAGGAACCTGCGCATATCCATAACCGGGCAGATCGACGAAGCGGACATCATCCGTCACACGATAGAAATTGATCAACTGGGTACAGCCGGGCCGGGCGCTGGTGAACGCCAAGCCTCGTTGGGAGGACCCACTCTGCCCTGTCGCCTGTCTCGCCAGGCAATTTAATAAACTTGACTTGCCCACGTTGCTTCGCCCTAAGAATGCGAACTCCAACGCAGCGGGATGGAGGTCCGGAGGGAACTGCTGCGGCCCGGCAGCGCTGATAATCAGTTTTGCCGGGGCGGTCGCCGTTCCCACTAAGCCTCGTTCCCTACCCAGAAGCAGACTCGTCTACGAAAAACTAGTGCGTCAGATTGTCCTCGGGCCGTCCCGCGAGCTCAGCCGCGCTGGCAGCAGGAGCAAGCGGCAGAGCCACGATCTCGCGTTCCAAGGCAATCTTCAGCACCTCGTCCATTGAGAAGACAAAGTGCAGCTTCATTTCTTTTCGGATATTTTCGGGAATGTCCGCCAAGTCCTTTTCATTGTCCTTGGGCAGAACCACTTCCAAAATCCCTTGACGATGAGCCGCCAGGAGCTTTTCTTTCAGGCCGCCAATAGGTAGTACACGGCCACGCACAGTAATCTCACCCGTCATGGCGATATCACACCGGACCGGAATGGCCGTGAGCGCGCTGCAGATACTGGTGCCGATGGTGATGCCGGCCGACGGGCCATCCTTCGGAATCGCTCCCTCCGGTACATGCACGTGAATATCCAGATGCCGGTAGAAGTCTTTCGGCAGACCGAGGTACTGCGCTCGCGAGCGCACGTAGCTCATGGCGGCCTGCGCGGACTCCTGCATGACGTCGCCGAGCTTTCCGGTAGTGGTTAGCTTGCCGCGACCCTCCATGACCGTCGCTTCGGTGGTCAGGATGGAGCCGCCCAGTTCGGTCCAGGCGAGCCCGGTTGTGGCACCGATTTCATTCTGCTTGTCGAGGTCGAGATCCCGGAACTTCGCCGGTCCCAGCATATCGCCGACGGTCTGACGGTCGATCACGACTTTGTCGATGGGCACGAGCGGCGCCGGCTCCTCTTTTTTCGCGCGTTTCTTCGCGGCTTTTTTGCTTGCGGTCGCCACCGACGCGGTGGCTTCCGCTGTTTCCTCGGCCGCCGTTTCTTCTTCGATTACTTCGGGTTCTCCCGCCTCGCCGACAAGTTCCTCGGCCGCCACGGACTGCGCCTCGACGACCTTGCGCGCGATCTTGCGGCAGAGATTCCCGATTTCGCGTTCCAGGTTGCGAACGCCCGCTTCGCGCGTATACGACTGAATGAGCGTCTGCAGCCCCTGTTCGGTAAATTCGAGCTGCTCTTCCGTGACCCCATTGTCGCGGCGCTGCTTCTTCACGAGAAAACGCTTCGCGATTTCGAGTTTCTCGAGTTCCGTGTAACCGGAAAGGCGAATCACTTCCATGCGGTCCTGCAGGGCCGGAGGAATGGTGTGCAGCACATTCGCGGTCGCGATGAAAAAGACCTGGCTCAGGTCGTACTCGACATCAAGATAGTGATCCATGAACATGTAATTCTGTTCGGGATCGAGTACTTCGAGCAGAGCAGCCGAGGGATCACCGCGGAAATCCATCGACATCTTGTCCACTTCATCCAGCATGACGACGGGATTTTTTGTCCCGGCCTTCTTCATCATCTGGATCAGTTGACCGGGAAGCGCCCCGATATACGTGCGCCGATGGCCGCGGATCTCGGCTTCATCGCGAACGCCGCCGAGTGACAGGCGGACAAACTTGCGCCCGGTTGCTTTGGCGATGGACATGCCAAGCGATGTTTTGCCGACTCCGGGAGGCCCGACGAAACAGAGGATAGAACCTTTCGGGTTCTGAACCAGCCGGCGTACGGAAAGGAACTCGAGAATGCGCTCTTTAATTTTTTCGAGACCGTAGTGATCGCTCTCGAGGATCTGGCGCGCGAACCGGAGATCACGAATTTCTTTCGTTTTCTTCTTCCACGGCACGGCCAGGAGCCAGTCCAGATAGTTGCGCGACACAGTGGACTCGGCCGACATCGGCGGCATGCCTTCCAGGCGCTTGAGTTCGGCCATCGCCTTCTCATGCGCGTCCTTGGTCATGCCGGCGGCGTCGATCTTCTTCTTCAGCTCATCATATTCGCTCTTCTCGCCGCGGCCGAGCTCTTTCTGAATCGCTTTGATCTTCTCGTTGAGATAGTATTCCTTCTGCGCGCGCTCCATCTGCCGCTTGACACGGCCTTGAATGGTGCGATCCACATTCAACTTCTCGATTTCGATATCGAGGAGGTCGGCAACGCGCGTGAGACGATCAACCGGATCGAAGATTTCAAGCAGCTCCTGCTTCTCTTCTATCGTGAGCTGCAGATTGGCGCCCACGGTGTCGGCCAGCTTGCCGGGATCGTCCACGCGAATGGCGGCGATCATCGTTTCGTAGTTCAGGTTCTGGCTGAGCTTCACGTACTGCTCGAAAAGATTGGTGACGCGGCTGGTAAGCGGCTCTAACTGGCTTACCTGCTCAACCTTGTATGTGGTGGTTTTGACCACCGCGCGGAAGTAGCCTTCTTCTTCGCTGACCGAGATCAGCTTGCCGCGCTCCACGCCTTCAACCAGTACTTTGATGTTGCCGTCGGGCTGTTTCAGGCTCTGAACGATGTTCGCTACGGTTCCAACAGAGTAAATTTCATCCGGCCGCGGTTCATCGACCGAAGCATCGTGCTGGGTTGCCAGAAAGATTTTCTTGTCGCCCATCAGCGCTTCTTCCAGCGCGCGCACGCTGGATTCCCGCCCGACCACAAACGGGGTCATCATATACGGGAATATGACTACGTCCCGGATGGGCATCATCGGCAATCGTTTTGTATCCGATTTATCTTTTGTCGTAACCATTGTGACTTTCTAGGCGGAGTCGCTTCCGCGAGTGGAAGCTAGAAAAGATATAGCAGCTTTCGTGCCGAAGCTGCACGAGGCATGAGAAAACTCTCCGGGTAGGGAACGGCTGACTAGCCCGCCTTCTCAAGCACAGCCATGTTGATCTTTTGAGACATGACCATCTCCTTCGTGACTACGAACTCACGAACCTTTTTAAAGGTGGGGAGATAGTACATCAGGTCCAGCATGAGATCCTCGAGGATCATGCGTAGCCCGCGAGCGCCCACTTTACGTTCCATCGCAAGCTGCGCGACAGCGTCCAGGGCGTCGTCACTAAATTTGAGCTTAACATTTTCGAACTCAAAGAGCTTCTGATATTGCCGGACGATGGCATTCTTCGGCTTGGTCAGGATCTGGACCAGCGCCTCCTTGGAAAGGTCCTCAAGCACCGCAGTGACCGGCATGCGGCCGATAAACTCAGGGATAAAGCCGTACTTGATCAGATCGACCGGCTGGCATTGACCGAGCAGATCGGTATCCCGGCGAATGGCATTGGGCCGCCTGATGGCCTCTTTTTCATCCGGGGGGACGAAGCCGATCGACTTGGTTCCCACCCGTCGCGCGATCACCTTCTCGAGACCTACAAACGCGCCGCCGCAGATAAACAGGATGTTGGTCGTGTCGACGGGCGTGAACTCCTGGTGCGGGTGTTTTCGCCCACCCTGGGGTGGAACATTGGCGACCGTGCCTTCCAGAATCTTCAGCAGCGCCTGCTGTACGCCTTCCCCCGAGACATCACGGGTAATGGAGGGATTTTCGTCCTTGCGGCCGATTTTGTCGATCTCGTCGATGTAAATGATACCCGTCTGGGCCCGCTGCACGTCCCAATCAGCGTTTTGCAGCAGCCGCAGAATGATATTCTCCACATCTTCGCCAACGTATCCCGCTTCCGTAAGCGTGGTAGCGTCTACGATGGCGAAGGGGACGTCCAAAATGCGCGCAAGCGTCTGGGCCAGCAAGGTTTTACCCGTTCCGGTGGGCCCGATGAGGAGGATATTGGACTTCGAAAGCTCCACCTCGCTGCCGCGCTGTTTATTCATCTGAATGCGCTTGTAGTGGTTATAAACAGCTACCGCGAGCTTCTTTTTCGTCGGATCCTGCCCGATGACGTACTGATCGAGGTACTCTTTGAGCTCGAGCGGCCGGGGCAGCTTGCCTGGCGCGCCATAGCTTTGTTCGTGGCGGTCATCCTCGATGATCGAGTTGCAAACGGCAATGCATTCGTCGCAGATGTAGGCCCGGGGGTAATCACTCGGGGATGAAATCAGTTTGCCGACGACGTCTTGGCTTTTATGACAGAAAGAACAGCGGAGGGAATCGTCAGATCCGGCGCGCTTCAAGCTGGTTCTCCTAGAGAAAGAAAGATCAAGAGATCCCTTTTGCCCCGATCGGAAGAATTTTCAACCCCAGTATATCAGCATTACGTCAGTTTTACGTGCGAAACGGCAATATCCGGGGCCGGGAGGGCACAGGTCGGAAAGCTGGGGTTAAGCCTGCTTCTGGGCCTGATCAAACAGAAACTGCAACGTCTTCTCGGTTTGAATATGACCGGCGATGCGGGCCAGACCGCCTTCCTTTTCCAGTCTGGCACGAGTCACGGCAACAGCTTCACGCTCCTGCCGCGCAGTCCGCTGCACTTCGCGGTCGACTTCATCACGAGTAGCCGCGATGGCCTCGCGCTCAGCGATCTTTTCGAGCAGCAAAGAAGCCCGGACATTCCGTACGGCCTTGTCGCGCTGGTTTTCCTTGACCTTCTGCCAATCCAGCTTGATCTTGCTTGCGTCAAAGCCCTCGCCTGCGAGGTTGCGTAACTGCATACGAACCTGATTTTCGATCTGGCGGTCCACGTATGCTTCGGGAATCGCAAAGTCATTCGACTCGACCAGGCGATCGATGAGCGCTTCCTTCGCTTCCTGCTGGGCCACGAATTGTTTTTCGTGGAAGATGGATTTGCGAACGGCGTCGCGCAGCTCGTCGAGGTTTTGATAATCGCCGAGGTCGCGCGCAAACTCGTCATCGAGCGCGGGCAGTTCTTTGCTGCGGATCACCTTGGGCGTGATCTCGAAACGCACTGCGCGGCCTGCGAGTTTTTCCTGCGCGTAGTCCTCCGGGTAAGTAATCTCGACTTCCTTGACGTCCTCCGGGCTCGCGCCCACAAGGGCTTCTGTAAAGCCCGGCATCGTATCCGCGGCGCCCACTTGAATCTGTGCATCCTGGTCAATCGGCTCGGCGACACCGGACAGTGTCTTGAGGTGCACCAGTACATAGTCGCCGTTCTCGATGGGGCGCGGGTCAATATTCGGATACTCGGCCTTGCTCTCGCGCATTGCTTCGAGCCGCTTTTCGACTTCTTCGTCCGTGACGGTCGGCTCCTCGTACTTCACGGGCAATCCGCGATACTCGCCGAGCTCGAACTCGGGCGCGACCTCGAACTCCGCCTTAAAACGGATCGGCTGGCCGGCTTCGAAATGCAAGTCAGAGATATTCGGCTGGCCGACAACTTTCAACTCGTCTTTCTGGATGCGCTCGCGAAAGGCTTCGGGAAGCAGCAGGTCAAGAACCTCGCTGCGGATCTCCCCTTCAAAGCGCGATTGAATCATGCTCAGCGGCGCCTTGCCCGGTCGAAACCCGGGCAATCGCACGCGAGCTTTGATAGAATTCGTGACTTTCTCGCGCGCTCGCTCGACCTGATCCACCGGTATTTCGATTTCGAGCGAACGCTTGCAATCTGCCGTTGCTGTTGACACTACTTACTATTCCTTTATTAGATGCCGCCCGCCATCTGTGCGATGCGAGACGCAGCAGAAGCTACGCCCGGGCTTAGGCCCAGGCTCCGTTACGCGGTAGCGGTGGTAAGTTGGGCGGCTTCACGCAGCTGTTCAGCCTTGTCGGTCGCTTCCCAGGAAAAGCTGTCTTCGGTGCGGCCGAAGTGTCCGAACGCCGCAGTTCTGCGATAGATCGGCCGGCGCAGATTCAGATGCTTGATCATGCCCGCCGGAGTGAGCGAGAAGTTTTCGAGCACGATTTCTGCCAGGCGCGTATCTTCCACCTTGCCGGTGCCGAAAGTATTGACCATGACCGAAACGGGTTCCGCTACTCCAATTGCATAGGCGAGCTGCACTTCAGCGCGGGAAGCAAGTCCCGATGCGACCAGATTCTTGGCCACATAGCGAGCCATATAGCAGGCAGAGCGGTCCACCTTCGTCGGATCCTTGCCGGAGAATGCGCCGCCGCCGTGCCGGCCCATACCGCCGTAAGTATCCACGATGATTTTCCGGCCCGTGAGGCCGGTGTCGCCGTGCGGACCGCCGATGACGAAACGGCCGGTCGGATTGATGTGAAACTTGGTTTGCGAATCGATCATGCCAGACGGCACAACGGAGTTAATGATTTTTTTCTTGACGTCTTTCTCGATCTGTTCGGAAGAAAGATCATCGTCGTGCTGAGTCGAGACGACGACAGCGTCGACGCGCTTCGGTCTTCCGTCCACATACTCCACACTGACTTGGCTCTTGCTGTCCGGGCGGAGATAAGGAAGTTCGCCGCTCCGGCGCGCTTCACTCAAGCGGCGGACCAACTTATGCGCCAGCATGATAGGAAGCGGCATTAATTCCGCAGTTTCGTCACAGGCGTAGCCGAACATCAGGCCCTGGTCGCCCGCTCCTCCTGTATCGACGCCCATGGCGATATCCGGCGACTGCGCCTGAATCATATTGACGACCGCGCACGTTTTGCAGTCGAACCCGTAGCTCGCATCGTTGTATCCGATATCGTTGATAACGCTGCGCACAAGCCGGGGGACATCGACATACGTCTTGGTTGTGATCTCGCCCGCGACAACGCAGATTCCTGTCGTCACGAGGGTTTCGCAGGCGACGCGGCCGGCTGCATCGTCCGCCAGGACTGCGTCGAGGACCGCGTCTGAGACCTGGTCCGCGATTTTGTCCGGGTGGCCCTCCGTCACTGATTCAGATGTAAAGATGTATTTCATCGAAGACTGCTTCGCTCCTTAGAAGTGTGCCGGCCTGAACCCGCGAGGAAAGCGGAGGGCCCGTGCGCGCAAAGACGCCTGCTCGCATCTGGGCGAGACTAATTTCCAAGTTTAGCAGGGGAGTCCGTGGCCAGACGCGAAGCGGCCGGAGCGTCGTACCAGAATCAGAAAGGCCTTATGCCGGTACGCGACGGCCCATCGTTCGCTTGGGAAACGGCCGCCGCTCCCTGCGGCGCCGGATGTTTTTTTCGCGGCAGGGCGGATCTTCTCTTCGTTATTAATGCACAATGGACGGAATGAGTCGCGGCCTAACGGTTCTCAGCCTGGTACTGGCAAGCCGGACGATGCTCGGCGATCCGCCGGCGCCGATCCCACCGCAGCTTTGCGGCCGGATCTGGCAAGTGAAGAGCGAAGGCGCCAGGAACGCGGCTGGCATGATTTACATTTTCCTGAAGAGTGGGATGCTGCTCGAGACGTCATGCGTGGAGACGTATCGCATCGCGCTCTGGTCTGCGGATAGAGAGGCCCCCAATGTACTGCATGTGATGGAAGATGGCCGGCCGGCGTTCACCGCAAAGATCCTTGAATTGAACGGCAGCAAGCTACGTTTCATCAGGAAGCTGGCGTGGGCTGCTGATACTCGCGAGATCACACTTACGGCGGTTACGAAAGAATTCGTCTGCCCTGATCTGCCGAAGTGAGCAGGAGAACCACAGCACTCTGCTCTGAGCAGAAAAATCAAAGGGAGGAAGTTTGAAAAAGATTCGCTGGGGTGTATTGGGCGTGGCAAACATCGCCGTGAAAAAAGTAATTCCGGGCATGCAAAAGGGCGAGCGATGCGACATCTCCGCGATTGCATCGCGTGACCTCACCAAAGCCCGGCAGGCCGCCGATACGTTGGGCATTCCGAAGGCATACGGCAGTTACGAGCAACTGCTGGCCGATCCTGACCTTGACGCCGTCTACAATCCGCTGCCGAACCATCTGCACGTTCCCTGGTCGACCAAAGCAGCGGAAGCGGGTAAGCATGTACTCTGCGAGAAACCAATCGCACTCAATGTTCAAGAGGCACGGACGCTGATCGAGGTGCGTGACAGAACAGGCGTGAAGATCGGCGAAGCATTTATGGTGCGCACGCATCCCGAGTGGCTGCGGGCACGGGAGATTGTCCGCAGCGGAAACATCGGCGAACTGCGATCCATTGTAAGTGTGTTCAGCTATTTCAATCGCGATCCGCAAAACGTGCGTAATATAGCCGGGATCGGCGGCGGGGGAATGATGGACATCGGCTGTTACCCGATCACGATGTCGCGCTTTCTGTTTGAGCGCGAACCGTCGCGGGTAGCCGGGTTGATCGATATCGATCCAGAGTTCCGTACAGATCGCCTCAGTTCCGCGCTGCTCGACTTTGCTCCCGGGCAGGCTGTGTTTACCTGCAGTACACAGATGGTCCCATTTCAACGAATGCAGCTGTTCGGAACGAAGGGGCGGATCGAAATCGAGGTTCCCTACAACATTCCGCCGGATCGCCCGAGCCGGATTTTCATTGATGACGGATCGCAGCTTGCCGGACGGAGCGCGCAGGTAGAAGAGTTCGCGACCGCGGATCAGTACACCATCCAGGGGGACGCGTTTTCGCAGGCAATTCAGGACAACCGCCATGTCCCGGTGCCGCTCGAGGATTCACTTGCCAATATGGCCGTGATCGAGGCTGTCCTGCGATCCGGACGAAGCGGAGAGTGGCAGAAGGTCTGAAGCGGGTTGCGTACGGCAAGGCAGGGAGGCGTCGAAGAGGCAGAGGTTCTCGGCTTTCCAGCGCATGGCGGCGTAGATGCGAGTCCGGCCGCTCGGATGATCAAAGAACAGCGCTTCCTCTATAGGGCCGGGATCGAGTTTTCGATACTCGCCTAACATGAGGTCCACCTGCGCTTCCCCATCCGGTTGGCGGGCGGCGTTCAGGCCAAAAATATCCGCCTCATACTCCTGCATCCGCGTCAATGTATTGCTAATCGGAGTGAACAGAAAGCTCAGTACAGCAAGAATGATGCCCGCGAGCGGTATGACCGCGGGATCGGCGATACTGCGTATGCTCCATCGAGCGGCGCGGCGCGCGAGCATTCGCTCCAGAAGAAACTTCAGCAACCAGAA
>JAFAMM010000016.1 GCA_019233375.1 Acidobacteriaceae bacterium
GAACTCCGAAAGCCTACTCTTTCGCTGGGGCGTTCTGCCGATAACGACTTGGCGTATCCGGACGATCCCTGGCTTTCCCGATACCACCTGTGCTTCGAACAGCATGACTCCGCTTGGTTCGTAAAAGACTGCGCCAGCCGCAATGGCACCGTGGTCAACGCGACCAGCCTGAAGGTGCCGCACAAAATCAGGACTGGTGATCGCATTTATGCGGGACACCTCACCATAGAGGTGCACGAGGGCGCCGAGCCGCCCAAGCCTGTTGTCTCCTTCATTTCGCAGGAAGAAGAGAAGATCACCCGTGAGGCGACCATTGTCACCAGCCTTGACAAGGTTCTGAACAAAGCGGGTTCTGGCGCACAGGCCGATCGCGACATCTCTCTCAGCACCACGCGCGTGGTCAGTGCTCTGATTCGGGCCGGACAGGAGCTGACCAGCTACCGCCCGCTCGATGAGCTTTTCGAAGTCATCCTCAAGCTTGCGCTTTCGGCCATGGAGGCACGCCGCGGGGTCATCCTTACCCTGGAAGAGAATGAGCTGGTGGTGCGCGCCAGTGAAGGCGCCGGCTTTGCCATCAGCACTGCCGTGCGTGATCGCGTGATCCGCGAGAAGTGCTCTCTCGTCATCAGCGACGCCATGCAGGATCAAGCTCTCCGCGACCAGCGCAGCATCGTCATGCAGCGGGTTCGAAGCATGATGGCTGTACCCCTTCAGACACGCGATCGCGTGATCGGACTCATCTATGTCGACAATGGCTCCGTCTATCGGCCGTTCGGTCAGGAGGACCTGGACCTGCTTACCGTTATGGCAAATGTCGCGGCCATTCGCATCGAACACGCGCGGCTAGCGGAGGTGGAACAGGCCGAGAAGCTCATGGAATCAGAGCTTGCGCAAGCAAGCGACATCCAACGCACCTTGCTGCCGACCGAAGCGCCCTTCTACGAAGGTTACGATCTGGCGGGCTTCAATCTTCCCTGTCACACCGTCGGCGGCGATTATTACGACTTTATTCCTTACGCGGACGGCCGTCTGGCCCTTGTCGTCGGCGATGTCTCGGGCAAGGGCCTGCCCGCGGCCGTTCTCATGTCGGGACTTCAGGCCCGTGTCCGGATGCTGCGCGAAACCAGCCCGGACCCTTCTTCGGCAGTTTGTCTCTTGAATCGAAGCCTCGCAGAGCGCTGCCCGCCGGGTAAATTCATCACATTTTTCTATGCGCTGCTCGATCCGAAAACCGGATCTCTGCACTACAGCATCGCCGGCCACAACTATCCCGTTTTGCTACGCGCGAATGGGACGGTCGAAAAGCTGTCGGGCATCGGTACCGTACTCGGCCTTTTTCCCGACGCAAGCTTCGAACTTAAGCGGACTGAGCTGAATCCGGGCGACCTGCTCGCACTCTATAGCGACGGCGTGACGGAGGCGATTTCAATCGGCACGGGAGAGGAACTCGGGGAGGATCGCCTGGCGGACTTTCTTCACCATTACCGTGCAAGATCGGCCGCGGAGATAGTTGCCGCTCTGACCGAGTATGTTCGCCGTTGGAACGGAGGGAATCCTTTCACCGACGATTTTACGGTGCTGCTCGTCAAGCGGCTCGGAGCAGAGGAGAGATCGGACACGACGATCCCTCCCCCTGAATCATTTCTGACGTTGAAATAAGGTTACCGGCTGGTGCCCGTCTGGGCGGCTCCACCGGCGGTTCCCGTCGAGCTGCCCCCCGTTCCTCCGCCCGTACCTGTCGAACCTTTGTGATGGCCGCGCTTTGACCGTGTGGTTCCCGATCCGCTCGTGCCGTTTCCGTTCTGGCCGTTCTGCCCCATTTGGCCCCCGGCTTGTCCGGCAGAGCCGCCGCCGGCCTGTCCGGCAGAGCCGCCGCCCGCCTGTCCTCCAGAGCCGCCCGCAGAACCACCGCCCGCCTGTCCCGCGGATCCGGCGCTGCCCGCGCCGCCGCCCGCCTGCGGGATCGGCGCGCCCACCGCCACTAACGGCAGCGAGAACGCCGCCAGCACTAGCGTGTACAAAGTCTTTCTCATAGCTCCCATCTCCTTCTTGTGCCTGTCGTTGCGTACGTGGCAACCTCGCTCCTTACAATGTTCAATGGACAAAGGAGCAGCAGTTCCACTTCCACTGATGGGACTTGTATCGGGTCGACCGAATTACCTGCGCCGATTACTACCAATGCCTCACTCCGCTCTTTGCAAACTATCTCGAAGCCTTATCGCGATCGTTCTCATCGGCAGCGTTGCGCCTGCCGGTCAATCACCCGAAAACGTCAGCAGCGTGCTCGACCAGAAGATTGGCGCTCTAAGGGAATCGTTTGGTGTTCCAAGCGTCTCGGTGGCGGTTGTCAGAGGTGGCCAGCTCTTCTACGCAAAAGCATTCGGGCAGGCTACCCTCGCCGGCGAGATCGCCGCAAGCACGAGCACTCGCTACGCCGTCGGCTCCATCAGCAAGCAATTCACGGCCGCGGCGATCCTTCTCGAACAGGAGAAAGGGAAACTCTCGCTCGGCGATAAAGTCTCAAAATACCTGCCGGATTTGACGCGCGCTGACGAAGTAACCATCCGGAACCTGCTGTCGCACACCTCCGGCTATGAAGATTACGCGCCACAGGATTACCTTATTCCTGAGTGGACCAAACCGACCACGCCCACCGAGATCATGAACCATTGGGCGAAGAAGCCTCTGAACTTTGATCCCGGTACACAGTGGCAGTACAGCAACACGAATTATGTCATCGCAGGCGCGATCCTCGAGAAAGTGTCCGGCCAGCCGTTGTTGTCGTTTCTCAAAACGAATTTCTTTGATCCGCTCGGCATGGCTTCCGCCGGCGATTGCGAGGTTCACAGCCCTGCTGACGCGTCGGCTTACACGCGATACGCACTCGGCCCGCCGCGGCCGGTGGCCAGAGAAGCAAATGGCTGGTATTTTGCTGCCGGTGAACTGTGCATGACGCCCTCAGATCTGGCCAAGTGGGACATTGCGTTCCTCCAGAAGCGAATTCTGGCAGCCGCATCTTACGATGAGTTCACGCGCGAGGTGAAACTAAAAGACGGTTCTGGCACCCACTATGCTCTCGGACTTCAGGTCGGCGACCAGCACGGCACGCCGGCCCTATTCCACGGCGGTGAGGTCTCGGGCTTTTTAGCGCTCAATACGCTGTTCCCGGCCAAGGACATCGGGATTGTTGTCCTGTCGAACGAAGACGGGGTCAATCTGATCTCTCCCGTAACCCAGCAGATTGCATCTGAATTGCTGGACCCGGAAAACGCCGCGGCGGTGCGGCAGGATCAGCAGGTCCGCTCGATTCTGGAATCGCTGCAGCAGGGTCGCATAGACCGCTCGTTATTTACGGCAAACGCGAACTCCTACTTCACCGCGCTCGCTTTGAGCGACTATCGCGATTCTCTTGGCCCGGTCGGCCCCTTACAGCTTCTCGATCGCCAAAACGCCTCGCAGCGCGGCGGAATGACTCAACTCAGCTATCGCGCCCGCTTCGCGAAAGACACGGTTCGTTTAAACATCTACCTCATGCCGGATGGCAAATTCGAGCAGTTCCTGGTCGAGGAGTAATGCTCGAGCCTTTTGTGATCGCTAGCCTGTCCCAGGCTCCGCCGTGAAACGATAGCCCACGCCGCGAACCGTAATCAGGTGTTGTGGGCGAGTCGGATCATCCTCGATGTACCGCCGCAGCCGCACGATGAAGTTGTCAATCGGTCGCGTGTCGGTATTTTCCTGCAGGCCCCAAACCTGATCGAGCATGCTCTTCCGCGAAACGGGCTTTCCTTCATGACGGATGAGGTAGCGCAAGACATTCGCCTCCATGAGCGTCAGCCGGAACACCTGGTCGCGCACACGTAACTCGAGCTCATCGAAGTGAACCGCTTTCTGGTTTGCGCCGAACTGAAACACCTCACTCACTCCTTGTGGCACGGCGGCAACATTTAGGGAACGCTCCAGCCATTCGCGCCGCCGCAGCAGACCGTGAATGCGCGCCATGAGAATTGGGAGTTCGAACGGTTTTGTCAGGTAATCGTCGGCGCCGGCTGCAAAGCCTTTCAGAATGTCGTCGGGATGCCCTCTGGCGGTCAGGATGAGCGTCGGGATGAATTGCCCCGCCTTCCGCAGCTCCGACACCACGGCGAAGCCGTTCATGCCGGGAAGCATCACATCAAGCACCAGAACCGCGAACTCATTGGGATTAGGCAACAGGCTGTCCAGCGCTTCTTCCCCGGTTTCGACGACCTCCACCTGATAGCCTTCCGCTTCCAGGTTGAAGCGCAGCCCCTCGGCGAGATGCCGTTCATCCTCTACGACCAGAACACGGGTCATCTTGCCACGGGCAACTGCAGGACAAAGGTGCTGCCGTGCCCTGGCCCCTCGCTTTCCGCCCATGCGCGGCCGCCATGCCGCTTGGCTACCGAACGAACAATATAGAGCCCTAAGCCGGTACCTTGCAGGCGCGCGGTCGCTGCGCCGGAAACGCGATAGAAGCGCTTGAATATACGCTTCAGATCGGCTTTCGGGATTCCGATTCCCCGGTCGCGCACGCGCAGCGCGGCATATTTGCCCTCTACGTTGCGCAGCTCGGCTGTTATCTGAACGTTGTTGCCGGAATATTTAACGGCATTGTCGATCAGATTGGAAACGGCCGCCCGAAGCTCATCAGCGTCGCCGCGAATGGTGATCGCTGGCGCGGGAAGAGAACGAACGCAATCCGGAGCAAGCTGGTAGCGGCTGCACGCGTGCTTCAAACAATCGTTAACAAGCGCATTGAAATCGACACTCGATGCATTGACGGCGCGCGAGGACGGCCCTACACGGCCGGTCCGCAGAACCTGTTCGATGGTGGCCAGCAAACGGTCACTGTCATGCAGCATGATGCTGTAAAACTCGCTCCGCTTACTGTCATCAACAACCCTTGTTTGCAGCGTCTGCAGGTAGAGCCGGATGGACGCGACGGGCGTTTTCAGCTCGTGCGTCACCGCGTTGATGAACGCGTCGTGCTGCGCGTTACGCCGAATCTCCCGCACCAGGAAGATCGTGTTCAGGACGATGCCGCTGATGATCATCGCGAGCAGCAGCACGCCAAAGAACAGCAGAATCCCCGTACGCCAGTTGAGCAGCACCCAACCGATGTAAAGAAAAACAATGACGGTTATCAGCCCGATGCCGAGCGCAATGAAGAATGCGATCGATTTCTGCCGGCCTGCAACCACCATCACTCAAATTATGCCTTGAGGGGTGATACGGCCGCACTCGAGCGGCTTAGGCGGCTTTCTTTTCAGGAACCGCGCTTCCGATCTTTGCGACGTGGATCGATTTTGCGAGGCCGACAAGCTTCAAAAACTTGATCTGCAGCCAGGAGGGATCGAACTCATACCAGATAAGGCCGTGGCGCGCGGACGTGGGGTGCGCGTGGTGATTGTTGTGCCAGCCTTCTCCAAACGTCAGCAGCGCAACCCACCAGTTGTTGCGTGAATCGTCGCGCGTGGCAAAGCGGCGTTTACCCCACATGTGGGTCGCCGAGTTCACCAGCCAGGTGGCATGCAGCCCCACCACAACACGCAGGCAAATGCCCCAGAGAAACAGGGGCAATCCGCCGATTGCGAACAATATCGCCGAGAGAATTACCAGCGGCACCCAGTGATAATTGTTCAGCACGACATAGAACGGATCTTTCGCCAGGTCGGGGGCGTACTTCGACATCAGGCGCGTGTTGTTGTGCTTTGCCTCGCCAAACAGCAGCCAGCCGACGTGCGCCCACCAGGCGCCATCGCGTGGAGAGTGGGGATCTCCGTGCTGATCGGATTTCTGGTGGTGAATGCGATGCGTGGCAACCCAAAAAATCGGTCCGCCTTCCAACGTGAGCGTGCCGCAGACGGCGAAAAAATAATCGAGCAGGCACGGAACCTTATAAGAGCGGTGCGTGTGCAGCCGGTGATAGCCCATGCTGATGCCCAGCCCGGTTGCCATCCAATACAGGAACACTGCAATCGCGAAGACCTTCCATGAAAAGAAAAAGAGCGCCGCGATCGCACCGATATGAAAAATCACCAATACGAGTGTTGTGGTCCAGTTCAGTCCTTCCTGCTCCGGGAAGGAATCGACATGGCCTGTTGCCTCTATTTGCATGCTTTATTTCGACCCTAACAAGGATCGGCTTGTTGTTTTGTAAGACTTGTGTAATTTCAGGCCGGACGCGAAAAAATCCGTAATATCGCCGATGCAAAAACTATCATGCGCGTCTCACGCCGCGCCATCCGCTTGGACCGCTGCCGCCCGCTTGAGGAATTCAATGCCGCGCCAGGCGATATCCTCGCAGTTCTGCTCGAGATCTCTCCAGATGGAGGCCGCCGATGAAAGGTCCCCGAGCGCAAACCCGAAGCTCTCGATGGTGAGCCAGCCGCTATAGTTCAAATTTTTCAGCACGACAAACAAACTGCGCCAGTCTACGTGCCCGCTGCCTGGAGTGCCGCGGTCATTCTCGCATGTGTGAACATGCTTCAGGTGAGGTCCGGCTTGCTGCAAGGCCGCGGGCGGGTCCTTCTCCTCGATATTTGCGTGAAAGCTGTCCCACAAGATACCAACGTTGGGATGATTGACCTCCTGGCAAAGGCGGACCGCATCGGCTGTCGTGTTGAGGAAGAAAGTTTCAAACCGGTTGAGCGGCTCAATGCAGAGCTGCACATCGAGACGGCTCAACACATCTCCGAGCTGCTGGTAGCCCTCAACAGCCGCTTGCCACTCGTCCGCGGTCCGGCGCCGCCCGGGAAGGTACCCTACAGGTGCGTACAGCGGACCCGCGATGATGCGCGCGCCTGCCTCAGCCGTGCTCTCAATGCAGGCTTTCAAATGGCTGACAGCTTCACCCCGGACATTTCGATCCTCCGAGATCAGGCTGACACCGCGCGGCAACACCGAGCAGACCGTACATTCGAGGCGTTCGTCCGCCAGCGCGCGCCGGATCTTCGCGGCCGGGAAGCCGGCGGGACGAAACAGCGAGACCTCCACGCCATCGAAACCGTGGCTCCGTATCGCGGGCAGCAGATGGAAGTTGTCCTCGTTGAACTCCGCAGTCCAAAGAAAAGTGTTGATCCCAAATTTCATGCTCGCCTCCTCGATGAAAGACGAGGCTATCACTCTGATAAGCTGTCATCTTCCTAACGTGCGTTTGCGCCACAATGGTTTTCTCAAGCACGCGACTTGGGCGGCGCTGCTTGCTTCAGGATTGTTTGCTTACCAATTGACCCGCCCGCCCGAGATTCCGTTCGAAAAGCACACACTCGATCTCGGCTCGAGCGAATCGGCCGCGATCGCCGACATAAACGGCGACGGCCGGCTCGACATCGTCTCTGGCGAGAACTGGTATGAGGCGCCCCACTGGACGAAGCATCACTTCCGCGACATTCTTTATACGAACTACTACATCGATGATCTGAGCACGTTGCCGCTGGATGTCGACCGCGACGGGCACATTGACCTTGTCACGTCGGGCTGGTTCTCGAAAAAGCTCGCCTGGTGGAAGAACCCGGGCCGGACAGGGGCACCCTGGTCTGAGCATGCGATCGAAACTTCATGGCCCATCGAGTTTACGTTCCTCGTGGATCTGGATAACGACGGCAAAGCGGATGAGATCCTGCCGCAATTTGGCGATCCCAAAGCTCCGCTCGCGTGGTATGAGCGCGGGCCGGGCGGTCTCGTCAAACATGAGGTCAGTCCGCGGAGCTACGGTCACGGCATCGGCGTTGGCGACGTGAACGCCGACGGCAGAAACGATATCCTGACGCCCGAAGGTTGGCTGGAGGCGCCCGCCAACCCTCGCTCCGGTAATTGGAGCTTCCATCCCGAGTGGTCATTCAAGGCGCTCGGATTCCTTTATGTTGCGGATGTCAATAACGACGGCCGCCCGGACGTGATTTCATCGATGGCGCACGATTACGGGATCTTTTGGCTTGAAAACAAGGGTGACGGCCGCTGGGAGAAACACATCATCGACGACAGCTGGTCGCAGCCGCATGCCGTGACGCTGGTCGATTTTCGCGGGGGACACAACATCGGGCTGCTCACCGGCAAGCGCTACATGGCGCATAACGGCGAGGACCCGGGTGCGCGTGAGCCGCTGGGCGTTTACTGGTATGAGCGGCTGATCGGCCCGCAAACCAAGCAGGTTGAGTGGGCAAAGCACGTGCTGGATTATGGCGGCCGCACCGGTGGCGGAATTCAGATTCCCGTAGCGGATATTGACCGTGATGGTGACCTCGATTTCGTAGTCGCTGGCAAGAGCGGCCTTTTCCTTTTCGAAAACAAGAGCAGGTGAATTGCACTCATGCCCGGCAAAGTGTATGACGTGGTGGTAATCGGTTCTGGCGCCGGCGGTGGAACGCTCTCGGCCCACCTTGCGCAGCGTGGCGCGGATGTCCTGGTGCTCGAAGGAGGGCCCAAAGTGGAAACGCGCACGGATTTCAACACCCATGCGCTCCCGTTCGAGTTCCCATCGCGCCACATACCCGTCATGAAGCCGGGCAAGCCGGGCTTCGATGGCGAGAGGAGCCGTGGTCTCGGCGGCAAAACCATGCTCTGGAACGCCGTCGCCTTGCGCTTCAGCCAGCGCGATTTCAAAGGGCGGCAGCATGATGGCGCCGGCCAGGACTGGCCCATCGATTATCAGGACCTCGCACCCTACTACGAACGCATTGAGCGCGAGGTGGGTGTGTGCGGCAACTACGATCATCTGCCGGATCTGCCGGACGGCGTTTTTCTTCCTCCGGTCCCGATGAAATGCAGCGATCTCGCAATCAAGAAAGGCGCCGCGACGCTCGGCATCGAGGTGATTCATGTCCGCAAGGCGACCCTGACAAAGGCGCGCAGTTCGCGTCCCGCCTGCCATTTCTGCGGCAACTGTATGTCCGGATGCGACGTGGTTGCTAAATACAATTCAGCCGACGTGCACATGTATCCGGCGCTCAAGACCGGCAAGTTGACCTTGCGCCAGAACAGCATTGTGTATGAACTGGCCACCTCTGACGAAGCCCTGGTAAAAGAAGTCCGCTATTTTGACCGCGAGACGCGGGCGCAAAATGTAGCGCGCGGTCGCATTGTGGTAATTGCCTGCGCGTGCGCTCAAAGTGTCGCGCTGCTGTTAATGTCGAAATCCAGCCGGTTCCCGGCGGGTCTTGGCAACTCGAGCGGTCAGCTTGGGAAGAACTTCATTCCTCACATCACAGCCGGCTATGAGGTCTTTGTGGAAGAACTGATCGGAACGCCGGCAGTAAATGACGAGGGCTTTCTCGACCACGCCTACATCCCCTCCTTTATGCACGCGAGGCAGCGGGATTATCCGCGTAGCTTCGGGGTTCAATTCGGCTATCAAAACTACAGGACCGTGGGCTGGGCGCGCAGCATGCCCGGAATGGGGAAGGCGTACAAAGAATCAATCAAGTCGCACTATCCGGCGTACATCACGTTCACGCCGTACCAGGAGATGCTGCCGAACGCCGAAAGCTACATCGATCTTGACCCCAGCCGCGTGGACGAGTATGGCCTGCCGCGCGCTCGCCGGCATTGGAAGCTTTCGGATTCAGACATGCGGCTGCATCAGGATCTGAAAGTGTGGTCCCGCGCCATTCTCGACGCCAGTAAAGCTCGGATTCATAGCGAGAGTTCAGAACCGGAAACGAATCACGAGATCGGCGGATGCCGCATGGGCGCGGACCCGAACACCTCCGTACTCGACAAGTTCTGCCGCTCGCACGATGTACCGAATCTGTACGTCGTAGACGCCAGCGTGTTTCCCTCGGCATCGGAGAAGAATCCGACCCTGACGATCATGGCGCTGGCAGCCCGAACCGCCGGCCATATCGCAGACCGGGTACAAAAAGGGGAAGTCTGATGAGCGCCTATTCTTCGAATCGACGGTCACTGCTGAAGATAATCGGCGCGATCGGTACAACCTGCGCATACCCCTTTGCGAGTGATGAACTGCTCGCGCAAAGCGAAGCCCGGCATGAGCACGCGCCCCCGCAAAGCCGTGTTGGTTCCCGATTTCTCAACAACGCTGATTTCGAGACCATCTCCCGCATTTCAGAACTGCTCATTCCGGCAACGGACACGCCGGGCGCCATTGAGGCTGGTGTTCCCGCCTATATCGACTTTGTTCTGGCGCGCAACACCGATGAGCAATTGGTGGCCGCGGATGGGCTTCGCTGGCTCGATGCAGAGGCGGACCGGTTGGCCGCCGGCAGCCGGTTTACAGACCTTACCGAAGCGCAGCAGCTTGCCATTTTGCAGCCCTTATGTGACGCCGCCGATGCCGCTGCCTCAGCCGATGCGCAAGCCAGGCTCCGCCAACCGCGCAACGTCCAGTTCTTTGCGCTGGTAAAAGGGCTTACCGCCGACGGGTACTACACATCCCGCATCGGTCTCATAGACGAACTGGGCTACAAGGGCAATAAAGTCAGAGCAGCGTTCCCGGCTTGTAACAACTCCGAACGTGGCGATGGCGTCCGGTCTCCATCCAAGGTTTGATTCGAAATTGGACCCTTTGACAGATGACGCAGGGCGCGTTTTGATCGAACATAGAGTTACCCCTCAAACAGGAAGCAACCTAGCACACACCTAAGGCGGCCAACGCAAGATGCGGGCCGCCTGAAGTTTTTGGCACTACTCTCCGATCTCGTACGCCATGGCGAACCGGCCAATCTGAATCAGCGGTTTTCCGCCCGGTGGGTAGATGTGGAACGATTCGATGCGGCCGGTACGGTTTACCCGTTCAGCGGTAACCTCGCCGAGGAACACTCCTGTCTGCGCGTTGTAGAACTTCACGGTCAGCGCGTCCTCGCCCCGCTGCCAGCCGAACACGTATTCGCCAGGGCTCAGCTGAAGTTGCCCGATTTTGACTGGAACCTGAGCGATCAGGAAATGGGAATATTTGCCTTCCGCCGCATACCCGGCTGTTATGAGGACTACGCCCGCGACATACTTTCCTTTCCCGTCTGTGATGCCTGACGCGGTACGGAACTCCGTCTCGATTCGCTCCTTCTCGACCGGTGCCCGCGCGGGTATGATCTCGCGCAATTCCGAGTCTCGCGCCGCGCGCCATTCACTGTGATTGTTTTCTGCGGCTGCGTATGCAGTTGAAATCAATCCGGAAAAAATCGAAAGTATCGAAAAAAGCCGCGGCCAGTGCCTCATTTTTCGAGATGAACGATCCCTCGCTGTAAGGCTGTAGTCGCCGCCTGTGTTCTATCCGTTACGCCCAGCTTGCTCAGGATGCTGTTGATGTGGCTTTTGACAGTGGCCTCCGAAATCGACAGGTCTGAGCCGATTTCCTTGTTGCTTCTGCCGGCCACAATCAATTTCAGGACTTCCAACTCACGAGCTGTAAGGTTGGGGCCGCCCATTCGTTCCGCAAGCCGCTGCGCGACAGCGGCCGGAATCCGCGTGCGCCCGGCATGCACCGTCCGGATCGCATCCATCAGTTCCTCGCCGAACATGTCCTTCAACAAATATCCGCGCGCGCCGGCCTGCAGAGCACGATAAATATCTTCGTCCCCATCGAAGGTAGTCAGCACAATCACGCGGGCGCCCGGGGTTTCACGCCGGATCTCCGTGATCGCTTCTACGCCGCTCATCTTCGGCAGACGCAGATCCATCACGGTGACATCCGGCTTGTGCTGGCGAAATAACTCGACACCCTGCTGTCCGTCACTCGCATCGCCAACCACTAACATGTCGGGCACCGTTTTCAAAAGTGCGATTAGACCCTGCCGTACCACGTTATGATCTTCCACAACCAGAATTCGTATGGGATCCATCAAACCACCATCGTCTCAACCGAAACTCGTGTACCCTTTCCCGTCTGGCTTTCCACTACAAGCTGTGCGTCGATGCGCTTTGCCCGCTCGCGCATGCCCTGCAGGCCGAAATGGCCGTTCACGCCGGACGAGTAAGACTGTGTGTCGAAACCGCAGCCATCGTCCGCAATCGTCATACGAACTCGCCGCCTTTCAAAGCTCAATTCGACCCGGACGGTCTTCGGCTGCGCGTGCCGGATCGCATTCGTCACAGCTTCCTGGCAGATCTTCGTCAATTCATCCTCCACGACCGGCGTAAGCGGGCGATAGGTCCCCTTGACGTCCAGTTCCACCTGCACCCGCGCCGGTGCTGCCGCCTGCTTTGCGATTTTCGAAACACGTGCGGCGAAATCGTTTTCAGAGCTTGTCTGCGAGCGTAGTTCCCAAATCGCGCGCCTTGCTTCAGCTATGCTCTCGCGCACCAGCGAGCGCGCCTGATTCAGATGCTCCGACGCTTCCTCCGGAGAGGCTCTTACCAAACGCGCTACCACTTCCAGCTGGACCGAAACTCCAACGAAGCCCTGAGCCAGCGTATCGTGTATCTCTCGCGCGATCCGGTTCCGCTCGTTGAGGACGGCTGCGAACCGGCTTTCTACTTCCCGTACGCGCCAGCGATAGATCCCGTACGCCGCAACGCCGGCAATACAGGCCGCCAAGAGGTAGAACCAATACGTCTGATAAAAGCGCGGCTGCAACCGGAATGACAACCCGGCCCCGGACCGATTCCATCCGCTGTCTCCGTTTCGGGCCGTAACCAGGAATCTGTACCGTCCCGGCGAGAGGTTTGTGTAATAAGCAATGCGGCGAGCGCCGGCATCAATCCAATCTTTGTCGAAGCCCTCGAGCTTATACCGGTACTTCACACGTCCTGGCGCGGAGAAGCTCAAGCCGGCATATTCAAACGCAAACCGTGAATATCCGGGTTTTATCTCCCGGATTGAGGCCGGGTCGAAAGTCCGATCATCCATCGAAACCGATTCGACAACAACCAGGGGCACCGCTTGGTGCAGCGCTGGGCCATCCGGGTGCACCACAGCCGCGCCTTTTAGCGTCGCGAACCACAACCCGCCATCGCGCGCCTTCCAGACAGCCGGGTGGCCGCCCTGCGTGCACTCGCTGATGCGCAGGCCATCGCTCGTACCAAAACTGGTGACATCAAGCGGCGTTGCGCCGTTCTCGGCGGCATGATTTAATTCGTTCTTGCTCACACGAAAAATGCCGGTATTCGAGGAGAACCATAGATGACTATCAGAGTCTTCCACGATTCCATAGATCGCAACCGGCAAGCCTGAACGCTCCGGGATCGCGCTTATCTGATCACCGAGAACTTGGTCGAGACCACCCCCCTGGGTGCCGACCCATAGAGCGCCGTTGTTATCGGCATAAAGCGCAGTGATCACGTTGCTCGATAACCCGTCGGCGGTTGTATAGTTCCGAAACCGGTCCTGGTCAAAGCGGCTCAAGCCGTCGAGCGTGGCGACCCAAAGCCTGTCTTTGTTGTCTCGCAGCACCGCGCCGACGAAATCGGCCCCGAGCCCGTCCTTGTGCGTATAGATAGTGGCGCGATTTCCTTGCACATGAGTCAGCCCGCGCCGCGTGCTTACCCATAGCGACTGGTCCCCATCCACGTAGATGGAGCGCACGAAGTCATCGGCCAGCCCGTCGGCTGATGTGAGCAACGAAATGGACTTGCCATGGATCCTGTTTAAGCCGTCTGGCGTACCAACCAGCACGTCGCCATTCGCATTTTGCGCGAGCGCCAGCGTGATATTGCTCGCGAGTCCGTCCGCGGTCGTCAGTGTGCGAATCGAACCGTCCTGCCGCCGGCTCAGCCCATTCTCGGTCGCCATCCAGACCGCGCCGTCGTTGCTTACCATCACGGCTCGAACCAGCTCGCCCGCGACACCCTCCCGCATGCCGTAGGTCAGGAATGCCTGTTCGCGAAGAATCGTTAAACCCGCGTCGGTGCCCACCCAGAGGTTGTGTTCCCGGTCCTCGAAGATGCAAAGAATCGTGCTTGCCGCGAGCGCGCTGCCTGCTGGGAACCGTTCTACCCGGCCGTTACTCATCCGCGCAAGTCCGGCATCTGTTCCCACCCAAACGGCGCTCTCCCTGTCGGCGAACAGAGTTGTCACCGCCCTGCTCGGCAGACCGTCTCTCTCCGTATAAGAACGCGTGCCGAGCTCTGAGACGGTTAGCAGCCCCTTCCGCGTTCCGATATAGAGCTGCCCGCTATGATCCACCAGAATCGCGTCCGGACCCACATCGGACAAGGTCGCCTCCACGGCGGATCGAGCAAAGCGGCCGTTGCGAAATACTCTCACGCCGCGGTGCGTTCCTACCAGCAGAGAGGCGTTCTCTCCCGCTGCGATCGCTCCGGTCAATTCCTCCGTCCCTGCGGACGGATAGGACTTGAAACGCTTGCCGTCGAATGCCGCGAGCCCTTCTGCTGTTACGCACCACAAATTCCCCGGCCGGGTCTCATAGAATGACCAGACATTGTCGCCGGGCAAGCCTTGCTCACTGGTGAACCGCGTGAATCTTCCGCCCTGCAGTCGCACCGCTCCGGCCGCCGTCGCCGCCCAAAGCGAACCATCGGAAGCGGCGAGCAGGTGCCGGACCTGGTTGCTTTGAAGGGCAGGCGTGTTGTGCGAATCAAAAACAGTGAAGCTGTACCCGTCAAAGCGCGCCAGCCCCCCGTCTGTGCCTAGCCAGAGATACCCGTCAGCGCTTTGCGCAATGGCATGCACCGAATTTTGGGGAAGACCGGTTTCCGTTTGCCAGGTCTGGTGTCCAAAAGAGCCGAGGGACTCACGTGGCTCGAGCGCTTGTGCACGCGGTGATGCGGCGAGCGCGCAAACCACCGCCACATACAGAAGCGCGCGCCGCACCTCGCGCGGATGTTTCGAATAACTTGATCTAACGTGCGTTGAAATGATTACTTACAACTTTAGCCTGACCGGCGGGTCGGGTCTCGCCGCTTCCGGTTTTGGTTTGCCGTCAAGCACATCTGATCTCTCAAGGCAGAGAGTGCGATGAGAGAGCTGCAACTCTATGAGCTGGCAAACAAGCGCGGCCTTGATCAGAAGAATTCCTGCCGCGGACA
>JAFAMM010000096.1 GCA_019233375.1 Acidobacteriaceae bacterium
TGCAGCACGCCTTGTAAGACTTTCATATCCGCCTGCCGGATTGCGAGCAGGAGCGCGAGTGTCGCGCCAAGGTATTGCAGTCCGGCCAGAACTCCTCCGTAAAGAACTCCTCTCGGCACGTCTTTCTGCGGATTGCGGATCTCATCGCCCATCACGCAGCCGAGCTCCAGACCGACCAGACCGAAACAGATCACACCAAAGGATGAGATGACGCCCAGATCAAGCTTATGAAGCCGGAAACCGCCCGGTTCAAGTTTTACTCCGAACTTCGAAATACAAACGGCGCCAAGAATGATGAGTGCTGCGAAGGCGACCAGCGTTCCGAGCGCGCCGATGTTGTTGACCCATTTGCCGACGCCGATCCCAAGGATGTTGGCGAATGCGGTCAGCCATAGCAAACTGACGGTGAATATGGCGAACAAAGCCGGACTCTCCGCCATGTGCCCAAGCCTTGGTCCACCGACGTATGTAACCAGACCGATGAAATAAAAAAGAAGCGTGGGGATGAAGAACATGTTCGTGGTCCAGTAGGACCAGCCGCACAGAAAGCCATGCAAATCCCCGAATGATTGCTTGGCCCACACATAAAGGCCCCCTTCTCCGGGGAAGCGGCGGGAAAGTTCAACGACGGCTATGCCCTGCGGCAGGAAGAAAAACAGCAAAGCCAGCATCCACAGCCAAACTGTGGAGGGCCCGTTGGCAGCGACCACGGGAACGATGTTGATGTTGGCGACCGCCACTACAGAAAGAAATGTCAAATCGCGGACGCCCAGAGACCGTACGAGGTGTGCAGCCGGGGCAGTGATTGTCTCCTGGCTGGCGCTGTTGGTCATGGGCGTCCTGAATGCGTAACGTTAAGACGTGTGAGTGCCGAGAGGTCCCACGGTCATTCGCTCCTCTTGCGCTGCTGCGAGTGCCGGAGCAACTTCGGCGAAGACCTGCAGGTGTTCGTCGATATCCTCTTCGGTGTGCTGCACCGAGATGGTCCACTGCTCATCCCACCAGTAGGGCTGCGACAGGATGCCGCGATTTGCCATGGCGAACCAGTAGTGTGTCCAGACGTCTTCGTCGACGTGATACCAATCGCGATAGTTCCGCACGCGATGCGGGTAGAAGAGCAGGGCGCCATTCGCGCCGGCTCCGTCGGCGTGTGCGATCAGGCCGGCTCGCTTTATGATGGCTTGATATCCATCGACCAGTTTTGCGTTCAGCTTGCCTACATGCGCAAACGCCTCGCGTGTAAGGACCTCTTTGAAAGTCGCGATGCCCGCAGCCATGACTACCGGATTGGTGTTGTAGGTTCCCGCATGGAACATTTTCTGCTGTGCGATGACATCCATGACGGAGCGGCTGGCGGCGAACGCAGCAAGTGAAAAGCCGCCGCCGATCGATTTGCCGAGACACAGAATATCGGGCTTGACGTTGAAGTATTCGCAGGCACCGCCGTAAGCCAGTTTGCCGCCCGTTTTAACTTCATCCATGATCAAGAGTGCGCCGTATTTACTGCTCAGTTCGCGCAAACGTTGCAGGTAACCCTCGTCCGGCATGCAAAACGCGATATTCATCATGATCGGCTCTACGATGACAGCAGCGACCTGTTCCGGATTCTCCTGGAACAACTTTTCTACCGCCGGCACGTTATTAAACGGCGCGACTAAGGTTGCGTCCGACGTGCCCCGCAAAACACCTGCACTCGAAACGACCGGCGTGGGATGTTCGGGGTCTCCAAACTGCCCCTCCTTCGGCTTTACGCTGACCGACACCGCGTCATGACCGCCGTGATAGCCGCCTTCCATCTTTATGATCTTGGTGCGGCCGGTCACGGCGCGCGCCAGCCGCAGCGAGTGCATGGTCACTTCAGAGCCGCTGTTCCCGAAGCGAACCATTTCGACAGGGAAGCGCTCGCAGATGAGATCGGCGAGTTCCAGTTCCATGCCGTGCGGCATGCCGAATAGCGTGCCGATCTTCAGGCGCTCTCCCACGGCCTTCATGACGGAGGGATGGCAATGGCCTGCAAACAGCGCACCATAGCAGAGATTGTGGTCCAGATACTCGTTACCGTCGATGTCGTGAATGCGGCTGCCTTTCCCATCCCTGACGAACAACGGATAGGGAGGGTAGTACCGATAGTTGCTGCCGACCCCGATCGGGACACGGCTCATCGCGCGCTGGTGTGCGTCGCGCGACTTGGGCGTGCGTTTCTGATAGGTATCTAACTCTTTCTGAAGGGCTGCGTACATCTCTTATGTTTCCTTTGCGGAATCGTCAAGTATAGGACTGCGCCGAGGTTTGCCTCGCTCGAACTGCAGAACATTGCTGCAAGCTGCAAGGTTCTCAAAATTATAAGCGCCGCAATCGTAGCGCGCAAGCAGCGCGAAATGGTCTTGCATTGCTATTTTCATGCGCTTATAATTTCTTCAACCTTTTAGGTTACATGAATGGATTAGACCGCTTCAGGGGCGCGCTTGATTTCGTTCAAGTACCTCGTTGTACCGAGATAACAAGTGAGCCGTTAGAAGAGTCGCCGATTATTTGTTCGACAGAGGAGCGACCGTGTTGCGCGCATTCACTTTTGCACGAATCTGTTGTATTGCAGTCATCTTTCTCCGCCTTTCGCCTACGCTGCTGGCGCAGTCGACCGGAGACATCCGTGGTGTGGTGAAGGATCCTTCGGGCGCTTTGATTCCGGGAGCCGAAGTGACCGCTTCGCTCGCCGGCATAAACATTGAGCGGAAGGCCGTGAGCGGCAGTACCGGCGAGTTCACGATTCCGAGCATACAGGTGGGAACGTACGCGGTCCGGGTGGAAGCCAAGGGATTCAAGACCTTCCAGCAGGGGAACGTCACGGTGGACATAGGTCACGTGGCCGAGGTGGATGTGACGCTCCAACTCGGCGAATCGACTCAGATCGTAACCGCCGAAGCGTCGGCGCCCTTAGTTGAGACCACCAGCACCCAGCTTGGCGCCGTGATGAACAGCACGTCGGTGGTGAACCTGCCGCTTCCGACACGCAATACCTATCAATTGCTGCAACTGCAGCCGGGGGTGCAGTCGGAGCAGGGCTATGACTTGTTCGCCGGCAGCGAGAACGCGGGCGCCGTTTCCGTCAACGGTGGAAGGGGTCGCGCGAATAACTATAACGTGAACGGCGGAGATGGGAACGATCAGTTTTTGAACGCGCCCGCCATTGAGCCGGTTCCGGACGCGATCGAGGAGTTCCGGGTACTGACCAATACCTTCGACGCCGAGTACGGGCGCAACTCCGGATCGGTTGTGAATGTTGTTACGAAGGGCGGCACGAATGAATTCCATGGCGATGTCTACGAATTTTTTCGAAACACGGATCTGAACGCGCGGGGTTTCTTCGATACGAGTCTTCCGAAGTTCAATCAAAACCAGTATGGGGGCACGCTTGGCGGGCCGCTCTACCGGAATCACACTTTCTTTTTTGTAAGCGCGGAGGGCAGGAATGTACGGCAGGGCATCCCCTCCGATCTTGTCGTGGTGCCGACGGCGGCGCAGCGGACCGGCGACTTCTCTGGCGGCAGTACGTTCACGGGCACGTTAGTGGATCAGAACGTGGCGAACATGCTCAATGCACGACCGGGTTGCGCGGGCGCGGTGGCGGCACAAGGTGGAGCGCCGATTGCAATGCAGACCGCGTGGTCAAGCATTTTTCCGAATAACAAGATTCCGTCTTCCTGTTTCGATCCCGTAGCGGTAGACCTCATGAACCAATTTATTCCGCCGGCAAACGTAGGGTCGAACATTCTGCAGACCGTGCCCGTGCAGGGGGACACCTCGGTTCAATGGACGGCACGCGTGGATCAGAAGCTGAATGATTCGAACCAGCTGAATGCGTACGTTTATTACAACGACGATGCGCTCCAGCAGCCGTTCGCACGCTTTCAAGCTGCAGGCGCGGATGTCCCCGGTTTTGGGTCAAATTACTACACGAGAAACACGCAGTACACACTGACCGAAACGTGGAGTATCAACCCAAGCACTATCAACGAAGGGCATTTCACTTACTTCCGGGAAGGGCAATCGGCTTTTAACAACCCGCAACGGACAGGCCTGGTTCAGGATTCGTGCGCGACCGTGCCGTCCGCGTACTGCTTTGCTGATCCGAACAATCCGGATTTGGGGATTCACCCGGGCCTGAGTCCGAAATATGAGGGTGTGCCATTTGTTTCCGTGTCGGGCGGGTTTAGCCTTGGTAACGATTCGGAAGGTGAGTTGCCTCAAATCGGTAACAGCTTTAGCTGGATTGACAACTTGAGCAAGGTGGTGGGCACGCACAGCCTTAAGTTCGGCGTGGATATTCGCCGCATGCGGTTTGACCAGACGCTTTATTACAACGTCAACGGATCTTATAGCTATCTTCCCGGCGGAACGAACGACGTAGGTGCGAGTAGCCTGTATGCCGACTACCTGCTTGGGGTTCCGAACACTTTTTCTGAGGGCTCCGCACAGTCAGAACATGTGAGAAGCTCGGCTTTCTACCTTTTTGCTCAGGACAGCTGGAAGATCCGCCCAAACCTAACGCTGAACTACGGCTTGCGGTGGGAACTGAATACGCCCATGGCGGACATCAGCGAGCATGTGCAGACGTTCCGTCCGGGACAGGTGACCAAAATCTATCCATGCCAGCTTAGTGCGAACAATCCGCTGGTACAGACGTTCGGAACTACAGACTGCAGTCCGGGCAGCGCGGGCGAATCCGTGAATCCGCTGGGGATTGTATTTCCAGGCGATCAGGGCATCCCGCAGTCTCTGACCAATACTTACTATCACGCGTTCGCTCCACGCATCGGCTTAGCCTACAGCCCGTCGGGAGACAGCGGCTGGAAGCATGTGCTGTTTGGCTCGCAGGGACAGTCCAGCATTCGGATGGGTTGGGGCATCTTTTATAATCCCATCGAGCAGCTCGTGCTCGAGCAGTTCAGCGCTGAGCCGCCTTTCGGCGGAAGCATCAGTCTCTCGAATCCGCTCTTCGACACGCCGTTTGAAGCGCAGAATGGGACGATCAATCCGAATCCGTTCAATGGGATTTTGAACCCGCCCAGGGGGCAGCCAGTTGATTGGTCTACTTTCCGTCCGATCCTGCTATACGGACAGTTCCAGCCGAATCTCCGGACGCAGTACGCGGAGCAGTACAACTTCACAATCCAGCGGCAAATCCCCGCCAACATACTTATACAGGTGGGCTATGTTGGAACGCAAGGGCACCGCCTGCTTGCGTCGCACGACTTGAATTACGGCAACGCTCAAACGTGCCTCGATCTGCAGGCCATTTCAGTGGCGGCAAGTGACACCAGTTTGGGATGCGGGCCTTTTGGCTCCGACGTGGCTTATACGATCCAGCCTGGGGAGATTCCGGCCGGATTCACGCTCCATCTTCCGTACGGCCCGCAGAAGACGGTTACGGGTCCAAACGCCGGGCCTATCACGCTGGTGGGTTTGCGCCCGTACTCGTCGCCGTTTTGCAATCCGTTGACGGGCGTTGGATGTCCGCCCGATGGGGTGCCCGTGTTTGCGAATATTTTCGCCGAGGACACGATTGCTAACTCGAACTACAACTCGCTCCAAATCAGCGCCGAAAAACGCTTCTCCCATGGCCTTCAGTTTCAACTGGCGTATACGTGGAGCAAGTCGATTGATAATGCTTCGAGTTTTGAGAACGAACTCAACCCGCTGAATTACCGATTGAGCAGATCTCTATCCTACTTTGATGCTCCGAACCGGTTCGTATTCAGTTACGTGTATCAATTTCCGAATACTTCGTTTCAGGGAATCAAGGGAAAACTCCTGAACGGCTGGCAGTCTTCCGGCATTCTCCAGTTTCAAACCGGATTCCCGGTACCGATTACCTCGGCGTCAGATTATGAACTGGAGACCAGCTACTTCTTCCAGTCTGCAGGGGAACCGAATAAGATCGGGCCGTTTCAAAGGCTCAATCCGCGTAATCCGCTGAACGCTGCTTTTGTCACGTCGGCGTTCCAGCAGCCGCAGGATCAATACGGCAACCCGATTTACGGCGTGTTCGGAACCTCATCAAGAACGGTTTGCTGCGGCCCCGGTATAGCGAACTTTGACTTCAGCATGATGAAGGACACGAAGGTGACTGAATCGACGGCAGTGGAATTCCGCGCTGAATTCTTCAACATTTTCAATCATGCCCAGTTCAGCACGGTGGACGGCAACATCTCAGACGGCGATGTGCAAACTGGCGGGACATTCGGCAAAGTGACGCGTGCTCGCGAGCCCAGGGTGATTCAACTCGCGCTCAAGCTGATCTTCTGATATGGAGCGACCTTGTCAAGGGTCAACGTAAACGCGAAGGAAACGCGATCTGGGCGTGTGCTCGTAAGAGCGTTCTCAAGAGCATGGTGAATAAAGCAGCACGGGTGACTGACCCGGCTATTTGGTTTCGACGAACTTCAACGGCAGCGTGACCGGCGTAGGAAAGCTGAGCTGCCTAATTTCCAGGTCCCTGATGCCAGGAGCGTCCGACTGATACTCGACGTCGTAGGTCTCGCCGACCGTGATTCCCAAATCAGCGGCAGTGGACCTCAACTGGGCGGCTGGGAGATCAGCACCATCTTTCGCAATCACCCTCCACTGCACGGGGACACCTTTGTTTGTGAGCCGCACCCGTAGGTCTGCAGCGTTGTCGGTAATATTGATGAGGCGGAGCCTGT
>JAFAMM010000261.1 GCA_019233375.1 Acidobacteriaceae bacterium
GCGAGGAATTGCCTTGCCAGTTCGGGATCCATGTCCTTCCCGCCATCGAACGTGTCGGCCGTTTCGAGCCAGTCCACACTTCCGTCCTTTCGAGCGATGAAGCCGTCCAGGCTGGCCACCATGTGGATGGTTACGCGCGACTCTGTCTGCTCCATACGGCAACCTGCGAGGAGGTGGGCTTGCTCTAGTGTAACGGCCAGCGCGGACCGACTCTCCGCATGAGTTGGCGTTGCCGCGCCGGTTGCAGTCTGGCCTCCAAAACCGCCCCCACATTCCTGCTTGTCGTTCAAGTAAGATGATGCAGCGTGATTCAGGTCGAACAGCTACGTAAGGTTTTCGGAGATACAACCGCCGTTGATGACTTAAGCTTCTCTGCTTCGGGCGGGGAAATCTTCGGTCTGCTCGGACCCAATGGCGCGGGCAAAACAACAACGCTCAACTGTATCTGCGGCCTGCTCACTCCAACATCCGGGCGCATTCGTGTTCTTCAGTACGATGTATCCCGCGACGGTTCGGCTGCCCGGCGTTTCTTGGGCGTTGTGCCGCAGGAGCTCGCACTTTACGAAGATCTGTCTGCCATGGAAAATCTCCAATACTGGGGTGGCGCGTGCGGGATGAGGAATCCGGTGCTGAAAACGCGCGCCGAGGAGATCCTCGCCGCCATCGGGCTGGCTGATCGCGCGAAAGAACGAGTGAGACGGTTCAGCGGAGGGATGAAGCGGCGGCTCAACTTTGGCTGCGGCATCCTGCACAGCCCCAAGCTCGTCCTTCTCGATGAGCCGACGGTTGGCGTTGATCCGCAGAGCCGCGTTTACTTGCTCGACTTGGTGCGCGCGCAAGCGCGGGGCGGCGCGTGCGTTCTTTACACAACTCACTACATGGAAGAGGCAGAAGCGTTGTGCGATCGATTGGCGATTGTGGATCACGGGCGCATCATCGCCGAGGGAACGGTTCCCGAACTACGCGCGTTGAGCGGAGAGCGCGATTTGCTGCGGCTCTCGGGGATTTTCCCGGCGGAAAAAGTAAAATACGCATTGAAGGAACTGCCGGAGTTAGAGCTTGTTCAAGCGGATTCGAACGGTCTCATTATCTCGGTAACCGAGGCGCCGCGACGTCTGCCCGCTATTTTCGCCGCCTTACAATCGGCTGAAGCGGAAATTCGTGAGGTCAATCTGACGCAGTCGTCGCTGGAAACACTTTTCATCAAGCTGACGGGCAAGCAATTGCGGGAATAGCAATGCGATTTCTATTCGGAACCATCGCCAAGGATCTGAGACGGATTGTTCGCGATCCCGTCGGCCTGATTGCCTGGGTCATCATGCCGCTGCTTATCGGAGGGGTGGCGACCCTCGCTTCGGGAGGCAGCGGACCTGAGCCCAAGGGCACCCTGGTGGTGGTTGATCGGGATCATTCCTTCCTCAGCGCGTTGATGCCCCAGATATTTGGCCGCCCACCGCTGAGCGACATGGTGCAAACAGAGAACGCCGATTACGAAACGGCACGCAAGCGTATCGACGCCGGCAAGGCATCGGGCGTTCTGGTCATTCCAGAAGGATTCGCACGATGTTTTCTTCGCAGCCAGCTGGTGGAACTCACGTTATTTACGAATCCTTCGCAGCGAATCACGCCCGCCGTCATTCACGAAGCCCTTGTGGCGGAAACCGAGGCGGCGTTTTATGTACAGCGTGTCGCGGGGCCCGAACTCGCCACGTACTCCGGCAGTGGCGCGGCGAGCGACGCCGAACTGGTTCGCAGGACGCTAGCGATGAACAGAATCGTACGAAAAGCTTCTCCTTACCTGTTTCCTCAGCTCATTAAGCTGGAGACGCACGAGCTGGACGCCCACCAAAACGATCACCGGCTGATCATTCTGTTCTATCCGGGGTTGATCGTCCTCGCCGTTTTCGGCATGGCGCAAGCCAGCAGTGAGGATATTTGGAAGGAACGCAGCTTGGGCACCCTGGCACGAGTGCGCGCAACGCCTTCCCCACTGGCAATGTTTCTGACTGGGAAGATCATTGCGCTCTGGCTGCTGTTTGCCTGCCTTGGCATGGCGGGCGTGTCGCTTGCCCACTTGACAGTACAGGCGCCGAACCACTTCCCCGTGGCTTCGGTGCTCTGGGTTGCCACTTCGGGCGTTTTGCTCTACCTTGTTGCCGTTCTTCTTCAGCTTGTGGCTGCTGAGCAGCGCACCGGCGTCATCCTGAATTCGTTGGTACTGTTTGTGTTTGGTATGATCGGCGGCACATTTTTCCCGTTCGAACTCATGCCTCGGTGGCTGGCCCGGATTGGGGAATTCACTCCGAATGGCTGGACGATCCTGCAATTAAAAAAGCTCCTGGCCGGCTCTCTCACTGCGGGTTCCGTTGCATGCGATTTTGCCGTTCTGACCATCCTCATTGCGGCTGGTTTCGCAGTGTTTGTTCCCCTGGTTCGCCGCTGGGCGGTTTAGAAATTGTGCGAGACGCCGTGTTTCTGATGCTCGCCGACACTGCCCATCTGCTGCGCCGGCGTGAAATTTGGGTCTGGGCCTTCGGGCTCCCGCTCATCTTCTTCTACTTCATCGGAACAATCACTGCGCGCTGGAGCACAGGCGGTAACGAGAACAACGTGCTTGCCGTATATGTCGCAGCGGGAGCCGGCCCTATTGCAGATCACTTGTTGGCCCATTTAAAGACTCTTGACTATTCGATTGCCCGCGTTCCGGCCCGCCCGGCGCTTACTGGGTATGACCGGCAGCTCTCGATTCCCGCCGATTTTTCCACGGACATCCTTGCCCATAAACAGACTATTCTGATTTTCAAGCGGCACGACTCCGGCTTGGATGCGGAGCATGACACAGTGCGCTTGGACCGGGCAATCTTCACGGTTCTCGGCGATTTGATCGTTCTAGACAACGCTAATGAGTCGCCAACAGTCGAAAGCTTGAACGCGCTCGACCGTGCGCCGCGATTGGTCCGGCTCGTCACTAAAGCCGCGGGGCACCGAAAGGTAGCGCCGTCGGGCTTCGAGCAGGCAGTCCCTGGCAGCATGGTTTTTTTCATTCTTATGGTGATGCTCAGTTACGGGGCCGGCAGCCTGGTGGCCGAACGCGAACAGGGCATCCTGCGCCGGCTTGCGTGCTCACCGATGTCGAGAGCCTCGGTCGTGTCAGGCAAGTGGGGAGCGCGCATGTCTATTGGGCTTATTCAGATTGCCTTCGCCATGGTGACCGGTACATTGCTGTTTCACGTTCGTTGGGGATCTTATGTCTGGATGGTGCTGCTGGTTTTAATTGCGTATGCCGCGTTCAGCACCGCAACGGGAATTCTGCTTGGTTCACTCGCGCGCACAAAATCGCAGGCAGGAGCCTTCGGCGCCTTAGCAGCAAATTTGTTGGCTTGCATTGGCGGCTGCTGGTGGCCGATGGAGATCATGCCTCGCACGATGCAGACCATTTCCCAACTCACGCCGCCGGGTATGGCGATGGACGCACTACATCAATTAGTAAATTTCGGCTCGGGACCTATCGCGGCAGTTCCTGGAGCGCTCGCTTTATTTGCGCTCGCCGGGGTTGCCAGCTTCTTCGCAGCGCGCAAGTTTAGATTTCAATGAATACAAGCACATGAGCGAGTGGCCCGCCGAAGATCGCAGAATTGCGATGTGGGCTGCCATAATCGTACCGTTCATTGCGGCGTGTACATCCCTGTCGGGTCCAGCTACCGGTTGATGCAAATTCAATATTTAGGGATTCTAGGTTACACTTTAGCCCTTCCGATCACGGGTGGTCTGATGCCAATGCATTTACCCGGCGGTCGTCAGAGCCGACGTGATTTACTGCTTGCCGACCGTACGTAGCGGACACACGGTAACAAGGAACAATGCAAGGCCAATTCCGTATGACAGACATATGAGTTCCAGTGTGGCATCGCCTCTCCCATCCGACTACTCGACGTCGCCTGCCGCTGGCTCGAGAGTGTCGCTTTTTCGTTTATATACTTTGCGCGTCGCTTACCTTGTGCTTGCATTGGGTCTCGGAGCCATGGTCTGGCCATCGGTGATCAATCACACGAATGACACGGCAGCAAGGCACGGGCCGCAACTTGCGCTGCTGGCTGGTATTGGTGCGACGGCAATTTTGGGGCTCCGGTATCCCGTGAAGATGTTACCTCTGTTGTTATTTGAAGTGATCTGGAAAGCAATTTATCTGACAGCGTTCGCTCTGCCGCTGTGGGCTGCACACCAGATCACGCCAGCTGTGGCCGAAGATATCCAGGCGGTCTTGTGGGTTGTCATTTTTATTCCCCTCATTCCCTGGCGGTACGTGTTCGCCCAGTATGTACTCGAGCGCAGTGAGC
>JAFAMM010000444.1 GCA_019233375.1 Acidobacteriaceae bacterium
TAATTTCTCGTAACACTGGATGGATTTCGGTTAAAAGCTCAGTTTTACACCGAGTTGCAGCACGCGGTTGCCGTTACTGGCCGTAGAATTTCCGCCGATAGTGCTGGTGATGTAGCCAAATGTCGGCGATCCCAGCGTGGTGCCAGGATTCGCGAACTGCGGAGTATTCGTTATCGCGAAAGCTTCACCGCGGAGTTCAATGTTGTATCGCTCCCGGAACGCAAAAACCTTGAAGAGCGATGCATCGAGGTTGAAAAATCCTGGCCCGCTCAGGAAATTCCGGCCCGTATTCCCAAAAACTCCGTTCGCTGTAGGCGCCGTGAAGCTTTGCGAGCTGAACCAGGGGCTGTTGGGGCCAACTCCTTTCACGACGAGAACCGGCGATATCTGATTTACAGTCTGAGTATTTCCCGGCATATTCAGGTTGTTCGTGCTCGGCGTGAGGGTCATCGGCAAGCCGGTCATCATGGTGAGGACTCCATTCAGGCGCCAGCCGCCAACAATGCTGCTCGCCACGCCGGATTGCAACCATCTTTTGCCTGGGCCGAGCGGTAGATCGTAGACATAGCTCTGAACAAATGTATGCGTGCGGTCGAAATCATTGCGCGCCCAGTTGCGGCGCTGATTGACATAGAAATCCAATCCGCCGTCATCGTCATTTTGATAACCCATCCCCTTTCCGTACGTATAGGAGGTAGTCAAGGCAAACCCATTGCTGAAGCGCCGGTTCAACTTAACCTGTAGCGAGTTGTACATCGACGAATATGGCGCGAAATACTCGGTAGTGGCGTTGGTTCGATGAAACGCCAGGAACTCGGGTTGCCCGAGCGTGCCAGCGCCTGGAATGAACCCGGCGTTCAGATTGTACTGGACTTGCGAAGTATCCACGCCGTGATTTCCAACATACGCGACATCTAAGACCAGGCCGAGCGGCAGCGATTGCTCTACGGCAACGTTCCAGGATTCGACGTACGGATTCTTGTAATTCAGAGGAATCACTATATAGGACTGGTTGGTTGGCGCGTTTGTGATGATGCCGCTCGACGGCACTGCGGGAAACACGGGCGGCGGGAAGCCATTTTGGAAGGTGGCGATCTGGCCGTTGTTCAACAAAGCCGGACCATAAGTCGTTACCAGAGGGTTGTACGCATTATTAGCGCGAACCGGATAGTTGAACGCGTACGTGTTGTCGGGAAAAGGTGTATAGCTGATGCCAAAACCCGCGCGTAGTACTGTTTTGTCCGTCAGACGATAAGCTGCGCCAAACCGGGGAGCGAAGTAGTGGTAGTAAGTCTTCCTGCCTAAGTTTTCGGGATTGCCTCCGACACCGGCGATGACCAGCGTATTGTTCTGTGGGTTGTAATTCGAAAACCCTCCGGCGAACTGGGGTGTGAACGGCGGGTAGTATTCCCAGCGGACGCCGAGATCAACTGTCAACTTCGGAGTAACTACCCATTTATCCTGCGCGAACGTGAAGAATTCCCAAGCACGTATAGCCGGAAAATAAGTGGGCAGGTCGCGGCCTGCCTGATTCGGCACATCCAGAAGAAACGCAGCCATCGTGTTGTAGTAACTGGTCGCGCTCTGTTTTCCGTTACTGTTCAGGGCCGTCTGGCCGGCGGCGAAAGAGTAAAGGCCGCGAGGGCTGAACGTTTGCTGCTGCAGAAGCGCGTCGCGTATGCGCCGTAGATCGCCTCCCCACTTGATGGTGTGATTGCCCAGGATTTTTGTCCAGGTGTTGGCAAAATCGATGTTCGTTTCAGCGCGCGTCCACGGCAGGCTGGCCGAGTATCCGAGCAGCGGCGTGGAATAGAACTGTCCGGAGCTGCCGATATTGATACCCACCAGTCCACTGGTGATCTGATTGAGATTGATTCCGGGAATCCCCAACTGCTCCGATTGGTTTTGCCCATAGTCACTGGGTGTCGCGATGTTGTTGTAATACGCGACCCCGATGCGGAACTCGCTGATAAGGCTCGGCGAGAAGATGCGGTTGTAGTTAATACCCCCGCTGTAGGTACGCTGCAGACCGGATCCCTGAAATGCGCCATTTGCGGCCCCGCCGGCCGAACCGAACGCCGGCGCCTGAAAGATGGAAGGCCGGGCGTAACTCAACCGAACGGCGATGCGGTCCGATTCAGTCGGATCGTAATCGACTTTGGTATCAAACGAAGTGGTGTCCTTGTGAAACGGCAGCAGCTCGTAGTAATTGTTCACGCCTGTGGCACTCGGCTGATTCGGCGCGGGAAGCAGGGCGAGCAGCTTAGTCGAAATAGGATTGATCATAGTGGACGGAATCACATTCCCGGCGAACTGCTGCCTTCCGGTGCCATTGGCGTTTCCGGTGAACGGATTGTAGATCGCTGTCGGAGATGCGCTCAGGTTCCCGGATATCTGCGCCGGAGTCGGAATCGTAAACACATTGGGGCTCGCCTCGTGATCCGTCACGCGAAGGATGTCGCCGAAATAAAACAGCTTGTTCTTGATGATCCGGCCGCCGATGTTACCACCGAAGTAGTTATATGTTAAATGGCCTACGCCAGCGTTGAAGAAGGAGCGCGCATTAAATTCGCTGTTCTGCACGAACTCGTACGCTGCACCGTGAAGCTGATTCGTTCCGGATTTGAGGATGACGTTCGTGACGGCACCGCTGGCGCGTCCGAGCTCTGCCTCGAAGTCGCTGGTAGACACATCGACCGTGGCGATCGCCTCGATCGGTGGAACCAGGATCTGCAGCAGCCCGGTCCGCTCATTGTCGTCGATGCCCTCAATCTGGTAGTTGTTGCCCTGCCGCATCTGGCCGTTCACTTCGGTTTGCAAAGAGCTGGACGCGTTGAAAAAGGTTGAATGCTGAAACGTGGCGCGCGTTGTGCCGGGTACGAGATTCAACAGGCTTTGGAAATTGCGATTCGTGCCTACCGGCAGATTCGCGGTCGCGACGGTCGAAATGCTGGTTTCTGTATCAGCGCGATCGGTTTGAAGCGGTGGAGCGGCGGCTGTTACTTCGATCTGCTGGCTGATATTTCCCGGTTGTAACTGGACATCCACACGTGTACTTGTATTTACCAGTACGTTGACGCTCTGCCGTACGTCTTTCTTAAACCCTGTAGCTTCCACCGTAACTGTGTAGTTTCCTTCGGGAATGTCGGCAAACGTATAGTTTCCGCTGGCGTTTGTCTGTTCATTGCGAACGATGCCCGTACCGATGTTAGTCAGTGAGACTTTGGCATTGGCGACGACAGCGCCTGAAGGGTCTGTAACAGTTCCCAGTACAGAGCCCGTAACGGCTTGAGCGTACATGGAAGCGGTAGCGGCGAACAACACCACCGAGGCACAGTATGTGCAACGTAGGATTTTCATGTTGTGACCCTTATTTGCGCAGTCCGCAAACAGGATTCCAACCTACCGCTCGCGTGGACCACGTCAGTGTTTGGAGCGATTATATGTCAGAAAGTTTCTAGTTCTTAGTCGACGCTTGAGCCGCTGTTAAGTTTGCCTTGGCGTCGGTATACCCGGGGTCAATTCTTAGTGCGGCCTGCCAGTGCGCAATGGCGTCGGCAAGGCGGCCGGGTGTATTCGCGAGCAGAACTCCCAGATTATTATGTGCCTCGGCATAGTCTGGCCGAAGGCGTAGCGCGGCTTCAAACTCGCGAATCGCCGTTTCTGAGTTGCCGGCTTTCGCGAGCGCCACGCCAAGGCCGTAATGCACTTCGGCCAAGTCCGGTTGCATACGCACCGCGGCTTTATATTCGGAGATCGCCCGCGGCAGCCCTCCGGCTGCCTCTGAAAGATTATTCGCCAGCGCGGCGTGCGCCAGCGCGAGATTGCGATAAGCCTGACCGTATTCAGGATACAGACGCAGTGCATCTTCGAACTGGCTTATTGCTTCGGGCAAGCGGCCAGCTTGCTCCAAGGCGACACCCAGATTGTTGTGAGCTTCCGCATAGTTCGGGTCCAACTGAAGAGCCTTGCGGTATTCGTCAATCGCCTCAGGAAGGTGTCCGGGAATCTTCGAAAGCGTGTTCGCCAGGTCGTTGTGCGTGATGGCAGAGTCTGGCATAAGGCGCAAAGCGGCCTTGTACTGCGAAACCGCTTCCGTCAAACCGCCCGAGGTTTTGGAAAGGGCCGTTCCAAGATCGGTGCGCGCCTTGAGCGAATCAGGACGCATGCGCACGGCCGCCTCGAGATGTGTGACGGCGTCGGCCAGCCGTTCGGGCCTGTCGAGAAGATAATCTCCTAAATTGTGCTCGGCTACATAATTTTCGCCGGTGACATCGAGCGCGTGCTGGAACAGCTCCCCGCTATTCCGCCAATATTGAAGCTGCACGCTCGTAACAACCATGCATGCAAAAAGCGCAGCAGCCGCGGAACCGAGAATAACCGTTCTTACTCGAGGCCGGCGCGCGATTACTTCACTCGCAGCCCACGCAAGCATGATGGATAACCCGACCATGGGGATGTACGTGTAGCGGTCCGCGCGGGCCTGCGCGCCGGCCTGCACAAAACCGATGACGGGCAGCAGTGCAATCAAATACCAGAGCCAGCCAGTGACAAGAAATGGATACCGCCGCCCATACCCCATAACAAATATCGATACTGCGACCAGGAACAGACCAGCGGCAATCGGCTCCCAAGGAAACAAATGCGATGGAAACGGATAGAAGACAGCGAGCCGGGTTGGCACCCACATTTTTGCAACGTAGATGGCGCAGGAAATAAGCGCAT
>JAFAMM010000234.1 GCA_019233375.1 Acidobacteriaceae bacterium
GGACAGCTCGGACAAGTGAATCAGTCCGTCGACACCCGGCAAAAGCTCCACAAAGGCGCCGAAATCGGTCAGCCGCGACACCGTGCCACTCACCCGGTCGCCAATATTGAATGACCGAGCCGCCACCGCCCACGGGTCTTCCTGCAGCTGCTTCAGCCCAAGCGAAATTTTTCTCGTCGCCGGGTCGATCTTCAGGATTCTCACCTCCAGCTCATCCCCGATTTTGACCACATCGGCAGCCTTTCCGACCCGCGAGTACGACATGTCGACCACGTGCAGCAAGCCATCCACTCCGCCGAGATCGAGAAAGGCGCCAAAATCCATTACGCTCCGCACTTTGCCGCGTACGGTCGCGCCTTCACGCAGTTCGCCAAAAACCTGCTCGCGCCGCTTGGTTTGCTCTTCCTCGAGCACCACCCGGCGATCCACCACCACGTCTTCCTTCTCGACATCGAGCTTCGTGACGCGGCACTGAATCTCCTGGCCCACGAGTTGGGCCATCTCGTCTGCCTCGCGCACGCCGCTGCGGGAGGCCGGCATGAACGCGCGCACGCCCACATCCACCCGGAAGCCGCCTTTGACCTGTTCGAGCACCGTTCCCGCAATGTTTCGCTTATCGGCAAAGGCGGCCTGCAGTCCGCTCCAGTCCTTCGGCCGCTCTATTTTGATCGTGGAAAGCTGGTAATATCCCTCCTCGTTGCGCGGACCAACCGAAACTGTAACCTGGTCGCCAACCGCCGGCTCACCCACTTCCGTCTCCCGCCAGCGCACAACGGGCAGCGATCCTTCAATCTTCCTGCCTACATCGACCAGCAGCGCTTCCGGGCCCACCGCGACAATGGTGCCGGTAACGGTTCCGCCGCCGGCTTCGTCTGCATGTTGTCGCTCAAAGCTGGACAAAATTTGCGCAAAGCTGGAATCTTCCCGCAAAGACGGCTCTTCAGCGGGAACAATGGGTTCAAGTCTCTCATTACTCATGACTGCGGGGATTTCCCCTTATTCTGGCATAGAGCGGTAAACATGACGGTTCAGACAATAGCGGCGCCGGGACCCGTGCGCAGCAGCGCCCTGCCGCAGGCGCAGGACTTCGCATGGGCCTTGTTTGTGATCGCATTACTCTTGGCCACGCCGGAGACGAACTATCAGGCTGAAATTTTGTTGATCCTGATCGGCGCGTTTCAGATCATAGAGCCCAAGTTAAAGCTCTTCGCATCCCGGCGCGGCCAGGTCGCCTCTATCACGCTCAAAATGATCCTCAGCTATCTTTTGGTTGGATGGACACACGGCATTGACAGCTATTACTATTCGATTTTCCTGATCCCCGTCGTATCCGCTGCCACGACTCTTGAACTCGCGGGCGTACTCACCGTTACTTTCCTCTCCATTGCCGCTTACTTTTCATTCCTGCCGCTGGCATTCGCTTACTATCGCGACTTCGTGGCGACCTCCGATCTGGTAAGCCTTATGAGCCTGCGCTCCTCGTTTTATGCGATTGTCGGATTTCTCGTCTACCAGCAGGCTCGGGCGAAAAGAGAGGAAATGGTGCGCACTCGCGAAGCAGCCCTTCGCCTGGCGGAATCGAACAGAGAGTTACGCGAGGCGCAGACATCGCTACGGCGCAGCGAGCGTCTGGCCGCATTAGGACAATTAACCGCTGGTCTGGCGCATGAGCTGAGAAATCCGCTCGGCACCATCAAAGCATCTGCCGAGATGCTGGAGAAACAATCAATCAAAGGCCGGCCGGAAGTTATGGCCGAGATGGCGGGGTACATATTGAGCGAGACCGACCGCATGAACTCCCTTGTGGCGAGCTTTCTTGACTTCGCGCGGCCGTTGCAGACGCATCCTGTCAGCGCCGACCTGGGGACGGTCGTGCAGGACGTCGTCCGGCAGCACGCCGATGCCGCTGCCGCCCGCCAGGTCACTATCGCAGTGCATGCGCCTGAACCGCCTATCGTGTTCGATTTCGATCCCGACCTGATGCGGATTGCCCTAGGCAATCTCGCGCAGAATGCGATCCAGGCGAGTTCGCCACGTCAAAACGTCGAGCTCAGGGTGGAGCGCCGGAATCAGCAGGTCATGATCTTCGTCACTGACCAGGGCGAGGGTATTCAGAAGGAACACCTCGAAAACATCTTCAATCCGTTCTTCACTACCAAGCCGGGGGGCGTAGGCCTCGGGCTCGCCATCGTCGCGAAAATCATCGACGAACACCATGGGCGAATCGAAGTTTTCAGCGAGCCGGGTAAAGGTACGCGTTTCGAAATAATTCTTCCCGTGGCCCAGGCGTAAGCATGAGTGCGGGACGAATTCTCATAGTCGAAGACGAAGACAAGCTGCGTCGGGTCATACAGCTCCACCTGGAATCTGCTGGCTTTGAAGTGGATGGCGCGTCTACCGCCGAGCAAGCTCTCCCGTTGGCAACGATCGCCAATGTCGTCATCACTGATTTGCGCCTGCCCGGCATGAGTGGCTTGGAGTTCATTCAGCAGCTTCAATCGCGGGGTATACAGGTCGGAATCATCGTCATGACCGCGCACGGCTCGGTCGATGCCGCTGTCGAAGCCATGAAACTGGGCGCCGCTGATTTTGTTCAGAAGCCGTTCTCGCTTGATCAGTTGACAGCCATTGCCGAAAAGGTCATGGCTGTGCAATCACTCCGCGCCGAGAACCAGCGCATGCGCGAAGAGCTGGATCACCGTTATCAGTTCGGAAACATCATCGGGCGCAGTTCCGCCATGCGCGAGATCTTTCATACCGTCGAGCGCGTCGCGCCGACGCGTGCTACCGTCCTCATCGCGGGTGAGAGCGGCGTGGGGAAAGACATGATCGCGCGCGCCATCCACCAGCATTCGCCGCGCCGGAACAAACCCTACGTGAAGATCAATTGCACCAGCATACCCGAGAACCTCATGGAAAGCGAACTCTTTGGGTATGAGAAAGGCGCATTTACCGGGGCTACGGCCAGCAAACCCGGAAAATTCGAGCAGGCCGACGGCGGGACAGCTTTTCTCGATGAGATTGGCGATGTGCCCGGCAATATCCAGGTCAAGCTCCTGCGCATTCTGCAGGAGCGGCAGTTCGAACGGCTGGGTTCAAACGTCACTCGCAACGTCGACGTGCGCGTCATAGCAGCGACGAACGTAGACCTGCGCGCGGCTCTCGAGCAAGGCCGGTTCCGGGAGGACCTGTATTACCGCCTGAACGTAGTACCTATCAGCGTCCCCCCGTTGCGCGAGCGCATGGAAGATATTCCATTCCTCGCCATGCACTTTGTCAAAAAACTGTCAGCCGAGTTGGGATCGGTAGCGAAAGAGATCAGTCCCGCGGCAATGGATCGTCTACTGACGCACCGCTGGCCGGGCAACGTGCGCGAACTCGAGAACACTATCGAGCGCAGCCTCGTGCTGGCTTCCGGCGAGATGCTCGAAGCAGCGGATATCCGCATCGAGGCGCCGCGCTCTACGCCAGCCATCTCCGCCGGGCAAACGCCGTTATTGCCCGAAGGAGAGACGCTCGAGCACTGGGAGCAAATGATGATTCGCGAAGCGCTACGCCGCGCGAATGGCAACAAAAGTCAGGCAGCGCGTTTGCTTGGCATGACCCGCAACGCGCTACGCTACCGCCTTTCCCAGATGGGCCTCGACTCCGGGACGCCGGAAGAAGCGGAAATCAGCGGTCTGAAGTAGCCCGCGAGCACGGAAGCGCCGTCAGGCCTCGATCGTTGCAGCGCTCCCGTTAGTGCTCTTCTCCCGATCGGCGAAAATTATCAGGAAGGCAAAATCGAAAAGGCGCTTAAATCTTCCCGATCGCGCCAGGAACAACAGGCATCCATGAACCAGGACAAACTGCTTCGCGAACATCTCATTGAGCTTCTGAAAGGCGGCCATGCGCACGCCGACTTCGAATCGGTTATCAAGAATTTACCGGTGGAAGCCCGCGGCCAGCAGCTCCAAAGCGCTCCGCACTCGGCGTGGGATGAGTTGGAGCACATGCGCATCGCTCAATGGGACATCCTCGAGTTTTCACGCAACCCGAAGCACGTCTCGCCCGAATTCCCGTCCGGCTACTGGCCTGCCAGTCACATCCCTCCGGACGAAGAAGCATGGGACAAAAGTGTTGCGGGATTTTTGCGCGATCGAGATCTCTTTATCAAACTCATTCAAGACCCTGCCACCGACCTTTATGCCCGGATTCCCCATGGCGACGGCCAGACGGTTCTCCGTGAAGCGATGCTGGCCGCCGATCATAATGCGTATCATCTCGGGCAGTTGGTTCTCCTTCGGCGCTTGATCGGCGTCTGGCAGTAATTAAGACCGCCGCCGCAGCGGAACTGTACATCTCCCAGGTGTGCCGCCTCAGACATCGGGTGTCTAAGTATTAACACGTGTGTCTACCAAAAACGCGATCACATACGCCAAACAGACCTACTCGCGCTGGAGCGATCATCACGCTCCGAGGCTGGGCGCTTCCGTAGCCTTCTACAGCATCCTTTCATTCGCTCCTCTACTTGTGCTCATCACCGGTATCATCGCCCTGGTGTTCGGGCATGAGAGCGCTCATGGCGCGCTCGTCAACGAAGCGCGACAGGTCATCGGGGATCGTGGCGCCGATACCGTCGACTCGCTACTCAAGAACGCCCAAAAGCCGGGCTCGGGGATCTTCTCGAGCGTCGTAGCATTCATCACCCTGCTGTTTGGCGCTTCAGGCGTTTTTGCTGAGCTGCAGGACGCACTCAATATCATGTGGGATGTCCCCGAGCAAAGCAAAGCGGGCTTCATGGGCCTGATCAAACAGCGTTTGTTCTCGTTCGGCATGATTCTCTCGGTCGGTTTCCTGCTTCTCGTTTCCTTGTTGCTCAGCACAGGTCTTGCCTACGTTGGCCACGCCTTCGGTCAACTCGTGACTTTTCCTCCAGCTGTGCTTGAGTTACTCAATTTCGTCCTGTCCTTTGTCGTCATCACTGTGCTCTTTGCCCTCATGTTCAAATATGTGCCGTCAGTTCATGTCCACTGGCGGGACGTTATAGTGGGCGCGATAGGAACGGCGCTTCTGTTTACGATCGGAAAGTTCCTTCTGGGCCTTTATCTCGGAAAAGCGAGCGTCGGATCGACCTACGGCGCTGCCGGATCACTGGTTGCCGTCGTCGTGTGGATCTATTACTCTGCACAGATCTTCTTTTTTGGCGCCGAATTCACCCGAATCTATGCTGACGCCCATCACGGGCGCACGGCGCCCACACAAAAAGCGACTCCTAAGGAGGAATCCGCAGATACGCTTGTTCCCGCTACGGCGCAGAAGGCCATGGGCGCCGCTGCCGGAGCCGGCTACGGCGCACAAGTCCCGGCATCCGCACCGCCCGCGCACGTGACGGCTGCGCACGTGATGGCTGCGCCCGTTGTGCTTGGAATCTCTCCACCTGTGCAGAACTCACTCGCCACCCCGCCCGGCGCCGTCCACGCCACGTTACCAAAACCGAATAAACCGCGTCTTTTGATGGCGGCGGCGTTCGGGTTTTTCGTGGGCCGGGCAACTTGGGCGCTTCAGCAAAGATCACGCCGCTAACTACCGGGATTCTGCGCGTATTGAAACAGCGCCATGAATCCGAAGTCCATATGCATCTGATTGTGGCAATGGAAGAGTGTCGGTCCCGGATTATCGGCTAGCAGTTCCACCTCCACTTGCGACTTGGCGGCAACTGTCACAACGTCTTTTCTCACACCCCGGGTCGGCTGTCCCCCGACGTTCAGCAGCTCGAACGTGTGGCGATGCAGGTGTATCGGGTGTGCTTCATCGCTCTGGTTATCGAAAATGAGTCTGTAACGCCGGCCGGTGCTCACCTCAATAGGATCCGTGTGAGGGAATTCCTTTCCGTTTACTGTCCATTTGTCCTGCCAGTGCGAGCTGATGAATCGTTTACGAAACACCAGAGGAATGGGCGTTAAATCAGCGGTCTGCTCCTGTCCATTGGTCCCGAAAACCGGATAACTCCAGGCTTTCCGGCTTGGCGCTCGCCATACCGGGGATCCTGTCTGTCCGGCGTACTCGACAACGATTCCCATCCCGGCTTCGCGGTCATGGTTGTCTACCGCGCCCAGGATCCAGATGCCGGGAGCATCCATCGTGACCTGTGCATCGACTCGTTCGGCGGGACCGAGTTCAAGCAGGTCCACTTCTTGCGGCGACGCCACCGCATTGCCATCGAGCGCAACCACCCGGAACCTATGGCCCGCAAAGCCGATGCGGCGGAAGAGTGTGGCGCTTGCGTTCAACATGCGGAGCATGATCCGCTGCCCTCGCTTCACGCGTATCGGTTCGCCGAACCCGAGTGACCGGTCATTGACGGAAAAGCGCTTGTACCCCACATCGAGCGAATCTCCCGTACCCACCATCGTGGTCCAGAACGGATCCCATTCTTTGAAGGCCAGAAAGAATTCCGCATCATAATCACCCGGCTCGTTCTTCGGCTGTATATAGAAAAACCCGAATTGACCGGTGTACGTCGCTCGATTGAGATTGCGCCCCGCGGGCATGTGCGAGTGGTACCAGCGAGTGCCGCTCGGTTTTGCGACAAACGTGTATCGGGCCGAGCCATGCGCCCGCACCGGCGGCGTGCCCTCCTCAACCGAGCCGTCCACGTTGGACGGAATCTCGAGTCCGTGCCAGTGCACGATGTCCGTGGCGTCCGTTTCGTTGAATACGTCAATCGAAACGGTCTTGCCTTCCGGGACTTTTAGAATCGGTCCTGGCGCTGTGCCGTTATACCCGGTCGTTTTAAAGTGAACCTTCGGCGTAAGCTCTAGGGTCACGGGTTGAATTCTAAGCGTGTAGTCGGCCGGCGTTGCCTCCGGGTGCGCCGCGGTAAAACGGGGCGTTGGCGCGATCACGCCGGCACCAAGAGACTGTAAGAAATGCCTGCGGTTCATACCACGACGATCGCAGCTCATATCGTACGCCTGCCCAGGCGCGGCGAGAACTACAGCCGAACGATCTTCTCTGACTGAAAGCCCTTCAACGCATTCCGCGTGTCTACGATCATCCGGCTGCGCTCAACTACCGACTTATAATCCACCCCGCTATGGTCGGTAACAATGACGACGCAGTCTGCTGCATCTACGGCAGGCAGCAGTTCCTGGCTTTCCATGTGCAGCGATTCGATCCGAATCTTCCTCACGTACGGATCCGAGTAGGTAATTGACGCGCCCAGCCGTTTCAGCAGCATGATAATGTCGAGCGCCGGCGACTCACGAACATCATCGATGTCGCGCTTGTACGCTGCTCCCAAAATGTGAATGCGTGAGCCGCGCACCGGTTTCGACGCATTGTTCAGAGCGTTCTGCACTTTTTCGACAACGAACTCGGGCATCCGCCCGTTGATATACCCCGCGAGATCGATAAACCGTGCTTCAATCCCCGCTTCTTTGCTCTTCCACGAAAGATAAAACGGATCAATCGGGATGCAGTGCCCGCCAAGCCCCGGACCCGGATAAAACGGCATAAAGCCGAACGGCTTGGTCGCCGCCGCATCGATCACTTCCCAAACATCGATATCCATGCGGTCGCAAAGCAGCGCGATCTCGTTCGCGAGACCAATATTGATCATGCGAAACGTATTCTCGAGCAGCTTCACCATCTCCGCTACTTTCGTCGAACTGACCGGCACTACGGTCTCGAGCGCCTGGTTGTAGAAGAGCGCGCCTATTTCAGTACAGCGTGCCGTGATACCGCCTACTACCTTCGGTATGTTCGCGGTCTGGAATTTCGGATTACCGGGGTCCACACGCTCGGGAGAAAAGCACAGGAAGAAGTCCTCGCCCACCTTAAGTCCGCTCGTCTCGAGCTTCGGCAAAACCAGCTCATCCGTCGTCCCGGGATACGTGGTTGATTCCAGCATCACCAACAGTCCGGGATGAATGTGAGCAGCAATCGCATCCGTTGCAGACACAACATAGCTCATATCCGGATCTTTGGTCTTCCGCAGCGGGGTCGGGACGCAGATATCGACCGTATCGAGCGTCGCGATCACCGAAAAATCCGTTGTCGCGCGCAGCTTGCCGCTTTTGACGAGCGGCGTAAAGGCATCGTCCTTGACGTCCTTGATATACGAATGGCCGGCATTGAACTGATCCACCTTCGAGTGCTGAACATCTATGCCGATCACTTCGAAGCCGGCTTGCGCGAACTCCACCGCAAGCGGGAGTCCCACATATCCGAGACCGACCACGCCAACCCGTGCCGTCCTCGCCAGAATACGCTCGCGGAGCCTCTCTACCGTGGCCGTCTGCTCGGCCGGATGTACAAGGGTTTCAGAGCTCAAAAATAAATCTCCCGTGACCAATCAATTGCGCCGGTCCTGTAAGGTATAACGAATCGTCCCATCGCAGACTCAACGTTCCTGCGGGAGTGCGGACCTGAACCGGATTTTCCGCTACTTTCCTGAGAATAGCAGCGGCGCCAGCACCGGTCGACCCAGTGCCCGAACTCCGCGTCTCTCCGGCGCCGCGCTCAAAGAACATCGCCTCCACCGTATGGCGGTCCAGAACTCGGACAAACGAAACGTTCGTGCGGGCCGGGAAACGGGTGTCGCCCTCCGCCGCTTGAGCCGCTCTCAGCCAATCCACAGGGAACTCATCGACAAAAATCGCGCACTGTGGATTACCAACGTTCAAAATCGTTGAATCGAACTCCCTTCCCGCTAGCGAGAGCGTCGCATGCAGCTCTTCGAGCCGCGGCAGTCCCATGTCCATCTCGAACACAAAATGGACACCTTCTCGCGAGATCAGCCTCAGCCTCTTGAGCCCTGCTGCCGTCATCACACGAATGTCTGGACCAGTGACAACGCCTTCGATCAGTCCGAACGCGGCTGCGCAGCGGGTGCCGTTTCCTGACATCTCCGGCTCGCTGCCATCGGAGTTGAAAAGCCTCGTCCGCAGCCCTCCGTCATCGCCCGAGACCAGCATCCAGCCGTCCGCCCCTATACCTGTTGTGCGCGCGCAGATCTCGCGTGCGATTTCCGGCAGTTCTCGCGCCGGTGCTTCGTGCGCCCAGGTAAGTAGAAAATCGTTCTCTGCGCCGTGGAGTTTCGTGAACGGGATCTCTATCACGGTGTCGTTAACCTGGAAAACCTCAGAGGCGGATCGCTCTTGGACTGTATCTCCTGCACCAAACCATACACCCCCGTGGGAGCATGCCGCAGAGCTTTGTCCAGCCGGTCGCCGCCTTGCGCAACCGCCCAAAGATTGGGGTGGAACAGATCTGGCCGTAGCGTCGCCGCGAACCACGCCGGACCATTGCCGATATTCAACGTTTCCGAAAGGTGGACGCGCGCGCGGCAAAAAATGCCTGTCACGTCGCCAGAGGACGCTAAAATTCCTTCTCCGTTGCCGTACGCGGACTCCAGAAATCGCGCCCCGGCATCAGTCCACAAGCGGCGCGAAACGGAGTTGACCTGCGACTCTTTCCAGCAGATCCAGTTTTCCGGGGATGGATAGATGATCCAGGGGACAATGGCGATCAGCGGCAGCAGAATCCACAAGCGCGCCATGTGCCGCGGCAGTGCCTGCATGATCGCGCCGGCCGCGAACGCCGCCAGCGGAACCATCGCGATGCCGTAGCGCGTGTTGTAATAGGCATCCCAGAATTGCGGCACCCTTACCGGCGTCTTCGAGGAATGAATGCTCCAGACGTAAAATGCCGGCGTGAGTAGCAGGAAAAGGACCGGCGCTACGGATCGTTTCGCAACAGCGCACAGGAACCCTAGCCCGCCGAGCACGGCCAGCGCCGGCCCCGCACACAGGCGGCATGCGATCGAGTAGTATTCGAAAGCCGTTTTCCAATCTTGGTAACCGGGGTACGTGCTAGCGCCCTGAATCGCCGCCGCGGAATAAGGACCGTTGTAGAAATCGAGCGCATTTCCCGTTTCCCACCAGTTGTGCCCGAGCCAATACGCGGGCGCGAGTGCGGCAAGCGCGCTGAATGCGGCAAACGTCCGCAGCGCCGCCCGGCGTGCGTTAAGGCCGAACCACAGACCGGCGAATGGGATGAGGAACCATCCATCGTACCGGGTCAGAGTCATCAGCCATGACGCGCATATTCCGGCAGCGATCCAACCTACGCCATGTGTTTTGCGAAAACGAAGCAGGGCAAATAACAGGACGGCGAGGGCAGCCACAAAGACGACCTCCGTCATCGGAATCGACGCCAAGTAGAGCAGGTTCGGGTTCAACGCGAAACAGCTGACGACAACTGCTGCCGCCGCCCTCCGGCGATAAGCCTCTTGTGCTGCCAAGAAAAAGAACAGACCCGCGACGACGAAACACATCGCAACAGGGATCGTGCCCGCCAGCCCGGTGCTCCACAGCCGGTCGTTTCCTACCCACGGCAGGCAGATCACATGCAGCAGCGGCAGCCACACCGTTCCGAGCTGATCATATCCGGGCGTGCGTGAATCGATG
>JAFAMM010000238.1 GCA_019233375.1 Acidobacteriaceae bacterium
TCCGGGTGCCGAGCTGGACGTGAACCTCGAGCCCGATCACGGGTTCGTACTTGGTAAGCGCATTCTCAGCGACAGCACTGGCCGACATGCATCAATTTTAGAAAACACGGGCCTGAACGGCGCGCCCGGTGTTCCGGATTTGCCGGCAAGCGGCCAGTAAATGCTAGCCTGAACAAGATGCGTTTTTTGCTGTTGTTTGTACCAGTTGTTTTGGCCGCGCAATCCAGCGCCCCGGCTTCGAAACCGTCGCCGGCGAAGCCTGCGGCCGCTAAGCCGGCTGCCACGAAGTCTGTCACGACCACACCCAAGGCAGAGGCGCCACCCGCGCTGGCGACCGATCAGGACAAGATTCTGTACGCGTTGGGTCTGTCGATTTCGCGTTCTCTCTCGCAATTCAACCTGTCCCCTCAGGAATTGACGCTGGTTCAGCGAGGAATTTCCGACGGCTCCGCGGGTAAGCCCGCCGAAGAACTGACGGTTTGGGGCCCGAAGATTTCAGGTCTGGCCCAGCAGCGAGCCGCTCAGGTGGCCGCCCATGAGAAGGAAGTGTCAACGGAGTACCTGGCGAAGGCCGCCGCGGCGCCCGGAGCCGTAAAGACCCCCTCGGGGCTGATCTATCGCGAGATCTCACCCGGTGCCGGTGCTTCACCGAAAGCCAGTGACACGGTGAAAGTGAACTACCGCGGCACGCTGGTGGACGGCACTGAATTCGATAGCTCGTATAAGCGGAATCAGCCGGCGGAGTTCCCGCTGGGGAATGTGATTCCCTGCTGGACGGAGGGACTGCAGAAGATGAAGGTTGGCGGCAAGGCGCAGTTGGTGTGCCCATCGGCCATCGCTTATGGCGAGCAGGGCCGTCCGGGCATACCGGGCAATGCCACCCTCATTTTTGACATCGAACTGCTCGATGTTCAGGGCCAGCCAGCAGCCCCCGCTGCCCCGGGAGCGCCCCAAGGGCACTAGCGAGTTGTGGCCCGGTCTCGACCGGCGGCGAAGCGCACCCTCTCCAGGCGGGCCTTGGAAGAGGCGCTTACGAGTTTGGCCGACCCCGCGCGCGCTGCTTCCCACGCCTGGTTCTTCAAAACCGGCAAAGGCCAGTACGGCGAAGGCGATCGCTTTCTCGGTATCCGGGTTCCGGCGATGCGTAAGGTCGCGCTCCGTTTCCGCTCGTTACCTTTGAGCGATATCAAGCGCCTGCTCGCTTCACCACTCCATGAACACCGCTTTGTAGCGCTCGAGATCCTTGTCTCCCGGTACGAGCAGGGCTCGGGCGAAGAGCAGCGGGAGATCTATGACTTCTACCTTCGGCATACGGCGCGAATCAACAACTGGGATCTGGTAGACACTTCGGCGCCGTACATCGTCGGAGAGCACCTGCTCTCGCGGCCGCGGGATGTGCTTTACGAGATGGCACGATCGCCGAGCCTGTGGGAGCGCCGGATCGCAATTGTATCGTGCCTCACCTTTGTGAAGCGAGGCGACACAGCCGATGCGTTTCGGCTGGCCGAACTGCTATTAGCGGATAAACACGACCTGATGCATAAGGCGGTCGGGTGGGTGCTTCGAGAAACCGGCAAGGTTTCGCGACCCGATCTGCTGGGCTTTATCAAATCGCAATACACCGCGATGCCAAGGACAACCCTGCGGTATGCCATTGAGCATTTCCCACCCGAGCAGCGGAAACGACTGTTGGCCGGCGGGTAAACACGAACTCGCTCGCGCCTTCATTGCCGCAGCGCACCCCCTTTGACACTCTTGCCCGTCGCACCGTATACTGATGTCTTGGGTTCAGTGGACGGGCAGTAGTGCGCCTTCGCTCAATTTTCGAGCGGCCCTGTTACAAAACACACCAGTTTCCGCTTCCCTACGAAAAGTTACGAAGGATAAGCAATGCCAAAACGTACGTTTCAGCCGAACAATCGCAAGCGGGCGAAGACCCACGGGTTCCGGGTTCGTATGAAGACCGCCGACGGCCGGGCTGTGCTCTCGCGCCGGCGCGCCAAAGGCCGCCACAAATTGACCGTCAGTGACGAGAAGGCTGTACGCGAAAGCAACTAATTCATTTCCGGGCGAGTTGCTCCGCTGCCGCTTCCCAAACCACAGCGGATTCTCCGGTCCTCTGAGTTCCGCGAGATCTATCAATCCGGTGTTCGCATGACGAGCCGCTATTTCGCCGCGTTTTGCCTGTGCTGCCCATCGGCTCCGGCGCCCGCGCGTTTCGGATTCACCACGCCGCGCGCGTTAGGAAAAGCGGTTCAACGAAACCGGATCAGGCGCCGCTTGCGTGAGGCTGTCCGCACACAGCTCGAAACCGCGCCAGCAAATTGGGCCATTGTTTTTAATCCCCGGCGGACTGTGCTGGCTGCGCCCTTTGAGGATCTCCGCCGTGAAGTCGGCCGGATTTTCGCGCGATGCAAAGAGTCCTGATCATCGTTCTTCGGGGATATAAGCTTCTCCTCTCTCCCTTGCTGCCGTCTGCCTGCCGCTACTATCCGACCTGTTCCGAGTACATGCTCGAAGCCGTTGTGCGCCACGGTGCCTGGCGGGGTGCATGGATGGGTATCAAGCGGCTTGGCCGGTGCCATCCGTTTCATGAGGGCGGTTACGATCCCGTCCGGTGATGCAACTGAGGTTTTATGTCTAACTCCCCCGGGTCTAATCTGCCAGGCGCCGCACCCCCTTCACTAGAAAAGCGGCTGCCTTTGGCGCTAGCGCTCATGATGCTCGTGCTGCTCGTTTCGCAGTACATTTTCAAGCCTGCGCCCGGACCCAAGCCTGTTCGGCCGGTCAACGACCAGCATGCCGCAGTCCTGGCAGAAAAACCCGCTGCGCAGACGGCGGCGTTGCCGGCGGAATCACCGGTTGCTTCGGGTCAAATCGAAGCAGTTTCTCTGGTCAGCAGCGAGGTTGACACAGATCTCTATCACATTGTCCTCTCCAACCGCGGCGGCGTGATCACGAGCTGGGTTCTGAAGCGCTACAAGAATGATGCCGGCAAACCGCTGCAGCTGATCAATCTGTCGGCTACCGGCGTGCCGCAGCCGTTCTCCCTGCAGGTTACGGGCCGGCAGCTTTCGTTTGACCCGAACACGGTACTCTACCGGCCGACGGTGACAGATGGCGGGCTGAGCATCACTTACGAGTACGCAAACAGCGGCACGAGCATCCGCAAATCGTTCGTTTTCCAGCGCGACAGTTACCTTTCTACGATCAAAACGCAAGTTCTCGAGAACAACACCCCGGTTCCAAGCATGGTTACATGGCGCGGTGGTTTCGGTGATGAAGCCGTACGAAACGCCTCGGCGCTGCAGCACACGGTGCGGTTCGATACGACAGCAAATAAGCTGATCACCAAGACGACGAAAGACGCTAAGAACGGACCAGTCACCGATACGGGCAATTATGCCTTCGCAGGACTGGAAGACAATTTCTTTGCGGCGGTCGCGTTGCCGGTCGATTCGTCGTCGCTCGAGGTGGGCACTTATTCGGACGAAGTGAAACTCCCGAATGCAGATAAGCCGGCGCCGTTTGTGGGTGTGGGCCTCGCGACCGGTGCACAGAACGATTTTTCGCTGTTTGTCGGTCCTAAAGACATTCAGATCCTCAAGAAGGTCAATCCCAAGCTGGCTCAGATCATCGATTGGGGCTTCTTCGGAGTAATCGCCAAGCCGCTGTTTTTGTGGCTGAACTGGACCAAAGATCACTGGACGGGTAATTATGGCTGGGCGATTATCGTCGTTACGCTTCTGATTAACCTGGCGCTCTTTCCGCTTCGCCTCACCAGTTTGAAATCTGCGCGCAAGATGCAAAAGCTGCAGCCGCAGATCCAGGCCATCAACGCCAAATACAAGAACATCTCCATGCGCGACCCGAAGAAGGCGGAGCAGAACCAGGAGGTGATGGAGCTTTACAAGCGAGAAGGCGTGAATCCGGTGGGCGGCTGTTTGCCGATGATCATTCAGTTGCCGTTCTTTTACGCCTTCTATCGCGTGCTGAACATTGCCATCGAGTTGCGACACGCCCCGTGGCTATGGGTGCCTGACCTGTCCTCTCCCGAAGCCTTGCCGATCCATCTGCTGCCGATCATCTTGATCGCCACGCAGTTCTTCTCTCAGCGTTTGACCCCCGCGGCCGGAGTGGACCCGAATCAGCAGAAGATGATGATGTTCATGCCGCTGCTGTTCGGCTTTATGTTCTACTACGCCTCGGCCGGGCTTGTACTATATTGGTTAACCGGAAATCTGGTGGGAATCGCACAGCAATTGATCATCAACAGGTTCATGCCCGCGCCCGCGCCGCCGCCGAAACCGCCTGCCAAGGCGCCGGTTAAGAGAACCGTGAAAAAGTAATCTGCATGAAATACACTGTTGATTCGCTGGAGCCTAGACTGGAGCAGTTCCTGGCGCCGGTTTTGAAGCGCGCGGCCTTTAACCTTTCCTACACGCTGCAAGCTATTGAGAACCCTCATCCCGAGGTAGAAAATCCGGATGTGACAGTGGTTTTCTCCGGCGCCGATGTTGACCTGCTGCTCGAGAATCGCGCCGAACTGTTGCTCGCGCTCGAACACCTCACCATGGAGGCGTTGCGGCTTCCGGCCGAAGACCACTCCCTGATTTCCTTCGACGCAAACGACTATCGGTTGCTGCGAGTAGAGGAGCTGCGGATGAGCGCCCTTGCTGCCGCCGAGAGGGTGAAGCGCACTCGCGTGCCTTTTCACTTCAACCCGATGAGCAGCCGCGAACGACGGGTTATCCATCTCGCGCTAAGGGAGGAAAAAGAGCTTCGAAGCGAGAGTGTAGGCGCAGGTGCTGGCCGCGCAGTGGTGGTTATTCCCGCTGATATGCCTACCCCGCCCGCGCCACCTGCCCCGGCTAGGGTTTTCCAGCGGAGCCGGGATGCGGAACAGCGCGGTTTTGACGGCGGACGCTCAAACAGGGGTCCTCGCAACGGGAGCGGCCGAGCTGGGGGGGCCAACCGCCCTCGCGGGGGCAGTCGCGGCCGCTAGAGTTTTTCTGACTTTGTGAAACTCTGCTGAGATCTCTTACTAAGCCCAGCCACTTTTCTAGGAAATAGTATCTCTATGCTGGTAGTGCGCCCAAACTCATTGTGATTTACTAAAGGAGACCAACCTAACCGAATGGTCAGTGTGCCAGTAGCTCCTCAAACTCCTCCATTGCCGGTCGCGGCACCAGCCTCAAGAATCTCCTGGCAATCCATCGCGTGGTTTGCGGCTCTACTGGTTCTCTGCTACGCCCCGATTCTGTATCGGATGGGGACGCAATGGGCCACCGACGAGAACATGGGTCATGGCTTTTTTGTTCCCATTGTCGCGGGCTATATTGCTTGGCAGCGCCGTGATTTACTGCTTGCCACTCCGCGCAAATCGAACGGTTGGGGGCTGTTCCTGGTGATATTTGCGGCCATCGAGGCGCTTGCGGCCACACTTGGAGCAGAACTGTTTACGGCCCGCTTAGCCTTCGTCATTGCGCTGTTCGGTGTTTTGCTGTATCTCGGCGGCACCCAGCGGGTGAAGATTCTTCTGTTTCCTCTCCTGCTGCTCCTGTTCATGATCCCGATTCCCACGATCATCTACGCAGCCTTGACATTGAAGCTGCAAATGCTCGCAAGCCAGCTGGGAGAGCAGCTGATCAGCGCGGCCGGGATTCCCGTTCTAAGGGCCGGTAACACCCTCACGCTACCCAGTCAGACGCTGGATATCGCGGAAGCCTGTAGCGGGATTCGTTCGCTGCTTTCGCTCGCCTTCCTTTCACTCGTTTATGCATACTTCGCCGACAAGCGCGTCTGGGTACGCTGGGTTCTATTTGCCTTGACCATCCCGATCGCTATTGCTGCGAATGGAATTCGGGTCGCCCTCACGGGGATCCTGTCGGAAGTAAATATCAACCTCGCCCAGGGTCTCTATCATGAAACCGAGGGATTTATCGTTTTCGTTATCGCGCTTATCGCGTTGATTTGCTCTCACTCTGTGGTGAAATTCATTGCAAACAGGGTCAAGAGGGCCTGAGTGTATGGACAAGTTTCTACTATCTCGGAGCGCGCGCATTCTGACCATGGTGCTGCTGGCGCAGGCAGCTGTCTTTTACGGGTTTTCTCGCGCCGAAACAGTAACGCCACATCACCCCCTGGCTTTATTTGCGCTGAACAATCCGAATTGGCATCTGAGCGAAGAGCTGCAACTTGACAAAGAAACGCTGGAAGTGCTGAAGGCAGATGATATCCTTTCACGCGTTTATACCAGCGAAAGCGGACAGATTGCTACCTTATTCGTGGCTTATTTCGAGACGCAACGAACCGGCAAAACGCCGCACTCGCCCAAAAACTGCCTCCCGGGCAGCGGTTGGACTCCATCGAAGTCAGGAACAGTAACGATTTCAATTCCAGGACTTGCCCGGCCCATCGAGGTGAACCAGTACATCGTCTCCCGCGGCCAGAACCAAAGCGTGGTCCTCTATTGGTATCAGGACAGGAGCCGCGTGATCGCCAGCGAATACGCGGCGAAGTTCTATACGGTCGCCGATTCCATTCGCTACAACCGCAGCGACACGGCGCTCGTGCGGGTGGTAGTCGGAGTGGAGGATGGCAACACGCAAGCCGCAGAGCGCACGGCTGTTGAGTTCGTTAAAGCCTTTTTCACGCCCTTACGGAATTACCTGCCGGCCTGACTAGATGCTGCGACGCATTTTCTGCCTGTTCGCTCTAGCGATTACAGCGTGTCCGGCACGAGCCCAAACCCCGTCATTTGTGGTCAGAGTGGAAGGCCACCGTACAGTAATCATGACCGCCGCCGATCTCGTGGCCATGCCGCGCCATAGCGTCACCGCCAACCAGCACGGCAAGGAAGTCACCTACGAGGGCGTTTACATGCGGGACGTTCTGGCAAAGGCCGGCGTGCCGTTCGGCGCTGATTTAAAGGGAAAGGCGCTTTCAATGTACGTTCTTGCCACTGCGCATGACGGCTACGCCGTCGTATACACGCTCACCGAAATGGACCCGGCGTTCAGTGAAGGTGATTTGCTGATAGCGGACAAAGTTGGCGGACCGCCCGAGGGCCCGTTCCGCGTCATTGCGCCGCACGACCGGAAGCCGGCCCGCTCGCTTCGGATGCTCGAAAGCATCGATGTCGTTGAAGTCGTGAAGTAGCCGGAATCTCGGCGCTGGTACTCCTCGGCAGGATTGTATATACTCCTGATTAGGAGACCCGTATGCGCTTGCCACAGCCAGGCTACCCAGCCACCCGGTATGGTGTTGCTCCTTTAATCGACCTGACCTCGCGGGCGGAGCGGCAGCGCCTGAGTGCTTCAGCCCTCAAGGCTTTTTTCAAGATCGTAGACCGTTGGAGTATTCGAGATGAGGACGCCCGCTCGCTTCTGGGCGGCGTATCTAATGGACCTTACTACAACTGGAAAAAGCAGCCCGAGCGATTACTCGACGCGGACATGCTGACGCGAATCTCGTATCTGATCGGCATTTTCAAGGCTCTGAATATTCTTTATGGCGAGAAACTGGCAGATGAGTGGGTACGGCTGCCGAATAGCAACCGCATATTCGGGGGCAGAACACCGCTGGATTACATGATGTCGGGCGGAGTGCCGGCTATGCAGATCGTTCGGCGTCTACTGGATGCCCGCCGTGGAGGTGTGTGAGCAAGGCGCGTTTGCTCCCGCCCGTCAATCTGGTTCGCCGAAATGACACCCACCGGTTAATTCCTTCGAAATATACTTCCGATGTCCGCAGCGTTCTTGCAAGAATTGCTGCCGATGCGAAGCATTTGCACGACGTGTTTGACCTGGATCAGGCCACGAACGAGCGATTGTGGGGAGAAAACGGGCTGCTGCCGGGAATCGGCAAGGATGAGCTAGTGTTCGGCATTCCGAATTGCCACATCATCAACGCCGCGTTCACGCATGCGCACCCTCTCGGCTCCCGGTTCAATGGTCCAGACCGCGGAGCCTGGTACTCAGCCTTCGCGATTGAGACCGCACAAGCAGAAGTAGCGTTCCACAAAACGGTGGAATATGCCGAGATCGGGCGCTTCGATGACAGCCTCACGTACGACGACTACCTCGCGGATTTTAGCGCCTCTTTCCATGACGTTCGCGACAATCGGAACTTTGAACGCGTGCTGGCTCCCGACAGCTATGTAGCTTCTCAAGCGCTCTCGCAAAAGCTGCTCGATGCGGGCTCATTAGGGGTGGTTTACCCGAGTGTCCGGCATGCAGGAGGAACGTGCATTGCTTGCTTCCGTCCTAGCTTGGTTGCCAACGTTCGGAAGAACAAGCGGTACCGCTTTACCTGGGATGGCACTCCCACCCCGAAGATCACCTGTACTAGCACTAGCGGTAGGCGGTGCTGAATGGCAGCGACTGCCGCGTCCCGCGTTTTTCGCGCTTGATCTGATTGCCTACGCGCCGGATGAAGAGCCGGTATGGGTTCTCGCCTCCATGCATGGAGGGCGGAACCCCGCGTAAATGGCCTCAATGCTCCGGGGCAGGAATGATCAGCGGCCATCTCCTAAAAAACTATGGACATACACTAGAAACAGGGATGCCTGCCGTTGCCGACGAGGTTCGTCATGCCAGCCTCATCGAGAGGATCGGCCACACGCCGCTGCTCGAGATTTCATCAGCGGCCAGCGGCGATGTACGAGTATTTGCGAAAGCGGAATTCTTCAATCCCGGCGGCTCGGTAAAAGACCGTCCGGCCTTGAACATGATTCGCGAAGGGGAGCGAAGCGGCCGCCTTATTCCCGGCAAGACATTGCTCGATTCGACAAGCGGAAATACCGGGATCGCTTATGCCATGATTTGCGCGGCGAGAGGCGTGGCGGTAAAGCTTTGTTTACCGGCGAATGCGTCGCCGGAACGGAAACAGATTCTGAAGGCGTTCGGCGCCGAACTCGTGCTGACGAATGCGAGTGAGGGGTCCGACGGCGCGATCCGCGTGTGCCGGTCCCTGTATGAGAGCGACCCACAGAAATATTTTTACCCCGACCAATACAGCAATCCCGCCAACTGGCAGGCGCACTTTGAAACGACCGGCCGCGAGATCATCGAGCAGACCGGTGGCGCGGTCACCCACTTCGTCGCGATTCTGGGCACGAGCGGAACATTTATGGGCATCACACGCCGCTTGCGGCAGGATCTTTCTCAGGTTCGCTGCATTTCTGTACAACCCGCGTTGCCGCTGCACGGTTTGGAGGGCGCCAAGCACATGCCGACCGCGATCAAGCCCGCCATCTACGATCCTTCACTCGCGGATGACAATTTGTGGGTAGAGACTGAAGACGCCTATGCCATGGCCCGCCGGCTTGCGCGGGAAGAAGGCCTGCTGATTGGCATTTCAGCGGCGGCAAACGTCGTGGCCGCCGCGCGGGTTGCGGCAAAGTTATCGGAAGACGGGCAAAGAGGGCTGGTCGTGACGATTTTGTGCGACGGCGGGCAGAAGTATTTGAGCGAGCCATTCTGGAACGAATAACCCACCTGATGATAGAGATAGAGGCGAAGCCCTGGCAGACCATGGTGCTGCACGCGGAGCGAAGTTATCCGAACGAATGTTGCGGCGCCATGTTGGGACACGCGCACGGCGACCGCAAGCTGGTAACCGACGCGGTCGCTCTTGAAAACGCCTACGGAGGCGAGAAAAACGCCCGATACGAGGTACGCCCGGAAGATCTCTTGCAGGCGGACAAGGCGGCGCGCGCACGTGGCCTCGATCTCATCGGCATCTTCCACTCGCATCCCGATTGCGACGCATACTTCTCGGAAACGGACCTGAAGAACTCATGCCCGTGGTACTCCTTCGTGATCCTTTCGGTACAGGCTGGGAAATTTGATCATGCGAACAGCTTTCTTCCCGACATCGATCAGACGAAAGCGGAACAAGAGGAACTGATATGGCCAAAATTCTGATCCCTACAGCGCTGCGGCAGTTTGCCGGGCAAAATGACTCGGTGGAAGTGAGCGGCGATACCGTCGCAGATGCCCTGAATCAGCTCACTGCCCGTTACCCGAATATGAAGCAGAACCTGTTCAACGAGCAGGGTAAGCTGCGCAGCTTTGTGAACGTATATGTAAACGACGAGGACATTCGTCATCTCGATAAAGATGCGACACGGCTACAAGGTGGCGAGACGATCTCGATCGTGCCCAGCATCGCGGGAGGAGGAACCGGTGTCGCCGAAACCACCGCTGCCGCGCTGAGCAATGAAGAGATCGCGCGCTACAGCCGCCACCTGATTCTGCCGGAAGTCGGCATGGACGGGCAACTCAAGTTGAAGCAGGCGAAGGTCGCGCTGATCGGTGCAGGGGGCCTGGGTGCGCCGCTTGGCCTTTATCTCGCGGCAGCCGGGGTGGGCCGTCTGGGTCTGGTCGATTTCGACGTCGTGGACGCTTCGAATCTGCAGCGCCAGGTGATCCACGGTACCAGCGATCTTGGCCGCAAAAAGCTCGACTCCGCAGCCGACCGCATTCACGACATCAACCCTAACGTAGAGGTAGAAAAGTTTGATACAGGGCTGACGAGTGAAAACGCGCTCGACATATTGAAGGACTTCGACATTGTCGTGGACGGGACTGATAATTTTCCCACCCGATACCTGGTCAACGATGCCTGCGTTCTGCTAAAGAAGCCGAATGTCTATGGATCGATTTTCCGCTTCGAGGGCCAGGCGACCGTGTTTGCCTACGAAGATGGTCCGTGCTACCGCTGCCTGTATCCCGAGCCGCCGCCGCCAGGACTCGTTCCAAGCTGCGCCGAGGGTGGCGTTCTCGGCATTTTGCCGGGAGCAATCGGATTGATTCAGGCAACCGAAACCGTGAAGCTAATCCTCGGGATCGGGCAAACCCTGAAGGGGCGTTTGCTGCTTTACGACGCGCTCAACATGCGGTTCCGCGAACTAAAGCTCAGACGCGATCGAAACTGTCCGGCATGCGGCGATCAGCCGACCATTACGAAACTGATTGACTATCAAGAATTCTGCGGAGTACGTCCTGTGGCCGCCCAACCTTCCCCCGCGAGCGACGTTGTGGATGTTATCGAGGTCAAACAAAAACTCGATCGCGGTGATGATTTCGTTCTCGTCGACGTGCGCGAGCCTTATGAATATCAGATTGCGCGTATTCCCGGGGCGCAGCTGATTCCGCTCGGAGACTTGCCGAAGCGGCTGCCGGAACTGAATCCGGAAGCGGACATCGTAATGCACTGCCGCAGCGGCGCACGCAGCCAGAAGGCGGTCGAACTGCTGAAGCAGAGCGGTTTCAAGCGGGTGCGCAACATGACCGGCGGCATTCTTGCATGGAGCGACAAAGTTGATCCGACGGTTCCGAAGTACTAAGTGAGGCAAAGCGGTTACTGACGCCGGGCGGTTCAATCTATAGCGGCGAAGTGATTGACAGGTCCGTGCCCTTGGCCGAGCGCAGGAGCGGTTTCTATTGCTTTCTGAACAAACTGCTTCGCTTGCCGGATCGACTCGCGAATATCGAACCCGAGCGCCAAGAGCGCAGTAATGGCGGCTGAATACGTGCATCCCGTGCCGTGAGTGCGTGTGGTGTGAATGCGCTTGCCGGAGAACGACACCGCATCGCCGGGAATGGCCAGCACGTCCACCGCATCTCCTTCGCGATGCCCGCCCTTAACCAGTGCCGCCTGGCAGCCCATGTTGAGGAGCCGTTCGCCGGCGATCTGCATGTCGTGCTCCGATTCAATCGCCATTCCGGTAAGCCATTCAGCTTCGGGAATGTTTGGTGTTACCAGAAAAGCGAGCGGGAGCAGAAGGTGCTTGAGGGCGCGGCGGGCGTCTTCGGACATGAGCGCGGCGCCGTGTTTGCTGATCATCACGGGATCAACCACAAGCGGAAAACGGAAGCTTCGGGCAATGCTGGCGATGGCCTCCACATTCTCACTGCTTCCGAGCGCGCCCGTTTTGGCCGCATGCGGCGGGATGTCTGTGATGACGGCCTCAATCTGCTGCGATACGAGATCGGCCCCCAGGGTCTCGACGCGTGAGACCCGCTGGGTATTCTGCACGGTGAGCAGTGTGATCACGGCAGAACCGTACACGCCGAATTGGCCGAATGTTTTGAGGTCTGCCTGGATGCCGGCACCGCCGCTAGGGTCTGATCCCGCGATGGTCAGCGCTACCGCCGTCATCCCCCAACGGTAGCGCAGCGCAGCGCAGCGGTTTATTGGAAGGTGAGCTTTTTCGTCGTCTGGCCCGCGGAGTTGGCGAGGGTCACCGTGACCGAGCCGACCTGGCTCGCATCGCCCGTCACCGGGAAACTTGCCTGCATTGAGAATGCGCCGCCTGCCTGGTTATTCGTAAAGAAGTAATTATGAAAATTCGTCGTCGCGTCCACCTGTAGAGCGCTAGGGCTGATCTGCTTTCCGCTCTTGTCATAGAACAGGAACGAAAGCTCTCCCGCGCTATAGGTGTTGTCGTAACCATCGAGCGTAACCACGAGATTGGGGCTTTCGGTCACGGCTTGCGCAGATGTCACAAAGATCTGCGCGGGCGAGATGGTGTAGGACTGCGAGTACGGAGGCGCATCGGGAAACGTAAGAGTGAATGTTATGGTGCCTGCCGTCGTCCCGGTTTGAAAGGCGATAGCGGATTGATGGTTGAACGTGGCGCTCTGTGATCCGGCGGCCAAGGTCACCTGCAGCTCACGTGTATTCGTGGCCAGGAACACAATGGCCGGGTCATCGGAGACATTTGCCAATGAGGGCTTGAACTGCAGCGTAAGATCACCGATGGCATCGACCTGCGCCGCGCTAGCAGACTGAATCGTGAGGTTCACCTGCTGGCCGCTCAACAGCGGTGTGGCGCTCAACTCGAACGAAACGCTGGCAGTGGTCGGGGTTGTGGTTTGACCGGATAACGCGAACACGCGTGAGCCGATCGAGAGTGAGCCGGTGAAGGGACCCGTTGCCGCCGGCGCGAACGTAACCTCGAACGTGATCGAAGCGCCGGGTTGGATCGCCGCAGGCAAGGTGGGCGCACCGGTCATCGAGAAGCCGGCTCCGCTCACAGTAAGAGACGGAAGAGTCACAGCGCTGAAGGACGTGGTCGGATTCGTTACCGTAAATGTCAGGGTTGCGGTTGCATTTGTACCGGCGACAATCTGGCCGAAATCGATGGGCGTTGCCGCTTGCGGCTCTGTTCTTACGCCGGTTTGATCGACATAACTGATCTGCAGTGCATCAAGATCAGTCACGGCAACCCCGGCCCCCTGCAATGGAAAGGAGGAAGAACCCACATTGAGAGTGGCGGTATCGACTCCGATCTGTCCGGGTGCGAAGGTAACGGTGAAATTGGCGGATGCGCCCGCGCCTAATGTTGCGGGCAGCGCGCTCTTATCGAGCTGAAAGGCGCTGCTGTTATAAATCTCTACCTGCAGCGTGACATCTGGCGTGCTGACTGTGCTCGAACTCTGATTAGAAACTGTAAACGTAATGGGCGCGGTGGAGCTGAGCGAAACATTACCGAAGTTCAAGGGCGCGGTAGCATTCGGCTGTAGCACGGTATTCGTGCCGTTATTCGAGTAACTGACTACGATTGCGGGCGCCGTTCCCTTACCCTGCAGTGTGGTGGCGTTCAGGATCGATGCCGTGCATCCCGAAGACTGCGAATTTGAAAAAGAGCAGCCGCCTTGTTCGACGAAATAGGCGACCTGCAGGTAGCCCGTAAGCGCACCTGCCGTGGTGGGAGTGAAATTGACCGTGAATGGTTCGGAAGCGCCCGGCGCCAGTGTTGAATTCAAATCAAAACCCGTCACGGTGAAATTTGGATTTTGTGCCGAGAAAGAGGAATTGACGGTCGCATAGACGTCTATGATTCCGACGGGCACCGTTCCGGTATTCTTCACATTTACCTGAATGCTGGAAGAGGAACTCTGTGCCGTGTCGGGGAACGAGTAGGTAGTACCGAGAGTTGTTGATGAGCCTTGAATGCTGAAGCTCAAGGTTTGCGACGCTACGGGCAGCGCAGCGAGCACGAGACAGCATAGCAGCCTGTTCACTTTCCACCTCCGAGTGTCGCTGGTAATTGCGAGAGGCTCACGTTCCCGGGCTGTAGGCGCAGGGCCCAATGCCGCCCGTCCTTCGGCGAATAGAGATGCAGCCACCCGGAAGACATACTCTGAAATCGCAAGTCGCTCGCTGCAGGCGCGAACGTGTACGTTATACCCGCGCCGTTCTGCACTTGCAAACCGTTACTGTCCTCGAACACGACATACCCCCGGTGCTCAAACGCCGGCCCCGTTACGCCGGGCAGAACATCGCAACTCTCGATAAGTCCAGTGGTAAGCGAGACGGCACATCTCAGAACGGCGCGATCGCTTTGCATGACGAGCACGTGAACCTCATCTGGGGCGACGGCCGTAACTGAAGTCACAACTCCTTGAGGCAGCGCGTTCCCTAGCTCGATGGACACAAAGTTGGAGCCTGTCCAATGCAGAAGAGTGCCTTGCGAGGGCAGCCATGCCAGAGCGGTTGAGAAATCGCCGGTAATGCTTAGAAGAGGATCGGCTCCCGCCGAGTCGTACGCACCGGCGAACGTCCCGTCCTTTCTTTGCAGAACGATGCGGCCGTTCTGGAGAAGCAGGGCGCCGAGATCCGAGAAACTCGCAGCCTCCGCCGGCGCCAGGTTCGCGCCGCGAACAACCAGATTCCCCGGCACGCCAAGAACGCTACCGATATGCCCGTCCTCATAACGGACAAAGCCAGGCTGCGGCGCATTGACGTCCGCTTCGAGAAAGAACCCGCAAAAGAGAAGTCCTGCGAGACTAAGTTTGAGCGCGTTCATCATGACGATTACGGGTGGCCGATGCTGATGGAAGGACTGCCGATCGAGAGCCCGGGAGCAGGCGGTGCCGCCGAGCTTCCGCCGCTCCCGTGCAGCGCCATCATGGCGCCGACACCGGCAGCTGCCGCTAGGCCAGCCAGAATGATCCACTTCGCCCGCAGATGAGGCCCTCCGGCGGGCGAAGCGCTTGTGATGGAAACCGAGGGCGGTTCTGTGCCCTGCGCGGGCGAATCTAGGCTTGCGGCTCCAGATCGGGCGATTTGACGGGCGTCCATTTCGGTATCGGACGGCGCCGCGGTATCGTCATCTCCGGCTTCTTCCGCGCGGGCTGCCGGCTTGAGAACTCCAGGGGTCTTGCCGTTCGCCGGGGAGACCACCGGCGCTCTGCGTTCGGAAACCGGCAACCCGTCGGATGTCAGCTCTTTTTCAACCAGCAGGCCCGCATGCCCGGCTCCCTTTGCGGCCGTAATCCGGATGGATACGGTGCCTGGCGTTGCGCTCCAGGCAATCGCCGGCGCCTCGGCTCGCCCACTTGCATCGGTGTACTTCACCATGGCGTGGCTTCCGTCCGGAAAGGCCCCCGTAGCGCCGCTGTCGGGCAGGCGGAACACGACGGCAGCATCGGGGACTGGATTCCCGCCTGCATCCGTCACTTCAATGGCGAGGGACTGTGCGGACCGCGAGTTCACGCGCAATGCTCCCGCGTCCGTCGCGACGAATCGAAGCTGAAGAACCGGGTCGGCGGTTATGGGGGCGTCCGCGGCGGGACCCGGTTGCCCGGGGACGGGTGGCGCAATCAGTAGCGCGCTCAGGACAACGGCGAGAAGATTTGTCGGGAGATTCATGCGGCCTCATGAGCCGCACTTCCTTACACGGATTGGATCAGGATAACGGTAACGTTATCCGGTCCACCGGCTGCTCGCGCGGCGTCGATAAGGTAGTGGCATTTCTCCGGTAAAGTTTTCTCCGAAGAAAGCGCGGCCATCAAATTTTCTTCCTGCACCACGCCATGCAGGCCGTCTGAACAAAGCAAAAGTTGATCTCCCTTTCCCAGCTCTATGACGCAGAAAGAGATTCGCAACTCGTCCGTGGTGCCTACGGCCATGGTCAGCATGTGCCGCATCGGATGTTTCTTAATTGCTTCGTCGGTAAGCCCGAGCTGCGCGCCGACTTCCGCAACCCACGTCTGATCCTTGGTAACGAGGGAAAGGCGTCGCTCGGAGAGCAGGTAGGCGCGGCTGTCGCCTACGCTGCCGATTTGAAAATGAGTTCCGTTTACCTTCCTTGCGACCACCAGGGTCGTCCCCATGCCATCCAATTTGGGGTCGCCTTTGGCGGTTTCGCGAACAACGGCGTTTGTTTCCAGGAATGCCTGCTCGAGAGTCCGGACTCCGTTTTGGCGAGACGGATCCAGGAGGAAGTTGTAGATCTTCTCGGCGCTGAGCCGTGAAGCATACTCGCCCGCATTCGCGCCGCCCATGCCATCCGCCAGGATGAAGATGCCCGCTTCACAATCACTGATGAAGTAGTCTTCGTTTTTTGCACGAATGCAGCCAGGGTCTGAGAGACCGAAAGCCTCTAACATAAGGCTCTCCGATAATACTTTCTAAGCGCCACCGATACCTCGAAGCTCTCGTCTCAGAATTTTCTGATCATCAAGAGCCGTTTCCGTGCGGTTGAAGCATGGCCTTAAGTTGCCGGTAGGCGGTGGCATCGAAACTGGTGGCGAGGCGCTCAGGCGCAAGGGGCTTGCCGCCGGGCAGGGAAGTCTGGCGCGCTTTGGCGCGATTTAGAAGCTGGCGCGCTTCGGCGTCCTGAGGGCGGCGATCAACCACAACCTGCAATCGCTTGATCGCTTCATCGAAGGAATTGTTTCGAAGGAGAGCCAGGCCCAGATTGAACAGGTACGTAGTGTTATTGGGATCACCATCGAGCGCATGGCGGAAATCATCAATCGCAACCGGCAACCCTAGTTCGTTTTCGGCCGCGCCCAGATTATTGAAGACTTCATTCATCGGGAACGATTTGGATACCTCGCGAAAGATCTTGGCCGCCGATTCGTAATCGCCTGCTCCGAATGCGGCCACACCCATCTTGAAGCGCGCTTCGGGATAGCGTCGATCGGCGGCGGGGATCTCGCCAAACCAGCGGAGCGCCTGCCGGTAATCTTTCTGCGAAAGGTACAGGTTTCCCAGTTCAAAGGCGGGGTTTGTGAAATGCCGGTCGAGCACTACGGCCTGGGCAAACCACTTTTCCTGTTGGTCCTTATTGGTTGATAGCAGACCGCGAATGTAGCTCTCCTCGGCTTCCAGCCGGACCAGTTTGCCAGGAGCCATGAACTGCTCGAAGGAGAGATTCTGTCCCGGCTGCAAATACTTCAGCGCCTCCCATGCAAGGTGCTGCTCGAGCCGCGACAGATCGGACAACTTGCCTGCTTCAGTGACACTCGGTCCGTCGTGGAGTTTGCGGAGATCAATGAAGCGTGAAGTGACTTGCACCGAGCTGTTTTTCAGTTGCGCGTCGTCCGGGGAGAGAGTGGCGTTGTAAGTTCCATAACAGATGTAGTCGGCGTCCAGCGTTTGCCCCAGACGAATCAGCGTGGCTTTCGTGAACGTAGCGCCAGGCTTGAGCGATAGCTGGCTGAAGCCTTTCGCGACTGCGTCTCTATCGAACACAATCTCGTTCAGGGCGCCGAGTTCGCTCTTCAGCGTCTCCGAAATGCTTTCGCCCACCCACTCGAGATCCGGGTACTGCGAATTGTTATGAAACGGGATTACCAGGACGCTAGCGGTAAACGCCGGCACACAATAGCAAAAAAGCCCAAGTACAACGAGGGCTGCACGACACAACCGCATTTATTTATCGTAACAACCGAGTACTTTTTTGAAGTGGAGAAAGCGGATTGGAAGACCGGGCCGCCGATTTGTAATCAGCGGCCCTTTTTTGATTCAGTTTTGCGGCGGTTCTACCAGATCAGCTTCGCGCCGAGCTGAATGACGCGTGGATCC
>JAFAMM010000358.1 GCA_019233375.1 Acidobacteriaceae bacterium
GGTTTGGCTCAATCCGCTTCTCGGCATGGAAGAATACCGGCCGCTTACTGCGGGGATGGCGGCTGCACTGCCGTATCTGGACGTCTTCGCTCCGGCGCACTCGCTCGAGAGCCTCGCGTCTCTGGACAAACACCTATGTTCGACGAATTCCTGACGAAAGCTGCTGAGCTTCGATCTGAAGGCAAGTCATTTGCGCTTGCCACGGTCGTGCGATTCGACGGCTCGATTTCAGGGAAGCCAGGCGATAAGGCTATCATCTACCCCGACGGCCGAATTTGGGGATGGATCGGTGGAGGATGCACGCAGCCGGCAGTGGTCAAGGAGGCATTGAAATCTTTGGAGGACGGTGAACCGCGATTCGTACGCATCAGTCCGCCGCCCAAGCCGAAATCGGAACCGCGAATCGTGGACTATACGATGACTTGCCACAGTGGAGGCACGTTGGACGTCTATATCGAACCGGTCTTGCCAAAGCCGCGACTGATCATTTTCGGACGATCGGCCGTGGCCCGCTATTTGGCCGCGCTCGCCAGCAACATGAATTTTGCCGTTGCGGTGATTGCCGAGGGCGCGAATCGTGACGATTTCCCGAATGCAGATATGCTTCGCACTTCAATCCAAGTGCCTGAAGATGAATTCGCTGCTAAGGCTTACCTGGTCATTTCCACGCAAGGCGAGGACGACGAGGAAGCGCTCTCGGCAGCGCTTCAAACAACTGCCCCGTACGTGGCGTTCGTGGCGAGCCGGGCCAAAGCGCGAAAGGTCTTTGAATATCTCCTTGGCGAGGGGATCAGTTCTAATCAGCTGAGCAGGGTTCATTCTCCCGCTGGCCTGCACATCGGCGCAATTGCGCCGGAAGAGATCGCTCTCAGCATATTGGCGGAGATCGTTCAGGTTCGCAGAACAAAACTTCATGTGCAAACTGTTTCACCCCTCGCCGCGGAAACCAACGACCCGGTATGCGGTATGGCCGTGGATGCAAGCCGGGCGAAGCATTCCTCAGAGTGGGAAGGCCGGATCATCCACTTCTGTTGCAGTGGCTGCAAAGAGCAGTTCGATAGAGCGCCGGCGAAGTATCTCGGATCCAACGCCCTTTTGTGAGCCGCGCTGAACAGCTCCCAAAACAAACCGAGGCTGCAGCGAAGAATGTTCGCCGCAGCCTCAGTTTTCAATCGGAACCGGGCTAAGCCCATGGTCCGAGTCCGGTTGCCATTTTTAGTTAATCGGGGTACCGAGAAGCCCGTCGGTGTTGCCCTGCGAATCCACGTAGAACCCGACGATCCGGCCGGCATTGTTGATGCCATTAATTGTCGTCGTTCCAACTCCATGAGGATCATCGATCGACTGGAAGTGGCCTTTGTTCCACAAAAACCCATGCGTAAGTCCGGTCTGGTCCATGTAGGCGCCCACAACTTCGTCATTGTCGTTCACACCCAGGGCCTGAGTAAATGTCGAATCCGGAAAATCGAGGACCGTGAGCCTGCCCGCCGCTAACAGAAAGCCATGGTTCACGCCCTTTTTGTCGATATAGAACCCTGCAACCGACTGATTGTTATTGATGCTGGTTGCCTGTGCTCCACCGGCCGCTTTCGGGATCGTTAACACCTGGAAGACTCCGCCAAAGAAGTCGTACACATAGGGATGATCGATACCCGCCGCATCGGCGTAGTAGCCGGCGGCCTGGCGCAGATTATTCATCGATAGAAGCTGATTGAAGGTGGTGCCTGGAAAATCGACGGTCAAAAAATTGCCGCCATCCTCAATGTGCATAAACCCATGAGTCGTTCCATACTTGTCGATGTAAAATCCGTCGGTATCGACAGCATCGTTAATCCCGATCACCTGCGTTTGTACCGAGAACGGATAGTTTTCCGGCCTGAATGAATTGGGCAACGTCAGCTTGAATCCCTTGTTGGGGTGGCCGGCGGCACCGCTGCCGCGGTAGCCGGCTATGACGTTGTCTTTATTAATGCCGAGCAGTTGCGTGAAGGTTTTGTCGAGCGGACTGTCGATCGTCTCGAAAGTAAACGCTTTCTCGACGGTGTAGGTTGTGCTTGCCGCCTCGCTCTGCGCCCATGCGGAACTGCACAAAGCCGTTGCGACTGTTACGCCAAGGGCCAACGATCTGATGCCGGTCCCTGTTAATGAGTGATGCTTGAATTGGTTCATAAATTTTCTCCTGTTCTTTTGATTCGTGATTCGCAGCCGTTCTTGGCGCCGGATAGCTTCCCCGAGCGCCCATTGCTTGCATTAATTGCTTGTCACGTGCGTTCACAACCAGGAAAGCGACTTTCGGCTTCCGGCACTATCACGCGACGAAATTCTTTTTTCGATCGAGAAAGCGGGGCTCGATCTCCTGCTTCTTGAGATTCTGGCCCTCGAACCGTTACATGGCTGGGCGATACATATCTGTCTCAGACAGATATCCCCCGATGTTCTGCGGGTTACGGAAGGATGTCTCTATCCGGCCCTGCACAAGCTGGAGCAGGAAGATTGGATCAACGCTGAATGGAAGGAAACCGAGAACGGCTCGATGCGGGAGCGCATGCCATACTCGGAGAGAATCTGTCTCAGTACCCAGGGAGTCATCTTTCTGTGCGCGCAGCCACGCGTGAAGGCCTGGTATCCCGAGCTTGAGAAGCAGCCGGGCAAATGGATTGCAGTCGTTTACACCGGCGGTTACCGTTGTGATAGGACGCTGGCCAGGGAATACGCCCGGGGTGATTTCAACAAGAAAGCCGCATAACAGCAGTTGAGATCGTACTATGAGGCAATGGCGCGAATGTCTAAGGAAACGATCGAGAGAGAGCTCGAGCAGGCGGCGGCGAGTCAGCTCGCGGCCGCACTAGCGCGACACATTGAGAATCCCGGCCGTAAACCAAGGGGCTGTGATCAGGACTGCCAGGGCACACAGCACTCGAAGGCATGTAAGCGGCGTACGTATCGGCAGAAGCGGTATGCCGAAACGGGTGCCTCACGAAACAGATGCACTAGAAGCATCCTGTGTGGCCTGTAAACTTTGCTTTAAACAAATGCCTGGAAAACGTTTGATTGTCGCGATAGACGGTCCGGCTGGCGCGGGCAAAAGCAGCCTTGCCAGACGCGTGGCGGACAGGCTCGGCTTCTTCTATATCAATACCGGGGCCATGTACCGCGCGGTGGCGCTTTGGGCCGTCCGGCTCTCAGTCGCGCTCGACGACATGCACCGGCTCGAACAGCTTGCGCGCGAAGCGCAGCTCGAGCTGACGAAAGAAGGCCAAGTGCTCCTTAATGGTGAGGACGTCACGGAGGCCATTCGCGACCCGCAGGTCTCTGACGCCGCTTCAAAGGTATCGGCGATTCCGGCCGTCCGGCGCGCATTGCTGGCCGTGCAACGCAGCATGGCGCAGCAAAACAGTGTTGTTATGGAAGGCCGGGATATCGGGTCGGTCGTTTTTCCGGAGGCGCAGGTAAAGATCTTCCTTGACGCTCATCCCGCCGAGCGCGCCCGGCGCCGGGCCCGCGAGTTGCAGGAAGCCGGCGAGCAATCGGACTTCGCCGCCGTTGCCGGAGAACTTCGCGAACGCGATGAACGCGATCGAATGCGCCCCGAGGCACCGCTGGTTCAAGCGCCCGACGCAGAGCTTATCGATACCACCGGGCTTTCACTCGAGGATGTAGAAGAAATCGTGCTGCGCATCGTGCGCTCGCGAACCTCGAACGGAAAAGCAGCCGCCATGGAGCACTAGATGGAAGGCGGTTGTTGTCGCTCAGTTCGGCTCTTCGCCGAGGCCACAGTTTCGCGGACCGGCGGTACGCTCTCAGACCTTCAGCGCCCGATCTGGCCCGACTCAAGAAATTCGTCTTCGGGTGGGATCATCCGCAGCCATCGCGGCCGGAAGAAACGAAGATAGCAGTCCTGGCAGCGCCAAGGCAGGATCACTAGACCTGCGACCCGCTCAAGCGGGTTCCGTCTGTGCGACCGGATCAGGTCCGGCGAGCCGCACCGCGGGCAGGTGCGCAAATGGTGCGCCCGCTCCGAACTGCGGTCCATCGGGATTCTCCTGCTAGTCGTATTCTCAGGCGCTTTTGTCAAAAATACAATCCCCGAGTATCGCCACCGCGCGACCCTATGTCGCCCGGAAGACGTGAAGAAGACGAAACCGCACGGCAAATTCCTCGGGTATCGGGACCAGAATTTAAGAATTGTTTCATCAGTACTATCTACAGGATAGGGTTTTTCACCATATACTGGTACTAGAAAGTGGCCCGCAGGTTCAGTACTATACAGTTGATCGGGTAGTTTTTCAATCAGGCTATTTGCTGTGAACACAGACGTAATTCAGAACACATTCAGCGTTTCAGCGGATAGTACCTATACGCTCCGCCGCAACGTTCCAGCTATTCAAGTCCTGGCCGCCGAAGAGGGCGACCGCTCCAGGCTCGGGTTGCTAACCCAGTTGCCAGAGGGTGCGGAAGTGCACCTGGGCGGTCCGGGATTTGACGATCAGACCATTCGCGTTCGATCAGGCACAGGCACTTACTACGTCTTCATCGAGGATCTGGAAGCGCAAAGGAAGCCCGCGGTCCGAGCTGTAGTGGCCGCTGGGTAACCGTTTTACCTTACTCGTTCTTTCCGTCGCGCCGGCTTCTCGGTGCTCGAATCCGGCAATGCCTGCGCTTTTCGTTATACTTGCAGGGAGGTGGTAAGGCCGGGAACCCGGCTCTACGATCACAAGAAGTTCTCTGCAGGAGTTTCCTCTCTTTTTCCTATGTTTGACTTGTTCCGCAGCCGCGAGCGAAGTGTGCGGCTATTGCTAGGCGCTTTGCTGGTTCTAGTAGCTGCGTCGATGCTGGTGTACTTGATTCCGGGCGGTTTGGGTGGTCCGAACGTTTCCGGACAGAACGTCGTCGCGGCGGTCGGCTCAGACAAAATCACCGCCGTCGACGTGCAGCGGGCCATCCAGCGGGTCAGCCGCGGCCAAAATAACCTTCCCCGAGCCATCCTGGCAATGTACGTCCCCTCAATCGTGAACGAGATGATCGAAAGCAAGGCGATGGCATATCGCGCTAAGGAGATGGGGCTTACGGTCTCGAACCAGGAACTCGCCGACGCCATTGAGGCCGATGTGGCGCCTGTGACGGGCGGCAAGTTCGACATGCAGATCTATCAGCAACTCCTGGCCCAACAAGGTCTGACACCGGCCGACTATGAAAGCCAGCGCCGGGAGAGCATGCTCGCCGCGCGGCTGCAGAACCTGCAATCGCAATCGCTGATTGTCTCCGATCAGGATGCCCGCGCTGAGTATCAGCGTAAAAACCTGAAGGTTGCACTAGAGTACGTCAACTTCGATCCAAAAGAGTTTGCCGCGAAGGTCAACAAAGATCCTGCCACCGTGAAGACGTACTTCGATAAGAATCGCGCGGCTTTCCGCACTCCCGAGAAGAGATCTGTCGAACTCATCGTTGGCACTACAGCTGAGTTCCTGCAGACCGCCCAGGTTTCCGATCAGCAGCTTCAGCAGCAGTATCAGGACAGTATTGATAGCTACCGAACACCGGAGCGAGTGAAAGTACGTCATATCCTGATCAAGACGCAAGGCAAGCCTAAGGACGAAGCCCCGAAGATGAAAGCGAAGGCAGAAGACATTCTGAAGCAGCTGCAGCAAGGTGCCAACTTTGCCGACCTCGCCAAGAAGGATTCGGAAGATCCCGGTTCAGCGGAGAAAGGCGGCGAGCTCGGCTGGATAGTCCGTGGCCAAACAGTGCCGAATTTTGAGAAAGCGGCGTTCTCTCTGCCGCCGGGACAATTGAGCGGCTTAATTGAGACCGAGTACGGTTATCACATCTTGCAGGTGGAAGATAAACAGGCCGCGCATACGCAAAGCTTCGACGAAGTCAAATCGCAGTTGGTGGCGGATGCGAAGAAGCAGGCGGCGAATGCGGATCTGACGAAGGCTATTGATGCTGCCCGTGCGGAGATTGCACGCAATCCAGCGCAGGCAGAGGTGGTCGCAAACAAGTATCACCTGAAATTTTTCAAAGTGGATAGCGTTACAACGAGCACCGCACTGCCTGAAGTGAACACTCAGCCGGAATTGACAAATTCGATCTTCGCGGCCTCGAAAGGCAGCGTCACCCAACTGACCAACATGGATGCGCAGGGCAAGGCGGCCTTCGCGGTGGTGACCAACATCACTGCAGCGCACAACGCGGACTATGCGGAAGTACAGGCCGAAGTGCTGCAGCGCTATACAACGGCGGAGTCGCAGCGGCTGGCAGGCGAAGCGGCCAAGGCAGCAGCTGACCGCGCTCGCAAAGGCGAGAGCCTGGAAACGATTGCCAAGATCGAAGGGCTGACCGTCAAGACCGCCGCGCCTTTCACCATTGACGGCGCAGCGGAGGGCATTGGGTCCGCCAGCGAGATCTCGGCCGCGTTCAAGGCGAATGTAGGCGACGTCGTCGGCCCTATTGCGCTGCAGGCGGGGCAATTCATCTGCCGTGTGTCACAGAAGATCCCGGCCGATATGAGCCAGTTCGCGAAAAACAAAGATGCGATAGTGCAGGGCCTGATTCAGCAGCGCCAGGCGACGCAGCAGCCGTTGTTTCGTGATAGCGTCGTGAATGATCTGAAGCGTCGCGGCAAGATCAAGATGAATCAGGCAACACTGCAGAAGATCATTGCTTCTTATCAGGGATAGAGGATTACTTGGCAGCCGGGATTCTTCATTTCATTCACAGTCTCACTGACCCGAATCAACTGATACAGCTCCTCTCCACCGTACTTACAGGTTGGCTGGGCTACATGGTGCTGTTTGCAGTTGTGTTCGCGGAGAGCGGGCTGCTTTTAGGTTTCTTTTTGCCGGGGGATTCGCTGTTGTTTACGGTAGGCGTAGTCGCGGGAGCCGGCAAGTTGCAGATCGGGACTATGATCGCCATGTTAGCTACCGCTTCCATCCTCGGTGATGGAATCGGGTTCCTTCTGGGCGGCACGCTCGGCTATTCGCTGTTCAGGAAAACGAATTCTCGGCTCTTCCGCAGGGAATATCTCGACCGCACCCACGAATTTTACGAACGGCACGGCGGCAAAACCATTGTTTACGCGAAATTCGTGCCGATTATCCGAACGTTTGCAGCCTTCATTGCGGGCGTTGGGAAGATGCAGTATACGCGGTTTCTCACGTTCAACGTTGTGGGAGCGATCGGTTGGGTGACGTCGATGGTTAGCCTCGGCTACGCGTTAGGAAACGTACGGATTGTTCGCGCGAACTTTGAGAAAGTGGTACTGCTGATTATCGCGGTATCACTGATCCCGGTTGTGCTGCAGGTGCTGAAGGGGCGAGCGGCCCCGCAGACACCCCGTTAATCGCGCCGCGCCGGCGAGAATCAAAGTTAGCGATGACCGCCCCCACCGTGGCCGCCGCCTCCGCCATGGAAACCGCCGCCACCGCCACCCCCGTGGAAACCGCCCATGCCGCCCGCGTACCCACCGCGGTAGCCGCCACCATATCCGCCCCGATAACCGTAGCCGCCATTTCCGGCGCGATAGTAACCACCGCCGTAGCGGCCACGGTTGCCGTAGTAACCACCACGATACCCATATCCGTACCGGCCATAGTAACCGTAATACCGATAGTATGGATAGCGATAATATCCCCACCAATAGTTATACGGATAACCCCAGCCGCCCCAATATCCGTAATAGCTATAAGACGGATACCAGCCGTACGAATACGGATAATATCCGCAATACGGAGCATAGTAGCCATACGGATCACATGCGTATGGATATCCATACCCGTAAGCGTAAGGAGCTCCGTAGGACCATTGCGCGTCCGCAGCTTGAGGCGCAGCGAGCAGCAGTGTCGCCGCCGCCACTATCACGGTCAACCCCAATTTCCCGAACATTACCGAGCCCTCCAATGATTAGACGTGCGGCCCTACCATCAGTATGCGGCTTTTCAGGACCGGCGGACGATCAGGTTGAAATCGTTGTTGGCGGCTCATGTTGAACCAGGTAACACATTGGGTTGAAATAGCGGCGGCAGTCATCGATGCTTTATTGCTGATGCGCGTGCTCCAGCTCAGACTTCAGCGAATCTATCTTTTCATCACGATCGTCTGTGTGCTCGCGGTGTTCTTTGACGGGGTCACACTGTGGCTTGGCATTCAATCCGCTGAGTCCGGTCGCGTGTCCCTGTACTCGCGGTTTCTCTACGTCGTTATCTACCCGGCGGCGGCTTGGGAAGTATTTGAGGAGATTCGCGCGCGCATCGCGCCATTGCGGCGAGCGGCGATGCTCCGGCTCATCACGAGCCTGATCATGGCCGCGATTTTCGGCCTCGTGTTTATTGCCTTCGCCGACACGGCTCAAGCCGGCTCTCAGGGAGTGATCACGTTACTCGCCGTCGTGCTCTGGACCGGCTCCTCTGTGGCCAGCGTCGCATTTCTCTGGACGATGCATCGCGCGATTAAGAAGCAGAAGATCGCACTGCCGAATAATACCTTCGTGTGGCTGGTGTACTTCGAGCTTTTGCTCGCCCTTGAGGTAGTGATCTGTATCTACGCTATCGCCGGACCGCTGCTGAATCAGGGCGCGGAAGATATCGCGGACATCGTTTTCAACACATACGGAATGCTGATTACACTCTGGTGCGTGTGGAAACTGAGGGCCATCGCTTCCGGTGTACCCTCAGCACAAGAAAAACCGAGTCTGTAGCCTCTATGCCAGATCGCCCGGTTGTATCGGCAACCGCCGGATGCGTTTCCCGGTAGCGGCGAAGATGGCATTCGTCAGGGCTGGTGCGGTTGGCGGCAGCGCTGGTTCGCCGATACCGGTCGGCGCGGCCGTGCTCGGCACAATGTAGACCTCGATCTTTGGCGTTTCCTTCATCGACAGAGTAGTGAACTTGTTGAAGTTACTCTGCTCGACGCGGCCGCCCTGGATAGTAATCTGACTCTTCAGCGCGGCCGTCAATCCATAGATGATCGCGCTTTCGATCTGTGCGTGGATGCCATTCGGGTTTACGGCGGTGCCTAAATCGACCGCCGACACCACACGATTTACTTTGACCGCGCCTTTGTTCACCGCGACTTCGACTAGATTCGCGACATACGTGTGAAACGAGTAATGGCAAGCGATGCCGCGACCCTGTCCGGCGGGCAGAGTCTTGCCCCAATCTCCTTTGTCCGCGGCCAACTGCAGCACACCTTTGAGCCGCGCCGTTTCGAGCGGGCGTTCTTTGGGGTTCAGCGCATCATTCACTTCTCGCGGACCGCCGATCAAACGCAGGCGAAACTCATACGGGTCGACCTTGCCGGCACGTGCCAGTTCATCGATAAAGCTTTCCATGACGAACCCGATCACGCTCGCTTCGACCGAGCGCCACCACGCGCGGGGAACCACGGATTTCGCGGGCAGGTATTCGAGCCTGTAGCTCTTCGTGAGGTACGGAATCTGCGTCGTTAAGCCTACCTCCGACGACTCTGGCGAGGCCTTCGGATCGAACATCTCCGCGATGGAGGTGGACGTGTACTTGTGTCTCCAGCCGGTGATGTTGCCATCGGCGTCCAAAGCTCCGCTCATGCGGTGGTAGGAAGCGGGCCGGTAGAAATCGTGCATCATGTCGTCTTCACGCGACCAGACAAGCTGTACTGGCTTATTCACGCGCTTGGCGATCTGCGCCGCCTCCGTGGGGAAATCCCACTGGTAGCGGCGGCCGAATGCGCCGCCCATAAACGTCGTGTGCACCTGGATCTTCTCGGGGGGCAGGCCCGTCAGCGTCTGAATGACGCCCTGCACCAGGTTGGGGCTCTGGCTCGCCGCCCACGCCTCCGCGCGATCGCTTTGAATGTGCATGGTGCAATTGAGAGGCTCCATTGCAGCATGCGCTTGGAACGGAAGCTCGTAATCCACTTCGATCTTCTTCTCTGGCGGCGCGTTCGAGATCGCCTGCTCGGTGTTGCCCTGATTCAGCACTACCTTCATCGAAGAATCGACAAGCTTACGAAACTGCCGGCGCAGTGTCTCACTGCTTTCCGCAGCACCTGGTCCGTTGTCCCACTCGATTGCGAGCAGCTTCCGGCCTTCCATGGCGATGTACGTTGTTTCGGCAACCACCACTACTCCGCCGGCCGAATGAACGCCTTCGGCTACCGCAGGAATTTCAAACACGTCGATGACGCCCTTCAGCGCCTTGGCCTCACTGGCATCGAGCTTTTTCACTTTCCCGCCGAATACCGGACAGCGGGCGACCACGGCATACACCATTCCGGGTACGCGCACATCCAGCCCGAACACCGCGCTTCCGTCCACCTTCGGGGGGATGTCCGTCCGTGGAAGCGACTTGCCAATGTATTCGAACTCATCGGGACTCTTCAGGCGAACCTTATCGAATGCCGGAACGGGCAGTTGCGCCGCAGCGGGAACGAGTTCTGCGTAGCTGAGCTTTTCGTCGCCATGCCACACCGCCCCGCCCTTAGCCGTGCAGGTTTCGGGACTGACGTTCCAGCGCTGTGCAGCAGCCCCAATCAGCATCTCGCGCGCCGCCGCACCCGCTTGCCGAAGCGGAAGCCACATATCGGCTACACTGCCGCTCCCGCCCGTTCCCTGGTCACCCAGCGCCGGGTCGAGTTCACCATGCTCGACGCGTATATCCTTCCAATCGACGCCAAGCTCGTCCGCCAGGATCATGGGAAGCGACGTGGAAACCCCCTGCCCCATCTCCGACTTCGAATAAATCAGCGTGATTTTCCCGTTTTGGTCAACGCGCAGCCAGGCCTTCAGCGGATTTATCGCTACTTTCTTCTCGGGCTCCTGCGCACGGGCGGCTACATCGAAGCCGATGACAAGGGCTGCGCCCGCTACGGCGCTGCCCTGCAGGCCTGTCTTGATTAGCGTGCGACGGCTCAGCGTTCCGGTCACACTCATTGCGCACCTCCTCCGGCCGCCGGTTTTGAGTTCCCGGCAAGATCGGCAGCGCGCAAAATGGCCGCTCGAATCCGCTGGGCTGTTCCACAACGGCAGATGTTGTTCGACATCGCTTCATCCACCTGTGCAGGCGTGGGCGAAGGGTTCTTTTTCAGAAACGCAACCGCGGTCATAATCTGACCAGATTGGCAATACCCGCATTGCGGTACCTGCTCAATGATCCAGGCCTCCTGAACCGGGTGACTGCGATCAGACGAGAGTCCTTCAATGGTTGTGACCTTTTTGCCCGCTACACCCGACACCGGATAACTGCACGACCTTGCCGGCTCGCCATCAATATGCACCGTGCATGCTCCGCAGGCAGCAATGCCGCAGCCGTATTTCGTGCCGGTTAGGTTGAGAGTGTCGCGGAGCACCCACAGAAGCGGGGTCTTGGGGTCCACGTCGACAGATTTTTTCTGCCCGTTGACTTCGAAGGAAATGGCCATAGGGTCTCACAGCCGTTCTTTAATAGGAACGATCTTTTTACGATAGCCGAAATGAATTAAGCGCCGCAGTAGACCGAATGATATGCTTTCTGGCACCAACTGTATGACTGATCATCGCCTGACGCGACGAGGTTTCTCTGCGGCCTTGCTGGCCGCTCCGGCGATCCTGAAGGGAAAGCAATCCTCAACCGAAAGCCGCATAAAGATCGATACCGAGCGCATCAACGGCGCCATCGATCCGAAGATCTACGGCAACTTTACCGAAATGTTGGGGCGCTGCATTTACGGCGGGATCTTCGAGCCAGGCACGCCTTTAGCCGATAAAGAGGGGTACCGCAAGGACGTGCTCAAAGCAGTGGAGGATCTTCACGTCACGCTGCTGCGCTGGCCTGGCGGCAACTTTTCCTCCAATTACAACTGGCGCGACGGCATCGGCGCGCGCGATCAACGCCCGCCGAGGCTCGATCTCGCCTGGGGTACCGTCGACAGCAATCAGTTCGGCACCAACGAGTTTCTGGACTACTGCGAGCTGATTAAGACCGAGCCCTACCTGTGCGTCAACCTCGGCACTGGCACGTGGGACGAGGCGCAGCAATGGGTCGAGTACTGCAATTTTTCAGGCAAATCGGCCGTAACCGAGTTGCGCCGCAAGAGCGGCCGCGAGCAGCCCTGGGGGGTCAAATATTGGGGGCTCGGCAATGAAATGGATGGACCCTGGCAGATGGGCCACCGCTCCGCAGATGACTACGGTAAGTTTGCGCTCGAAGCGGCCAAGATGATGAAGTGGACGGACCCGAGCATTAAGCTCGTGGCGGCCGGCTCCTCCAATTTCGGGCCGAACGCGGACTGGGTGGGTTGGAACCGAACGGTTCTTTCTCACTTGAGGGATCACGTCGACTATCTTTCGCTACACACTTACGTCGGAAACGCCAAGAACAACTTCGCTGAATACATGGCGTGTCCAATGGAAGTTGTCGATCGCATCAAAGTAGCCGAAGGCATTCTGCGCGCTTCGCTCACAGGCTCGAAGCGCAAAATCTACATCGCTTACGACGAATGGAATGTCTGGTACCGCGCCCGCGGTGAGGGGAAAGAAAAAGGCCGGGACATACTCGAGGAGCACTACAATCTCGAGGACGCGTTAGTTGTTGCCGGCCTGCTGAATGCTTTCGTCAACAATGCGCATATCGTGAAGATCGCCAATATGGCGCAGCTGGTAAACGTTATCGCGCCTATCTTCACGAACGAAAACGGCCTGTTTCTACAGACTATCTACTACCCGCTTCAGCTTTTCGCGTCCAACTCCTTTGGAAGTTCGCTGGAGTTGTTCGTGGAAGGCCCTACTTATGCAACGGATCGCTATACGGCTGTGCCTTATCTGGATGTCTCGGCGGCTCTTAACGACGGGACTCTCGTTTTGAATGTAGTGAACCGGCATCCGACGGACTCGCTCGCCGCGACCTTCGAACTCGAAGACAAACAGTTCAGTGGATCCTTTGAGGCATCAGAGGTGAACGGCCCTGACACAAAAGCCGAAAACAATTTTCAGGCGACACCTGTGAAAGCACAAGCCAAGAGCGCCGAGGCAAGCGGAACCCGCCTTCGCCACGCGTTTCCTCCGCATTCGTACACGATGTTGAAAGGCAAGCTGGCGTAAACATTCGCGCGAACGCGGCCAAGCAAGAGAACGGCGGGGCTACGGCAATTTCAATGCAGACGGCAAACTCGAGATACCGCCGGAACGCTATCGAGTTACGATCGGAGTTACGAGTGCGCGCCGGGAGCCGACACGGTCGGGCATAGATTCAGTCGCATAGATACCTGAAAGCGGGTAAGTGCAAAGGTGTTGTGAAAGATCTTATCACTTATTCGTACCATTCCGAATGCCGCGACCATCGACAGCACGATAAGCAGGCGGTTTCAAGCCACTGATACAGGCACCCTGGACAGATGCCGCCCGTGTCGAATGTGTTCCAGCTATGCCCGCACTTCGTGCACAACCAGCGATCATGCGCCTTTGGCGACCAATCACATTTGGGACATCGAATTCTTGGGTCATGCGTCCAGCATCCGGATCTGTCACCAAGTTCGAGATCGGGTCCAATGGTTTGCGGCACTTAGGACTATTATCGAATGAATAATCCAAATCCGCCGGCGCCCATGACGTGGCCGCTGTTATCTCCCGCAGTGCGGCGACAGGAAGGTGTGTCAGCGCGGGGCGTCAGCTCTTATCGCTGCAGCTATAACAGCTCAATTACGCGTGCTACCTTTTCCTTGCATGCTTCCATCCGGCTTCGACCTTAAGAAAAGCGCGCGCGAAGAGATGATTCATGAAGGCTTTGACCCGGATTGGTCCCCGGAGGCGCTGGCGCAGGCGAGCGCGCTGAATGGTCGCTCCGGGCCCCACGCAGATGAGGGGGTGCGCGACTTGCGTAGTCTCCTCTGGTCTTCGATCGATAATGATGCCTCACGCGATCTGGATCAGATCGAGTTCGCCGAACGGACGCCGAGCGGCATTCGCATCCTCGTGGGCATCGCTGATGTGGATGCAGACCTGCCCAACGGTTCACCTATCGACCAGCACGCTGGCGCCCAAACCACTACCGTCTACACCGCCGCCTGCACCTTTTCGATGCTACCTGAGCGGCTCTCGACAGATCTGACGTCATTGAATGAAAACGCCGATCGCCTCGCAGTCGTTATCGAGATGATAATTGATGACGGGGGCTCGATTACCTCCTCAAACATCTACCGCGCTCTCGTTCAGAACAAGGCACAACTAACATACGGAAGAGTCGGGCCGTGGCTCGAAGGAACGGCTGCCATCCCACCAGAAGTGTCTCGTTCCGCCGAATTGGCGCCTCAGCTCAAACTGCAGGATGAGGCGGCCCGGGCTTTACGGAACCAACGCCATCGCCTGGGAGCCCTGGACTTCGATCGCGTGGAAGCGCATGCGGTGATAGTGAATGGCGAAGTTAAAGACATCGAAACGACCCGAAGCAATCGCGCCAGTGATCTGATCGAAGACTTTATGATCGCTGCCAACCAGGTCATGGCTCAGACTTTCACTCATTGGGGCGTTTCCAGCATCCGGCGTATCGTCAAATCGCCGGAGCGGTGGCCGCGTATCGTCGAGCTTGCCGCCCGCAAAGGCGCCGCGCTACCTGATCAGCCCGATTCAGCCGCCCTAGCCGCCTTTCTCGAAGAACAAAAGCAGAAAGATTCTGCCCACTATGCGGATCTGTCTCTCGCGGTGGTTAAGCTAATGGGCCCCGGCCAATATGTGTTGTCTCGTCCGGGCGATGCTCCTCAGGGCCACTTCGGCCTCGCTGCGCATGACTATACCCATTCCACCGCACCTAACCGCCGCTTCGCAGATCTGGTTGTGCAGCGCCTCATTAAATCAGCGCTCTCGGGTCATACATGCGCCTACGCTGATGACGAACTCTCGGCAATCGCGCAAAATTGCACGGCAAGAGAGGATGCCGCGCGCAAAGTCGAACGGACTATGAGCAAGCGCGCGGCCGCCGTTGCCTATTATGATCGCCGTGGTGACACCTTTAACGCTATCGTTACAGGTGTCACGCCCAAAGACGTATTTGTTCGCGTCACACATCCTCCCATTGAAGGGCGCCTCGTACGGGGCGAGCAGGGCGTTGATGTGGGCGATCAGATTCTGGTTGCTCTCGTTAGCACCGATCCACAACGCGGCTATATAGATTTCGCTCGCTGACCCGGAGTGCGGACAAAAGCCGAGAGCGACTTGCCTGGTCAGACCTGTGGCTGGACGTCATCGTGAGACGCGCAGACGTCAAGGGGCGCCGGTCGACGGCTAGCCAGCTCTTCAGCATTCTTCCCTTGAAGAGGGCCGCTACTGGCAAATAAGCCGCTTGGCCAAATCGGCGAGGCCTAACAACTGCGCCAGCTTCACCCAATGCGGGCGATGCTGAATCCTTCTCGCGTTTGAGCCGCCGTTCGTGCCGGCGTCGCCGATGAGCTATATCGGCTCCGCTCTTCGGGGGCCTAGCGCGACGCACGGGAGAGACCGGCCCGAGGATACTGTGCAGGCCCACGCAGAATTGGACCCTGCACTGGACATTGTCCGGTCACATAGACTGCCGGCATACAGGATTTCCTGAGCGTTGGATCTGCGAGACATCGAACATGCCGGGGAGACTCTCTATCTGCAAAAAGGGAGCAACCACCATGGACGACCGGCGAAAACAGATTATGGCCACACTGGCCCAGATGGACAAGCAGTTTGGGAAAGGATCTGTGCTGATGCTCGGCTCTCGCGCGGCGCTACCCGTCGAGGTGATCAGCACCGGATCCGTAGCGGTGGATAGCGCCCTCGGCGCCGGCGGCCTGCCTCGCGGGCGTGTCATCGAGGTGTTCGGTCCGGAATCGTCGGGGAAAACCACACTCGCGCTGCACGTGATCGCCGAAGCGCAGAAGAGCGGGGGCGCCGCAGCGTTCATCGACGCCGAACATGCGCTGGACCCGATCTATGCAGCGAAGTTGGGCGTCGACACGGAGAACCTGATTGTTTCGCAGCCCGATTATGGCGAGCAGGCGCTGGAAATTGCCCAGGCGCTCGTTCAATCCCAGGCGATTGACGTGCTGGTGATCGATTCGGTGGCGGCGCTCACGCCAAAGGCCGAGATCGAAGGCGAGATGGGTGATAGCCATATGGGTCTGCAGGCACGCATGATGTCCCAGGCGCTGCGGAAGCTGACCGCGTCTGTGGCGCGCGCAAATACTTGTCTGATTTTCATCAATCAGTTGCGCGAGAAGATTGGCGTGATGTTCGGGAACCCGGAAACCACCACGGGCGGGCGCGCGTTGAAGTTTTATGCCTCGGTGCGCGCCGAGGTTCGCCGCACCACGGCCATCAAGGAAGGCGAAATCGCGGTGGGCAACCGGACGAAGATCAAGATCGTGAAGAACAAGATCGCCGCCCCGTTTCGAGAAGTGGAAGTCGACATTTTGTACGGTAAAGGGATTTCGAAAGAGGGGGACCTGCTCGACCTTGGGGCGCAGCATTCGATCATCGAGAAAAGCGGGTCGTGGTACAGCTATAAAGGCGAGCGAATCGGGCAGGGACGAGAGAATGCGCGTCAGACGCTCATCGAGCGGCCTGAGTTGTACCGGACGATCGAGGGCGATGTGCGCCAGGCACTCGGCTTGACCGGGGCAGCGAAGCGGAGTCCGGAGTTCGAGCTGGTTACACCGAAAGAGTCGCGCCGCGCTTCCTGACCTTGAGGGTTACTGAGCCGCCTCGATCAGTTCATGCTCATTTGGGAGAGCCGTGGAGTGGAATCGGCTCACCACTTCCTCTGGCGAGCCGTTGAGCATCAAGCGCCCGTTATCGAGGAGAAGCGCGCGATCACAGAAGTCGGTCACCTGCTGGAGGCTATGCGTAACGAGCAGAATGGTTTTGCCGGATTCACGAAAATTTCGTAGCCGCTCAAAGCACTTTTCCTGAAAGGGCACGTCGCCCACCGCGAGAATCTCATCGAGGATGAGGATGTCGGGATCGACTTCGGTCGCAACCGCAAAAGCGAGCCGCATGTACATGCCAGAAGAATATTGTTTGACCGGCACGTCAACGAAGTCGCCGATTTCGGAAAACTCGATGATGCGTTGCTCACGCTCCAACATTTCAGCCTTGGTAAAGCCCATCAACAGACCGTTGAGCAGGATGTTTTCGCGCCCGGTGAGTTCGCTGTGCATGCCGGCGCCGAGTTCAATGAGCGGGGCGATGCTGCCGTTCACCACAACCCGGCCGGCAGAAGGCCGGTACACACCGGCGATGATTTTGAGCAGCGTGCTTTTGCCGGAGCCGTTTCGGCCCACAATCCCGAGCATCTCGCCTTTGCCAACCGAAAAGGAGACGTTGCTGACAGCTTCGAAGTCGTGAAACTGTGCATTCGTCCGGAAGAAGCGCGTGAACAACTCACGCAACGAATCCGGGCGCTCATGAATGACGCGGAAGCGCTGCGTGATGTTCTCGACGGAAATGACGATGTCGTTGCTGTCCATGCGCAATTACACGTAGAAGACGAATTCGTCCTGGTGTTTTTGGAAAATCCCGTATCCGATGGCCAAGGCGACAAAGGCACAAACGAAGGATGCCGCAATGGATTGAAACGCGGGCAATAGCCCCCAGTAAATGCTTAGGCGAAATCCGTTCAGTACATAAATCATTGGATTCAGCTTGAACAGCCAGCGATATTGCGCCGGGAACATGTCCAAGGAATATAGGATCGGGCTGAAATAGAACCAGATCTGCAGCAGGATCTGCAGGATGTGACCGACATCTCGATAGTAGACGTTTGCGACAGCGAAAAAGAATGTTGCGCCCAAGGTGAAGATCGTCAAGGCCAGCAGCGGAACCGGAAGGTATATCCAGGTCCAATGGAATGGATGGCGCATCATAATGACGATCAGCGCGGTCGGGATGAGTGACAGCAGGAAGTTGATCATGTTCGAGACGACGGCGGCCATCGGAAAAACCAGCTTTGGGACTCGAACTTTCTTAATTAGATCGCCGTTGCCGACGATTGAATCGGCTGCGTAGGAGAGAGACTGCGAGAAGAACGTCCAGGGTATCAGCACGCTGAGAATAAAAATCGCGTAGTGATACTGGTTGGCGCTGAGGATCTTGGAGAAGACAAGGGTAAGGACTAACATCTGGAGCATGGGGTTGAGTAGCGCCCACAGGAACCCCAGAACGGAGCGTTTGTAGCGGATCTTCAGTTCTTTCAGCGCCAACGCCCAGATCAGCTCACGGTAACGAAAACTCTCTGCAATTAATTCGCGCATAGTTTGCTGCGGATGGCCTCGCGTCAGAAGCGCACGCCGGTGCGTTCAATGCAAGACATCGATCGAACGGATTTGTACTACTCCTTAATGCCAGCCGCAGCCAGCCGGAACAATTCTTTATTGTATCGGAAGGAACAGACCAATCCTCAAACGGGTACGAACCTTCGTAAGGAACGGGATCCAGTGCCACACAGCGAGCGGCGATATTCGGTACTGAGTGTCGCCTATCCCTTGCTGCCGGTGCATAGTGGGTCCGCTGGAGGCGCCGAGCAGATTCTGTCTCTCGTGGACCGCGGAGTCACGGAAGCCGGGCATGACTCGCTGGTGATTGCCGCCGCGGGCTCAAGAATCGTGGGCACTCTGATTCAAACGCAAACGTTTGAAGGACAGATCACCGAAGAGATGCTCGCGCGTGCGCGAGAGGAACACCGGGATTTCATTGAGCGCACGCTGAGAGAGACCCGGGTAGACCTCATTCACTTGCACGGCCTGGATTTCTACGAGTATCTGCCTTCGACCTCGGTTCCGAAGGTCGCGACACTGCATCTGCCGATTGCCTGGTATCCGGATCATATTTTCGAGATCCCGGGCCTCGAACTAGTTTGCGTTTCTGACGCGCAGGCCACGACCTTGCCCGAGCGCCAGCGTGCGACCACGGTGAGGAACGGAATTGATGTCGCGGCATTCGGGGGTGGCTGTGAACGCGGCGATTTCCTGCTGTATCTAGGCCGCATCTGTCCGGAGAAGGGTGCCGACATTGCGTTGCGCATTGCTCACCAGCTTGCCCGGCGCCTGGTCCTTGCCGGGCCGGTGCATCCGTTTGAGTATCACCAGAACTACTTTCGCGAAAAGGTTGCACCGCTGCTCGATGACGAGCGGCGATATGTGGGAGCTACCGGCCTGCTCGAAAAGCGCAAGTTGCTGGCGCAGACGCAGTGTCTGCTGATCCCCAGCCTCGTCGACGAGACGAGTTCGCTGGTCGCAATGGAGGCGATGGCGTCAGGAACGCCCGTTATCGCGTTCCGCCGCGGCGCCCTACCGGAAGTGGTGGAGCACGAACGGACGGGGTTCCTGGTCGAGAACGAAGGCGAAATGGCTGATGCCGTGGAGAAGACTGCGACGATATCAGCGGCCGTATGCCGGGAGACTGCCTTGCGGCGCTTTGACTTCAGACGCATGGTGGACGATTATCTCGGGCTGTATGAGCGCGTTCTCGGAGGCTGGCTCAAACGCCCGGCTTCGCAAGCACCAGCCGTCGTTTCGAAATGATGCGCGCGCCCCAATCGAGTTTGTAGGGTTCGCTTCCACGAAGAAAATTCCAGGATGTAAAGCCGTTCTCAAACGCATGTTGAAGGGAGTACTGGAGCAGGAGCTTGCCGAAGCCGTACTGTTGATATTCGGGATCGAAGCCGCTGAGATAGGAGAACAACACGTTTTTGTAAGGAAATGACAGGATCAGAGCTACCACTCGTTGCTGCAATTCCAGGCCGAAGAACCGCAGCATGCGAGCGGATGCCAGCCTGAGAGCCACTTCCCGCAGGAACTGCGCCGAGCGGTTAGCGACGATCATCCCCGACTCACCCTGCAGGCTCCAGCGGGCACGATGCAAGCGGATCAAGTCGTTCATGAGTGCTTCCTGAAACCCGCCAGCAGTGAAGAAGCGTGGCTCAACGATTTGGCGCGCTTTGTCTGCGTAGCGTCGCAGGTTACGGCGCAACCCGCGCGGGAGCGCACCGAAGTAGCGCGTCCAATCGTGCATGAGCCGAATTTCCGTGCAGGGAGTGTCGTGCTGTAGCGCGGTGCCCCAGAGGGGAGAGGTAAGCCCGCCCAAGGGAGTGCCGGCATCAAGATCCTGCCAGCAGCAGAGATCCCAGTCGCCGAGAGCGTGTAGTCCGGCGGATAGCGATTCAAGAATGTCGCACTGACATTCGGGAAGAAACAGCGGCTCCAGATAGTCTGAAATTCCGGAGCCGAGAAGCGTGAGCTGCCGGCGACCCTCCCAGTGATGCAAAAAACACGGAACGATTCCGGCCAGCGCGCGTTCGCGACGGAAGATAAATGCGCGTAGTTCACCGCTTCCGAAATGTTTCCACCAAGTCAGCAGCCATTCCGGTGTTTGGAAGGGTGTGGCGTTCGGGAGCGCGCGGGCGAGCGCGCTCCATTCGCCAGCGAGATCATTAAGCCGCGCGATGTCGCCGGCGACGTCGAGTTCGAGGACATTTGCCGAGTGAATCACGGAGCAACGGTAGAACAGTTCGCATCAAGAACTCGCAGCGCTTCACGATAGCCGTTGAGCGTACCCACGTCTACGTAACACTCTCCCACTTTGAATCCGTAGGCACGCCCCCCGCGCGCCATGTACTCATTGATCAGCGTTCCCATGTACTCGTCATGGCGTTCTAACCAGAGATCGCGGAGCTGATGCAGACAAACACCAGGCATCTTCAGAGCGCCCCAGACCCAGTGGGTATCAGGTTCTGCATGTTTGACTTGAACTTTAATTACGCGGTCCTCCGAGCCGGTGACGACGGCGTCGAAGTGCTCCGGCTGCGAGACGGGAAACAGCAGCAGGGAGAGAACATCGGCGGGGAGAAAGCGCAAGGCTGTTTCGGGGAACCAGATGGTATCGGGAAGGCCAATCACAACGTGCTCACCGGCGGCGATGAGCGGACAGGCGCGAAAGATTGCATCGCAGAGGCCCGCAGGCTTAGGCTGAACGGCATAAAAGATCTCGGCCGATAGCGCATTTCCGCCGAAGTAATTGAGGATGTCGGCCTTGCCCGGCGAGATGACGAAGCAGATTTTATCGACACCGCCAATCACCATGCGCTCGATCAGATATTCGCTGACCGCGCGCGGGCGCTCCCCCGTGCCGTTCACATAACTGCCGACGGGCAGAAGCTCCTTTGAGAACGCCAGAGGCTGGATACGGCTTCCCATGCCGGCGGCCGGAATGATGCCCCACATGCTTTCACGCTCCTCTGAACGCGGCCTCCACTTGCTCCGCTTCGTCCCGCTCATCGCGGGGGCTTTCTATAAGACTCAGCAGACGGTCCGCGCGTATCGCAGCAGTGTGGCAATCGAGGGCGCGCTCACGCGCTCTGGCGCCGATGAACTCGAGGAGAGCCCGATCGCGGCTAATTTGCGAGATGGCGTCCGCGGTGGTATTGGCGATAAGGATTTCGGAGTCCGGGGTAAAGAACGTATCGAGACCCTCCCACCAGTCGCTGAGGACCGCAGTTCCGCAGGCAGCAGCTTCGAATAGGCGGCCGGACGGGCAGTATCCCATAGCGGCCATGGCTCCGCGAGTGGCATTAAGGGTTAGAGGCGAGGAGGAGTAAAAGCCGGAATGGCCGTGGGGGACAACATGAGCGAAGTGGCGTATGTTGGGTGGCCACGCGTCGGTATTGGGGTACATGGCGCCCGCTATTACAAAAGTTCTGGATGGCAGCGCGCGCGCCGGCTCGACGAGCATACGTTCGAGCGCCTGCTGCCTGTCCGCGGCATATGTACCGAGATAGGAGAGATCGGCGGAGAATTGCGCGCTCGCTGGGACACGGTGGTGAATATCGGGGTCGACCCAGCCGTAGAGCGCAGCCGTTCGAGTGGCGTCGAGACGGGTCTTCAGGCGCTCGAGAGCCGCGCCGCCGGTATAGCTGAGGACGAGATCGAACCCCGCCAGGCCAGAGAGGGGAAGATATTCGACCCTTTCGCCACGTTCGAGACGCGATAACGTGACCGGAGTGTCCATGTCATAGAACAACGTTCTCGACAGGCGGGAGGAGAGCACGAGCTCACACGCCGCCACACCGTCCGCACAGTAAGAAGTGACGATACCGACGTCAGCTGAGGCTAGGATCGCTTCGGCCTTCTTACGGGTCTGTGTCCAATCCGAAAAAAGATGCAGCTTCACGTACGGCAATGATTGGACGTCACGATGCGCTGCGTAATACGGGGTGTCCCTTTCAAAAAAATGGAGTTCGTGGCCTTTGCTGTAAAGAGCGCGAAACAAGCCGCGCAGCAACGTCGCGTGACCGTTGCCCCAAGCGGAACTGATTGATAGTCCGAAGAAGACAATCTTCATTTAAGAGATCTCATCGCTTCGTGAATTTATAGAAGAGCTCCACGCTCACGTTGCCGTTGTAGTCGCGCAGTCCGACGGCGGAGAGCTTATCTGTGAGGTCCCATTGGACACGGATGATTTGACCGTTTGTCTGGGTGACGTCCGTGATGTAAGTGAAGGTTATATTACTCGCGATTTTTTGCTGAAGGCTGATTTGGGCGTCAGGCTGGCCGTTCGTGCCGGAGAAAGACGGGTCAATTTTGAGCTGAGTCAATCCGAAGACGCGTTGAACCCTGCTGGCGAGCGGATTCGCCACCGCTTGCCCGAGCAGCGCGGATTCGCCCATCTGGCTCAGTGACTGTTGCTGCGCAGGCGGCTGCTGTGCGGCAATGACCGGGTTGGCGGGCGTGGTGTTGGTGGCAAGCAGCTGAACGATCTGCTCGAATGTCAGCGGCGGATCCGAACGATATGTGAGCTTGAGGTCGTCCATGGCACCGGAGACGCCAATCGTAACCGAGACGCCCTGTGCGACAGTTTGCAACGAAATATTCAGAATTGGGTCAATCGAGTTCGGGTCGTAAAAGTTTATGGCGCCAGTCTGGACATTGTAAGTGTTTCCGAAGAAGACGAGTTGGCCGTTCGTGACAGTAAGCCGTCCCAAAACGCCCGGACTTTCGGCAGTGCCGCGTACCGTTAGATTTGCGGCAACTTCCAAACTGTCGGTGTAAGTGGATACGACTCGAAGATCAAGAGAGGTCAGAATGTGAACGTTCAGATGCATGCCCGTAAGTAGCGGTGAGGGAGCGGTGGGAGTGGCGGGCGGCGCGGATGCTGCTGAGAGCAGTGAGCCAGCATCACTGCTCGACGTGTACGATAAACGTGTGACCGTTACTGTGCCGTTAAGAAGCGATCGGCGGGTGCTGCCGAGCAGCGTCAGGTTGGCATTTGAGACAACGCCGATTCCCGAATACAGCACCCGGACTTTCTGCGCGGTTGCCTTCAAATTAAAGTTCAGGGCGCGGCCAGAAAAGCCGACAAACCCCGCGACAGAGACCGTGCCTCCACCAGTCTGACCGGTCAGACTCTGAATGGTTGCGCTGGCTCCATTCAGCAGGATGACCCCATTCCCGTTTGAGAGCCCGTTGGGCGAATTGATGTAGTTGATGTTTGCGTTCGTGAGCTCAATACGTCCGTTCGCGAGAGGCTGAGAGAGGTTGCCGTGCACCGTGGAATTCAGCGCTATGCGGCCGGAGGAGTAGAAATCGTGGTTCACATCCTGCAAAGCGGCAAGATCCAAGCTCGCGCCCACGGTCAATCCAAGCGGCGAACTGGCGTTCTTGAGATTGAATGAACCCGAGGCTGAAAGGTTAGCCGCGGGCCCAGTGATGTGCAGCGCCTGCACCTGGATGACGGAGTGATCCAAAGCGAGGATGATCGGCCCTTTGTTTTCGAAATCGACCTTTCGCGTGGGCGGACCGCCCGTGGGCGAAGGCTGGGGATTCGTCATCACCTCGAACCGATTGATTTGCAGTCGGCCGGTCAGATTATCCGGCGCGAGGACAGGTCCGTCGATGGAAGCCTCACCTTCAACGAGGGCGTCCGCAGGCGTAGGCAGTCCCGCACCCGCACCAACCAGAGGTTCGAGGTTGGAATACCTGACATTCGCGAACGTGACGCTAGCGCGAACCGGATAGCTGCCGATCAGTTGAGCCTGTCCAGAGCCGCGGATCTGACTCTTTGCGAGGTCTGAATCCATCTGAAAGGTCAGGGTCTGTCCCTTTGTTTGGGCATTCAGGTTAGCCCCGCCGAGCGGAGTTGCGTTGTACGTGACGTTCTGAAAGGCGGCTTTGGCATTGAGATTCGAAAAGCGAAGAGCCGGACTGCCGTTCGTTTGCAGAACGCGAGCTGAAGCGTCGGCGGCGAGTTGAAGAGTTCCCTTGAGACCTGGTTCCGCGCTCGCAACGTGCTCGATTTTGGAGACCTCTACGGGACTGCTATTCACTTTGAGCGTCAAGGATCCGCTCTTGAAGTCATCCGCCGGATGAGTGAAGGTTCCGCTCAAGCTGATATTGCCTGCGGGAGCACTGAGTTCCAGGGCGCTGATGCTCAAGACCGTGTTGGAATAGCTCAAGCTGCCACGCAGGTGATTGATCGGCTCCTGATAGATGTTGCCATGCGAGAGGTTGAGGCGTAGGTTTGCATCGGGCGCGTGCAGCGTGCCGGACATATGAGCATCGGCTGACAGACTACCGCTTGCAGGGATCGACGTTTCCCCGGTGATCTGCAAAACCTTGCTGATGGAAAGATCCTGAATGGAGGCGTCCGCGACCGTCGGATAATCCGGGTTGAGACCGGTGTGGCCGTTGATATGGACGTTCGAGCCTGCGAAATCGGAAGTGAGTTGATACGTGACGGTCCCGTTGGCAGTGCGAGCGCTCGCAGTAAGGCTGCCGGCGTCCTGATGTTGGATCTGGAGACCGCTCGCCGAAACATCAGCGGATACGTTTGCGATGCGAAGGGCGCTTTGATGGTTCTGCTGCACGACGTCAGCGGCAGTATCGGCGGTCATTTGGATCAGGCCAGCAACCGGCTGCTGCTGCTGCAACGGTTTGACTTGCGCCAGTTGCACGTTGTTAACCGCGAGGTGGGCCTGTGCGTGACCGACCAGGAAGTTATCGGGCGCATGCTGGAAAGTACCCTTTGCGGACACGATGCCTCCGGCCGTATCTAGTTCGAGGCTGGACAAAGTGATCAGACGATCTGCGAGATTCACGTTGCCGTATAAGCGGCTGAAAGGTTGGTTCTCAATTGTGCCATTCACGACCTGCAGGGTCGCGCTTCCGAGCGGATCGCCATAGACGCCATGAATATGAGCTTCGGCAGCCAATTGGCCCGAAGCTTCCTTGGCCGGCTGGCCGGCTAACGCCAGAAGGTCGCCTATATTGCTACTGTGCATCGTGAGATCAGCGCTCACGGGGGAGCGGGGAACGGGCGTCCATTTGACAAGACCCAGAGCGCCGGTGAAATGTGTTTCGAGTGTTGGGCCCGAGAGAACACCCGTCTGAACCGACACCGCAGAGGCTGACGCGGCAATGTTCATGGAAAGGTTATGGAACGTGTGGTTTTCGACTGCGAAGTGATCGACGGCGATTTGGCCATTGATACGCGGATCGGGCAAGCTGCCAGTGACCTGCGCGTTGACGGCCGCGGTTCCACCGCGTAAAGTAACGGGCAATGCGGTTTCCGGATGTGTGGCTTCGAAGTTCACTGCCGGTAGAAAGTCATTGAGGTTATGAGACACGAGCTTCAGGTTGAGGCGAGTGTTCAACGTGCCGGAAAGATCGAGCCGCGAATTAGGCAGAGCGATATAGGATTGGCCGAGATCGACCGCACCGTTAGCGCCGGCATAACTGGCGTTTATTCGACCGCCCACGGGGACACCGCGTGATCCCGGAACAATGGAAAGTTGAGCCTGGGCCGTGTAGCCGGTAACGCCCTTCGCTTTGAGATCGCCGCGGGCTTTTGCAGAGCCGTCGATGACGCCGTCGTACGCAAGCGGCTTGCCGGCAAAGGCTGAAGCCAAAGCCTGGAGGGAGAAGTGCTTGAGGTTGCTTTCGACACTCAGCTGCTGCATGTTTTCAATGAAGATTTTGGCGGCGAGCCCACCACCGAGTACGTTCAATCTCAAACCATCAAGGCTGATCAGATACGGATCCGCATGGAAAGGAGTATTGAGAGTAACGCCCGAAAGATGCGTGCTACCGGACCTGACCGCGAGACGCGTGGAATCGACGACGCCATTTATGGCGAGGTTGTTGTGCGCGTCGAGAGTGGCATTACCGTTTGCGTGCAGATCGCCGGCGAGTTGGACGGATTGAAGCGCAAGGAGTCTCGAGAGCTGCTCGAGGGCAACATCGGCGCGAAACCGGACGGCGCCATCTACGTGTGGTCCGGTTTCGCCGGCGGCCGAAAGAGTGGTTTGCCCAAGCGTGATGTTTGCATTCCGGACCTGAAGAGCTTTCGTGCCATCGTTATAGTTGAACGCGACGTTCGCAGTCAGAGCTGCGGGCACGCCCTGCGCATTCGGGTGGAGGGGCAACTCAAAACAGCGCTGCATTTCCGCAAGAGAAATATTGGCATCCATGGTGCCGGCAATGACCGGGGAATCCGGATTCGTCAGTGACACGCTCATACCGATTTGCGATTGTGGCGCGATGAGCTTGGCATTAGCGACGCTGATGGAGTGGGCCGTGATCGCGACAGGTATGCTTACATTCACCGGAAGTGCCGGATTTCTGCCCGAAACCAGCAGCAAAGGATTCATCGAAAGATTGCCCGTATAGCCTGGATTCGCCGTGCTGTAAGTGAGCTGCGCGCGCAGGTTCTGCCCCTGGGCACTGAACCCGGTTTGCTGGTCTAAGGCCTTGATGAGTCCGTTTTCCAGGTCAAACGTATCCACTTTCAGGTCGACGACTGTCTGCAGGGGATTGCTATTACTTGTTTGCTGCACTTTTGGCTGAGGAATGTTTGTATTGCCGTTGGGCAACACAATCAGATTCACTCTTGGCTGTTGGACACCAAGGTAATTCAGGTCCAGAACATGGGCGATGCCAGAGAACAGCTTCAACCTGAGTTCGAGAAGAGCGATACGCAGCAGCGGATCCTGGCTTTGAGGTTCCGTTCCGTGGAGTACGACGTTGCGAAGCCGGATGGTCAAGTGCGCGAGATTGACGTCGAGCGAACCAATCTGCACAACGCCGCCCGTCGCGTCCTCAACCGCAGCGATGATTTTGTTTTTCGCGAAGTTCGCAAACCAGGAGGTCTGAACGGTGACGAGCGCGGCGATAATCAGGAGCAGGATCAGACCGGCTATAGAGCCGGCTGCGATGGCAAGGATCTTGACGGGCCTACTCATCGAAGGCTCTCCTCGAAGTATTTGATCTTGGCGTCGCTACGTTGTTGGTCGAGCCAGGAAAAGAACAGCTTATTGACCTGCTGTTCGGCGAGCGTGTCCCGTATTCCTGGGCTGAGACCATCAAGCGAGCTATGGCCGGGATTTTCGCGCCGCAATTCGGAGATGTGTTCGGCGTAGTACTGCTCGACCTGTTCATCCGTTATAAACACCGCAGGCTTGAAGCGGGCCTCGACGAAGCGGAGAACAGTCAGTTGCCACTGAAACTGTTCGCGAAGCTGCAGATCCGTCAGGCCATACCGTTTGAGCGCACTCTCGAGGGCCGTGTTCGAGTGAAAGCGGTCTTTCTCCAGCTCTGAAAGCTCCTGTTCAGCCTCCTCCATAGTCGCTCTAGGATAATCGCCGATGCGAACCTCGCGGCGGATCAGGATCTGATCAATGAGGCGGCTGGCGGCGGCCTTGCGCGCGGATGTAGTCATATCCAGAGGCCGGGCATTCAGAAAATCGGTGACGCGAATGTCGCGATCGATGTCGCTGTCCTTGAT
>JAFAMM010000365.1 GCA_019233375.1 Acidobacteriaceae bacterium
ATCGAAATGTTCTCCTTCGTGCCCTCTTTATGCAATCAAACAAAAACCATGATGGGCCGGGATCTCGACCGCACTCTGCGAGGCGTCAGGTATGCGCCGCGCCCATTCCATCGCATCATCCAGGTTCTTGCAGTCCACTACATAGTATCCGCCGAGTTGTTCCTTACTCTCGGCACATGGTCGCCGCTTTCCCGTGCGCGCCTACTTTCACGTCGTACGGCCGCGTTGTCAATCGACAACTTCGGCCAAATAAATCGACGCAGACGGTTCTGACTTCGCCCCGCCCAAATCACCGAATTCCAAGCAATTTATCGGAAAGTTAAGTCCCTTTGGTACTGCTAGCGCTTGTCTTTTCGCTGAACTGTCAGCTACTTTGTTCTCAGTCGGAGGAGAAGTCACACTGTAACGGTCCCGGGCGGGAGAAAACAGACTCGTCCGCCCGGCACCCGGCCGCTTTCATCTCGCTGCTTCCTGTTAGCGTGTAAAGCATGCCGGTAGACGCCTCTTCGCACGCGCCGCCTAAATCCCTCACCCCTTTTCGCCGAGGGCTGCCCTTTATCGGCGCCACCTTCCGCATCCGCCGGAATCCTCTCGGCTTTCTTCAATTCCTCGCCCGAAATTACGGTGACCTCGTCAGCTTCCGTCTTATGGGCCTCCCCGCCTTTCTGTTGGCCCACCCCGATTACATTCGTGACGTACTGGTGAGCCGTCAAGCGAATTTCACGAAAAGTCCTGCTCTGCAGCGCGCCAAGCGACTTCTCGGCAACGGATTGCTTACCAGCGAAGGCGAAACTCATCTGTACCATCGGCGCCTGATCCAGCCTGCATTCCAGCATGATCGGCTGCAGTCTTATGCGGAGATCACGACTGCTTTCGGAATCGAAGCGCGCGAGCGGTGGCGGCCCGGCGAGACCATCGACATGCTGCGGGAAATGATGCGCCTCACCCTGTTGATTGTTGCCAGAGCGCTGTTTGGAACGGATGCGCAACAGGACGCGGCGAGCGTCGCGCGCGCCTTGGCAGATGTCGAAAGCCGTTTCCGCTATCTGCTTTTTCCCTTTTCAAACCTCCTGTTCGGGTTACCTCTGCCCTTGAAGCGCCGGTTCGAACAAGCGAAATCCGTCTTGGATCAAACCGTCTATCGCATGATCCAGCAACACCGTGCTGCGGGTACGAATTGTTCTCCAGATCTGCTCGGCGCCCTCCTCAACGCGCATGATGAACAAGGTGAACCTCTCAGCGATGCCCAACTCCGCGATGAGGTGTTAACGCTCCTTCTGGCCGGGCACGAGACCACAGCTATCGGCCTCACCTGGACCTGGTATCTTCTGGCTCGCCATCCCTCATGTGAAGCGCGGCTGCATACGGAGATCGATTCCGTCCTGAACGGCCGTCCGCCAAGTTTCGCCGATATAGCGCGACTGCCCTATACGGAACGAGTCATTTCCGAGTCCGTGCGCCTCTACCCGCCGGTATGGAATATCGGCCGTCTCTCGAAACAGCTTTTCGAAATGGGCGGCGCCGTAGTGCCCGCCGGTTCCATCTGCCTCATGAGTCCGTACGTCTTGCATCGCGATCCGCGTTTCTTTCCTGATCCCGAGCGATTTGACCCTGACCGTTGGGAGCCGGCGTGTCGTGAAAGCAGGCCGAAGTTCTCCTATTTCCCGTTCGGAGGCGGCGCGCGCGTCTGCATCGGCGAGCGCTTCGCCTGGAACGAAATGATTCTCCTGATCGCAACCCTGGCCCAGAAATGGAGTTTCCGGCTGCTGACTACCGAACTTCCCGGACTCAGACCGCTCATCGCACTTCATCCGCGCAGTCCTATACTCATGACTCCCTGCGCACGCGGCTGAGCATCTGAGTTACGCTCCGCTCGAAATCCGCACGCTCCCGTTCACCGTTCGAGCTTCTACCGTCGGACCGCCCGAACCGAGTGTAAAGCTCAGTTGCTTGCCTACATCGCCTGTGATGGTCACTGGAAAATCGGTATGAACACTACCGTTCACCGTTGAAGCCTCCACGCGAGCTGAAAAGTCGCGTGGAACCGTGAGACGGACGCTGCCGTTTACAGTTGACAGTTTGATACCGCTGCTGGTCCAGCCCGGCGTCCCGCTGTGGGTCAAATCCAGGTCGAGGGATCCGTTCGTCGCCGATACATCTACGTCTCCCCCAACCGCGTTCAGGTGTACCGACCCGTTTAGACTTTGCGCTCGCAGTTGCCCGCGCACTCCCTCTACTCGGATGCTGCCGTTTGATGCTTCCAGTTTCAGGTTGGAGGCCGCCGGCACCCAGACCTCGTATGAAACGCCCCAGTAGCTGTCGTCCTGCTGTTCCGGCCCGCTCGCCTCAATGTCACCCGGCCCGTTCGCAATCCTCACTTGAGAAGCGAGTTGCTGCGCCTCCGCGTCCGTGGGCGCGGAAGTCTGAATGCAGGCCCTGACGAAAACATCGGCTTTGTCCCAGCCGTACACGCGGATCGACCCGTTCGGTCCCGAGTTAATGGAATTCAGTGAAGCCGCCGCGAGATGCTGCTCACGCGACTCGGCGTAATTGGCTCGATCATGATCCCAATTCCGATTGGCCGAACAGCTCTCGTTATCGCCGTGGCTGCGCGCCAAAGCCGGGTGTGCCGATATCGCACACAGCCCGATCGCCAGCGCTGGAACAACAATCCGCGTCATAGCTCCTCCCGTGGGCACGCCGTGCCCCGGTTGTCAGTTGCAACTCGGCAGCCGTACGCAGCGGCTCAAAAATCAAGGTTTCGGCCGCCGCCGCTGTTCGCCTGTGGGATGGTGCGCTCCGGAGCGAGACTGAGAAGATTGGGGTACGCCATGCTCTCTGCCGCACTGACGTCCCGGGAAATCGCAGCGACCGAAACCCTGATACGGCCTTACATCAGGCACACGCCTGTTATTGAAGTGAATGCCCAGGATTTCGGCCTGACCGGAGCTCCCATTACCTTCAAGCTGGAACTGCTTCAGCATTCAGGCTCATTCAAGGCGCGCGGTGCGTTCGCGAATCTCCTGACCCGGCTGGTTCCCGCCGCGGGTGTAGTCGCCGCGACCGGCGGCAATCACGGCATCGCTGTGGCATATGCGGCTCAGCAGCTTGGGATCGCAGCGACGATATTCGTCCCTTCCGTGACCTCAGCAGCCAAGCTGTCCCGCCTGCGCGACTACGGCGCCGAAGTCTGCATCGTGGGAGATCGCTATGCGGAGGCGCTCGCGGCGAGCGAAACCTGGGCCGCCGAGACTGGGGCCTTGCAGATTCATGCGTACGATCAGCTTGAAACCCTATTAGGGCAGGGGAGCGTCGCCCAGGAACTGCAGCAACAGGCGCCTTATTTAGATACAGTCCTGATTGCCGTCGGGGGCGGTGGATTGATCGGCGGTATGGCTGCCTGGTATGCAGGCAGCGTCAAGATCATCGGCGTGGAACCGCTTGCCTCCCCGACCCTCCACAGTGCGCTTGCAGCGGGACGTCCCGTTGACGCGGAAGCCGGCGGCATTGCGGCCGACTCTTTAGCTCCGCGCCGCGTCGGCGAACTCATGTTCCCAATCGCCCGGGCGTTCGTAGATCATGTCGCCCTGGTGCCGGATCACGAGATCGAGCGAGCCCAGCACGTGCTGTGGCAAACGTTGCGGATTGCTACGGAACCGGGTGGTGCCGCCGCCTTCGCCGCCCTCCTCTCGGGCAGCTATCAGCCTCAAAGGGATGAACGCGTCGGCGTTGTTCTCTGCGGAGCCAACACGGCCGCCGTGCAGCTTTAGCGCGGATTGCCGGCGAGCCGTCATCGAAATCATCTCTGTCCCCAACCGCGCCGCTAATGCACTGGATGAGGCGATTGGAGATAAGCCCAGCGTTCGGCTAACCTGTTGCCGGCAAGCCGCCATATAACAATTCCGCTGAATTCGATCTTGTGACCGGATTGCCCGTCCGTCGCACGCCAGGTGTTCCTGACTACAACTTTGTCGCCTTCTGCAATGATGTCCTCGATCGTTACATGAATATCTGGGAACCTCTTGAATGCCGCCGCGAGATACTGCTTCGGACCCGCCGGCCCGGATGGAAGGCCGGGAGGAACATCGCTTCCATGCTCGATATATTCAGCGGCAAAATTGCGATCCGCCGCTGACAAATCTTTGCGATTGACGAACTCCTCGAAATGCTGTCGCACAAACTGCTTTGCTTCTTCTGGTTTCATAGGTTCTAACTGCCATCAGTGTAGGAGCGTTTTGGCTTTTCGTGCAATGCTCAGAAGTCATAAACTCACGACTGTTGCGCATCGTACAGGCAAAATACCCCCGATGACAAACGGCGTGGACCTTCGACAGCTTAGATATTCACTCGCTCTAGGCGCCGAGTTGCATTTCGGCAGGGCGGGCAGCGCATTCTGCCAATAGCGGGGCAAACCGGTTCGTCATGGCGTTCGAGCCGTGTTCGTCCTTCCATCTTTTGATCTCAGGGCAAAAGTATCGTGATTAAGATATTCTTGCTGAAAGTCCTCATATGCGGATACTTGCTCTGCTGCTACTTATAGTTGGCGTATCGCCGGCCTCTGATGTGCCCGCAAGTAAGCCTCTCAACATTCCCACACTGAAATATGAGAAGTACAAACTGGCGAATGGGCTCGAAGTAATCCTCTATGAAAGCCACCGCCTTCCTTTAGTCGCGGTCGATGTCTGGTATCACGTCGGGCCGATGAATGAGAAGGCGGGACGGACTGGTTTCGCCCATCTCTTTGAACACATGATGTTCGAAGGCTCCGAGCATGTGGGTGAAAAGGCCCATTTTGCGTTTCTTGAGCGTGCCGGGGCAACCGATATCAACGGCACCACCGACTTCGATCGTACGAATTACTTCGAAACTGTACCCAGCAATCAACTGGAACTCGCACTCTGGCTCGAGAGTGATCGCATGGGTTTCCTGCTGGAGACGCTGGACCGTTCGAAGCTGACTAACCAGCGCGATGTGGTCCGCAATGAACGAAGGCAGGGCGAGGGAAGGCCGTACGGCCTCACCGAGGAAGCAACTTTCCACCTTCTCTTCCCGAACACTCACCCGTATTACGCCGATGTCATCGGATCGCACGCGGACATAGAAGCCGCTCGCTTGAACGATGTCCGTGACTTCTTTCATGCGTTCTACACGCCGAATAACGCCACAATCGCAATCGCCGGAGACTTTGATCCTGTCAAGCTGAAGGCGCTAGTTGCAAAATATTTCGCTCCCATTCCATCAGGCCCTCCGGTCGAGAAAGTTGACGTTACGACGCCCGCCATCACCGCTGAACGCCGGGCTACCGTGACCGACACGGTGCAACTGTCACGCGTAACGGTTGCGTGGTTGACGCCACAGGCCTTTCACGCCGGGGATGCCGAGGCCCAATTGGTGCTTCAGATCCTCGGCGGAACAGAATCCAGCCGCCTTTATCGCCGATTGGTTTATGAGCAACAGATTGCGCAGGAGGTTCGCTGTGAGTATCATCCGCTGAGTCTGGCCTCTGTCGCAATGTGCGATGTGACTGCGCGGCCGGGTATTAATCCCGAAGCGCTCGAATCTGCAATGGACAAGGAGATCGCAGACATACGAGCGAACGGAGTAACCCAGGCGGAGTTGGAGCGCGCACGGAACATCATCCTGGCGAAAAAGATTACCGCCCTGCAGCGCCTCGGTGGCTTCGGCGGTGTTGCCGACATGATGGATCTCTATAACCAATATCTAGGCGACCCGGGTTATCTCGACAAGGACGTCAGGCGATTTGAGATCGCCGATGTTGAATCCGTTCACAAAATCGCCGAGCAGCAGTTCGGCAATAATCAGCGAGTCGTCGTCGATACCGTTCCCGGAAAAAAGGTTGTTGATGACGTGCCTCGAAGTCCCGCCGATACCGATGCCAACGTCACGCTGAAGGACCCATATACCTCCGATTTTGAACAACAGGAGAACTGGCGTAAAACGCCGCCAACTCCGGGTCCTACGCCGCCGATGCATTTGCCTGTGCCGAAGGTGTTTACTTTGACGAATGGACTGACTGTGTATCTGGTGGAAGATCACGCGTTCCCGGTAATAAGTGCCACTGTGGTCGATCTCGCCGGCGCCGACGGCAACCCGGCAAGCAAACCAGGGTTAGCCGGATTCACAGCCCGCATGCTTACTGCGGGAACGAACGAGCGCTCCGCCATGCAGATCGCGGATGACTCCGATCAGATCGGTGCGCAGCTCAAATGTCAGGCCGACGATGATGGCGCGCGCGGGGCGATCGCAGCCTTGAGCAATCATTCGGATGGTGCGCTGGATCTGTTGGCCGATATAACACAGCACCCCGCCTTCCAACCGGCAGAAGTGGAACGAGTCCGAAAAGAGCGGCTCGCAGACATCGTCCAGGAAGCGGATAGGCCAACTGGCGTTGCCTTGAGAGTCGGCCCGAAACTTCTGTACGGAGATCATCATCCTTACGCCTATCCGGCGACGGGCACCACTGCTTCTGTTCAGGAGATCTCGCGGGAAGATTTGACTGGTTTCTGGAGCGCGCACTATGGCCCTCAGAATGCCGCGCTCGTACTGGTGGGAGATCTGACGGAGGGGGAAGCACACCGGCTGGCGGAGAAGTACTTCCAAAGTTGGGCTAATCGCAACGCTTCCGCTCCGCCGATACCAGCCGCTCCGAAGCCCCCAAAATTCCGCATCGTCATTGTTGACAAACCCGGCGCGCCGCAAACAGTCCTCGGCGCATTTGGTGTTGGGTTGCAGCGCGCTAATGAAGATTATCCAGGAGTGGAGGTCATGAATGGCCTCTTGGGCGGCCTTTTCTCCAGTCGCCTCAACATGAATCTGCGCGAGAAAAACGGGTTTACCTACGGAGCGTTTTCCATGTTCTTCTACCATCGTGGGGACGGCCCGTTCCTTGCGGTCGCACGCGTTCGAACAGACGTTACTGCGCCGGCAACAAGAGAAATGATGGCGGAGCTGAACCGTATCCGCACAGATCCACCCACGAAAGACGAACTGAAGTTATCGAAAGAGAACGCCTTAAGATCGCTGCCGGGTCAGTTTGAAACCGTAGACGACACATCCAAGCAAATAGCCGCGCTCTTTACGTACAAGCTGCCGGTCGCCTATTACGCAACGTTACCGGGCCAATACGAAACCGTAACGTCCAGCGGCGTCAAGGACATGGCCCTCAAGTATGTACATCCGGAGAATGTCGTGGTTATCGCCGTCGGCGATCGCGCCAAGATTCAACCAGGCCTCGAAAAGCTCAATCTTGGGCCCATCGAACTGCGTAACGAAAGCGGCGACCCTCTGCCCAAATAGCTTCCACGCGCCTCAAACAGAGGTCGGTGTTTCAATAACCTGTGGCTCCCGTCCTGTAACTACCTTCACGGTTTCCCACTTGACGATCCTCAGATCCAGCACGCAGATCGAATACACCACCGGCACTAACAACAAGGTGACAAACGTCGCCGTTAGCAGGCCGCCGATCTGCGCGTAACACATAGGTTCCCACAAGGGTCCGCCGTGAATGGCCAGCGGAACCAGCGCAATCACGGTTGCGCCCACCGTGATCAGTACCGGCCGTAAGCGCATGATGCCGGCGTCGAGCACGGCTTCCTCGAACGGCTCTCCCTTGGCATGCATCTCCTCAACAAAATCGAACAGGACGATGATGTGGCTAACGATAACTCCGACCAGGCTTACGACCCCTAGGAATGCCATGAACCCGAACGGCGCTCCCATGATCCACAACGCGATGAACGCGCCTACCGCCCCGTAAGGCACGGCCGTAAACACGATGAACGGCTTCACGGCATTCTTGAATTGAAATGCGAGCGCCAGAAAGATGGCAGCCGATGAGATGGCGAGCACGATACCCAGTTGCTTGAAGCCATCTTTCTGCTTCTCCTCTTCGCCGCCGATTTCCAGGCGATAGCCGGGCGGGAGGTGCGACGCCAGATTCATCAGTTTCGGTCTCGCCTCTTTCATGACCTCTGAAGCAAGAACGCCTGGTTGAGGCACGGCGGAAACGGTGATCGTGCGGAACTGATTGCGGCGTCGAATGACCTCATCCTGGAGACTGTATTCGAGATTCGATACTTGTCCGAGAGGAACTTTCTGCTGTCCTGAGCTGGAATAAACATACAGATTTTGGAGATCGGCTAACTGCGCGCGCTCTTCCGGTCTAAGCCGGGTGACGATCGGAATCTGCTTGTTTCTTTCACGTAACACCGTGAGCTGATTGCCGCTGAGGCCTCCCGCGGATGCATGAGCAACGTCCAGATTTGTGATGCCGGCCAGGTTGGCGCGATCGGGATCTACTCTTAGCTCCAGCGCGAATCGATCTTCACCCCAATCGTCCCGCGGCCTCGCTGCCTTCGGAATGCCTGCCAGGATATTGCGTACGCCGGCAGCAGCGCCCCGCAGAGTAGCGATGTCATCGCCGGAGATACGGATTTGAATCGGCAGGCCAACCGCGGCCCCCGTTTCGAGCTGCCGGACATCAATTCTGGCGCCGGTCACCTCTTTCGAAAGCCGGTTCTGCAGGATGGGCATCATCGGCCCGGTATCATGCTCGTCGCGGAAAGTCATGATGACCTGGGCGTAGTTGGCGTGGCGCGATTCAGGCGCCAGTGAGTACCAGAAACGCGGTGCGCCACCGCCCACGAACGTATCCAGCGCATCGATCGAGCGATGCTCTTCTGCCGCCGCCCGCTCAACAATTCTTTCCACCTGCGAACTCTTGGTGTTCGTGAGCGTGAACGGCGCATCCTCCGGCAGAAAAATATTCACAAACGCCAGGTGCGACAGGTCTTTCGGGAAGAACTGCAGCTTGAGCGTCGAAAACACCCACATTCCGATCCCGAGGAACGCGAACGAGCCGAGGAGAAAGAACCAGCGATGCTCGATTGCCAGCTGGCCCACGCGGTAATAGCCCGCACCGAATCCGCGCGAACGCTTCTCATGCACGCTTGGCTCAGCCTTAGGCCGGAGAAGGTAGTACCCGAGTAGCGGGATGAACGTCATGGAAACGATACGCGAGGCAGTGAGCGAACACGCAATCACGATGGGAAGCGAGTAGAGAAATTTTCCCGTATCACCCGTGAGCAGCAGAAAAGGCAGGTAGGCGATGATGTTTGTCACGGTTGCATACATAATCGCCGTCGCCAGTTTCGTGGGACCTAGCCACGCGGCAATCAAAGGCGGATGGCCGAGCGCAAGATCGCGCTTAATCGAATCGCCCGCCACTACCGGGTCATCTACCAGCAGGCCGAGGGCAATGATGAGCGTTGCTATCGATACCTGCTGTAAGTCAATTCCGAGCACGTCCATCAACCCGAATGTCATCAGCAGCGTTAAGGGGATCGACAGTGCCATGAGCAGCGCTGAGCGCCATTCCCAAAATCCGACTAGCGACACGATCACAACCAGCACGATTGCTTCGTACAGACTGGTCATGAAAAGGTGAACGTTTTCCGCGACCTGATCTGCCTGATTACTCGCGCGGGCGATGATCAGGTCGCGGGGGAGAGTCGCCCTGAGATTCAACAAGGTAGAGTCCACGGCTTTAGCAAAGTCACCGACCTTCTCTCCCTTCCCCATTTGTACGCTGATGCTGACCGCCCGCGTACGCTGCCAGCGTCCGCTAGCGTCGCGCCACGAATAGTAGTTCAGGAACTGTGGCGGGTCGTCATATCCCCGCACCATGTCCACGAGATTGCGGAGATAAATCGGAGCGCCGTAAGGAGTAACTCCAGCAATTATATTTCCGATTTCGGTTTCGTCATGGAACTCGCCCGAGGGATTCACAACCACGCTTTTCGAACCTACCGTGAGCTGCCCTCCCGGCATGGTGATGTTTCTTGCGTTTAGAACGTTTTGAAGATTCGACGGCTGGAGTCCATAAGATGCGAGTCTCTCCTGCGAATAGAGCAGATAGATCTTCTCATTCAACACTCCGTTGCGAGTGACTTTGGCCACCAGGGGTGCTCCGTCAGCGGTGCGCTGAGTCGCCAGAAGAGCGTTCGAAATGGCATCCGTGAAGTCGTCAAGCTCCCGATAGCTGTACCTCTCGCCGGCGACTTCCTTCAACTTGGATGTAACTTCGGCAGGAGACCGGATAATGATCGGAGCCCAGGCGTCCGGATGAAGTGGACTGTCGCCGTAGTTCTCCAGCCGAAACTTCTCGATCGCCGCAAGGAGGGCTTCATCGGTCCAGTCGGTCTCGAAATCAAGTCCGGCAAAGCCGGGCCCATCCAAAACGCGTGGATCTGCGCCGGTACCCAGCCGCTGTAAGTGGTGCTCCAAACGGGGTGCCGCGAGCAGAATAAGCCGTTTGTCCACTTTTACCGGAAGGTTTAGAACCAGTGACACTCGGTTCGTGGCATCGCGCGGGCGAGTGGCGTTCATCGCCCGCTGAATCGCTGCCGATCGCAAATAGATATCGTTGGCGTCCGCCCTCGGGCTCGCTACGGTGAGTAGCAAAGTCGCGGTATCGCCGAAATCCCGCTGAAAGTTGATCGGCCCTGCCCCTTGGGGCAGATTGTTGATCGCCGCCAGACGGCCGCCGATATCATCCAGCGTTTGGCCTGTATCTCGGAGTTTGTCCGACAGAGTGAGGGTCACGTACGAGACATTAGCCCGGGAGACGGACTCGATTCGAGCAATATTCGAGTTAGAGGCAACGGTCTGCTCCACCGTGCGCGTTACAAGTTGCTCTACTTTTTCCGCGCTTGCCCCTGGCCAGTTCGTAACCACCATGGCCTGCCGCGCAGGGATATCGGGATCCTTGCGCTGTGGCATCGTGAAATAACCATAAAGACCCCAGGCTACGGTGCCAACCAGCATCACCCAGGCAAGCTGATGGTTTTCGACAAAAAAACGCGCCGTGTTGTGCTTCTGCTGAATGATTTCGTCGTCTGAGCGATGATGCGTACTCACGGCACTACCTTGACGCTGTCCCCATTGTTGAGAAAACTTGCGCCAGAGGTCACGATTCTCTCCCCGGGTGCAACCCCGCTAACCGCGATCAGGTTTCCATAAGTGGCGCCCAGAGAAACCGGGCGGCGGCGCGCGACGCCGTTGTCGACAACCACAACCGCAAACTTGGAAGATTCATCAGACTCGCGCACGATCGCATTCAAGGGCGCCACTGCGACCGGCTGTGTCACCGGTTTTCCCTCTACATTGAGCGATGCAATCATCCCCGGCCTGAGCACCGCGTCTTCATTCGGAATGGTCACTTCCACCTGAAACGAGCGCGTGCTTGAATCCGCTACTGCGGCAACCGTGCTTACAATGCCACGAAACTGGCGTGTCGGAAAGGCTTCGGCGTAGATAGAAAGCGCCGATCCTTTCCTCAAGCGGGCGACAGTTATGTCCGAAACCGCGAAGGTCGCCTTAACGAGCGAAATATCGGCAATTACAAAAGCGACTATGCTCGGCCCGGCCAACGTTCCTATCTCGACAGATCGTTGCACGATAACCGCCGTAAATGGAGCCAATAGCGACGTGTCATTCACGGACAGAGACGCCGTTCCCAGCGCCGCCTGCGAAGTCTTCACTGCGCCTGCCGAAGCCTGAACCTGTGAGCGTGCCGCCTCGACCTGCGCCCGTGTCGTATCGCGGTTTGCTTTCGCTGAATCGTAATCGGATTTCGTAAGGGACTTCTCGTTGAACAGCGCATCCGCGCGATCGAAGTTCTGTTGGGCATCCAAAGCTGATGCCTCCGCTTGCTGCAACTGAGCACGCGCCGTCTGCTCGCTCTGACGGGCCTGCTGCAGTTGGCCTTCTGCCTGCGAAACCTGCAGCTCATAATCTTTGGTCCGAACCTGCGCCAGCACAGTGCCCTGTTTCACTACATCCCCGATATCGATGCTGCGCAGGCCGCCGCCTGCGCCCCGAACGTGATAAATGGAATCCACGAAGCCGTTAACTTTGAACGCGAGGTTCACCTGCCGGTTCGGCAGAATGGATGCGGAATACCGTTCGCCGCGTTCGGGCGTATACATCTCTACGGCAGACAGACGAACAGGGGTCGGTGTTTGCTCGAGTGTGGGCTTCTGGCGGTTACAGGAGAGGAGAAAAGCAGCGAGTAATGCACACGCAAACTTCATTGATCCTCTCCCAGCGCGTACTCGAACTCTGCTTGCGCGGTCCAAAAATCAGCGAGCGCATGCTGGTAATCCGAGTTCGCCTGGGCAAGCGTGGTCTGCGCCTGAAAAACGACTTTCAGCAGCGCCGCTTGCACCTTGTATTGATTGTTTGAAACGCGCAGGTTCTCCTTCGCATATCGCTGCGTAACATCCGCGGTGTGGAGCTTTGCCCAGCTCTGCTGAATCTGCCTGTATTTGTCATCCACATCCATGATGACTTTGCGCTCGGTGGAGCTTTCCGTGTTCTTGTCCTGCGTGACCGTGTCTTTTTTCTCGGCGATTTCGTATTTCTTGCGGCCCCAGTCGAATGGCTCCCACGAGAGGCTCAGTCCCACGCTATAACTGCCATTCGGCAGGAAAGAGCTGAAATTGAGCAGCGAGACGGAATTGAACTCAGCCGAAAGGTCCGGGATGTATTCGGCGCGCTTGGCGCGTAGCTCCTGCTCGGATTGCACCACCTTGAGCTGCGCCTGTTTTAGCTCTGGCCTTTGTACAAGCGCCTCTTTTCGCGCGGCCACGAGATCTATGACGGGCTCATGGGCGGCATCAATCGCTGTAACATCGAACTCCGTCAGAACGTCGCGCCCGAGCAAGTCATTCAGCTGCTCCTTCGCCTTCGCTTCCTGGTTTGACAAGTTCAGTTCGGACTGCTCCGCATCCGCCAAACTGGCTTGCGCTTGCAGCAGCTCGGATTCAAGCGCTGTCTGTTTGGCTACGTAATCGCTGGTCAGGCGCTCGGTCTCTTTGTATAGAACGATCGCTTCGCGGGTCACGGCCAGTGAACTCTGCACCTGCTCGATTGTGTAGTAGAGCTGCTTCACATTGCGCACTACTTCCTGGCGTTTCGATCTGGCTTTCTCAGCCGTAATCTGAGTATTCGTCTTGAGCGCGTCCAGATTGAGGTGGATGCGGTAGAGGGTCAGTAGCGGCTGCTTAACGCTGCCCAAAATCAAACCCGTTGGCTGCATCGGCGTTGTATAGGCTACGTTATTTGCGGGGAGAGGACCAATGATGTTGTAAGTACCGAGGCTTCCCTTAGTGATCGTTGCAGTGATGGGCTGCAACTGTTGCGAGCCGAATGCATACACAGAGAACTTCGGGTAGATGGAGGTATGAAACGCCGCATAACGGTCGTTCGCTTTGGAGACATCGAGTGCTGTATTCGCTATTTCCGTGTTATGTTGCAGAGCCAGGTGAACGGCTTCGTCCAGAGCGAGTTCTTCCGCGGATGTGCCTGCAGCCATCAGCGAAAGAAGGCACATAGTGGTCACCACCTTCGGCCTCATATCGGGTAATTAAGAGATTGTAGTCGAAGTTTTTGCTCTGTGCCGGTCGCATCCATGCCCTGCGCGACTGAGCGTGCCGCGCTCAGTGAATAATTGATAGTCTTTTCCTATGCGTGTACTCGCGGTTGCAGGTCTTCTACTGTTTTCCCCTCTCTATCCGGCGCTCGCTTCCTCGATAGACCAGATTGTCACTTTCGGGGACAGTCTCTCCGATAACGGCAACGCGGCGAATGCTCTCGGCGGCCAATTTTCGATCAGCGGCAACAGTAATTACGCTAAGAACGCCGCTACAGACGGGCCGAATACAACGCCGGCCACGGCCATTCAGGGGCTGTGGATTGATCAGTTCGCATCGAAACTGGGGCTTGCTGACCCAAAGCCCTTCGTCGGCTTAGCTGGTAGCACCCTGTTCCTGAACTACAGCGGGACGAACTTCGCCGTTGCTTCGGCGCTCACGGGCTCGAACCCCAACTTTAGTCTCTCGACGGCATTTACCAGCGGAGAAGTTCCTTACACGTCTGACCAGGTCGGCATTTACAA
>JAFAMM010000440.1 GCA_019233375.1 Acidobacteriaceae bacterium
GCGATTTCATCCCTCTGACTTCCGCACGCATACGCTGGACGGCGTGGGTGCGGATTGGCCTATTCGTTATCGCGATCTGGCGCCTTATTACGAAATGAATGATCGAGAGATGGGCGTGGCCGGGCTCGCCGGAGATCCCGCGAACCCGCCGCGCTCGGCGCGTGCGACTGCGCCGCTGCCGCTTGGCGTGCTCGGCGAAACGATCGGCCGCGGGCTCAACAATCTCGGTTGGTATTGGTGGGTCTCGGACAACGCGATCATCTCGCAGCAGTACGACAATCGCCCGGCGTGCAGCCTGCACGGGAAATGTATGTTCGGGTGCCCGATTGGAGCGAAGGCTTCAACAGACATTACCTATTGGCGCAAGGCTGTGCATAAGGGCGCGGTGGTCAAACCGTGGTCGCGCGTTCGTGAGATCACGGTGGATAAGCAGGGGCGGGCGCGGGGCGCGGTGTATTATGACCGCGAAGGAAAGCTTCACGAGCAGAGCGCGCGCGTGGTGATTCTCTCTTGCAACTCTATCGGAACCGCGCGCCTGCTGCTGAACTCGAAATCGAACCTGTTTCCGGATGGTCTCGCGAACTCTTCGGGACTGGTCGGCAAGAATTTTATGATTCACCCGTTTCGCACCTTCGAAGGCGTGTTTGAAGCGCGGATGAATGAGTATGATGGACCGTTCGGCATCCCGGCGATGAGCCAGCAGTTCTATGAAACCGATGCGACTCGGGGATTTGTGCGCGGTTATACGCTCCTACTCGAGCGCGGCTTCGGTCCGCTCAGCCATGCATGGGGGAGTTTTTCAAATCATCCGGTGCCCTGGGGCGCAAATCATCATCGGGTAATGAAACAGCGCTTTCCTCATTTGATTCGCGTAACGGTGATGGGCGAGGATCTGGCGGAAGAGCACAACCGGGTCGAGATCGATCCGGAGCTGAAAGATTCGAGCGGTATCCCTGCTCCGCGCGTCAGATACACGTACGGCGAAAACAGTTTGAAGATGCTGGAGCATGGCGCCCGCATGTCGCGCCAGGCACTCGAGGCCGCGGGGGCATTGGAAATTCTAGACAGCGGACCAGTGACACCCGCTTACCATCTGATGGGCACGGCGCGTATGGGTAATGATCCGAAACGATCGGTTGTCAACGCATCGCATCGAACGCACGATGTCAAAAATCTGTACATTGTGGACGGCAGTTCGTTTGTCACCAGCGCGGCCGTGAACCCGACGTCTACGATCGGCGCACTCGCTTTGCGCGCGGCCGACAAGATTTGGGAAGAGCGCGGAACGCATTCTTGAGCGCGGCCGGAAGGTGATGTATCAGCCAGAAGTATCTCGCTATCCCGCCCTGGACACCGGGTCATTCGCACGTGTAAACCGTGTATCCGTCGTAATCCGGATAGGGCGAACCATCCGGCAGGCTCGCGGCGAGCATCCAAACCAGCGCTCCCGCTCCTCCGCTCTGAGTTACTTCGTCCCGCCATGCGGCAAATGCCGCTTCGCGCCGCCGTTTGCCGAGTTCCTGATTTGCTGCATCGACTTTCCACCCGAACTCTTCGAGAAGCATCGGCTTCCCGGCGCGTTCTCCCGCCCGGATTCGCTCGCGTATCCAACACCGGCCGAACTCTACAGGATCCTGCTCGCCGGCGAAATGCGGATAGTAATGGCACGTTCCGAAGTCAATGGTGTCTATCTTCAAAATCCTCTCGCAGTCGACGCCGTACAAGCCGAAATGTCCCTCATCGCCGGTCCCAATCAGATGATTCGCATCGAGCGTCTTCATCCACGCGCTCATCTCGTGAATCCACGCCAGCAGGATCTCCGGCAAAGGCTTGCCATCTTCTCTCATGCATCGAGGCTCATTCGCCAGCTCCCAGGCCAGGATCGACGGCTCATCGCGGTATTGCCGCCCTGTACATGTATTCACACGCGTGATCACATGCTGTATGTAATGGCGAAAAGCCTGCCTCGTTTCGGACCGGGTATAAAACTCTATCTGATTGCTTAATGCGAACCAGTCGAGATACTGTTTCATTCCGCCGAAATCGTTCCAGTAATTCACAAGCGGCAGAATCAGCCGGATGTCATACTGCTCGGCAAGCGCAATCGTTCGATCCAATCTTTCGAAGCCGTCCGGCCCGTCGTTGAACGCCGGCTTCTGGGCAGCGGCATCCCAGTAGTGGAAGTATGCTCCCCATTGCGTTCCCGGCGGAACGGCGCCGCCAACCGCCGCGCCGCAATCAAGACACGCCCACGCGCGCAAGACGTTCATCCGGGCATCACTGGCGAGTTTGAACACCGGCTGCACCATTAAATCAGGCGCAAAGCCCAGATAGTAATTATTTGCTCCAGATAGCGGCAGCGGCGTCCCACGGAAATGGAACGAGATGCCATTGGTTTGTACAAAATCAGACTGCTCGGGGGGCAACCGCGGCATCGTCGATTACTTCGTTGGTGATCACTTCAAATTTGGTCAATCGCAGATTGCCGAATGAGGTTGTGATGGCCACATCCGCCGCGTCCAGGCCCGTGGCCATCAATACGCGCCCGATTCGCGGCTGATTGTGCCGCGCGTCAAATGTCCACCAGCGGTCTTCCAGATAGACTTCGAACCATGCGCTGAAATCCATCGGCGAAGGCGCGGGAGGCACTCCAATATCACCCAGGTATCCGGTCGTGTACCGGGCCGGAATATTGAGGCAGCGGCAGAATGTGATCGCCAGGTGTTGAAAATCCCGGCATACGCCCATCCGCTCGGTGTAGACATCCAACGCGGTTTTCGTCGACCGCGCGAAGTTGTAACCAAATGTGACTTTGCTGTGCACCCAGTCACAAATGGCTTGTACACGTTGCCAACCAGGAGCAACACTGCCGAATAGTTCAACGGCGATATTCGAAAGCAGATCAACTTCGCAGTAACGGCTGGGAAGCAGGAAACGAAGCACGTCCGTCGGCAGGTCTTCCACCGGAACCTCACGCGCGTCCGGGTTCTGGGCGTCTGACTGGCCCGAATCTCCGATCAGAGTCGAATTCCAGAGGCGAAGCTCGCCGGGCAGTGCTACAAAGCGGCAGCAGCGATTGCCGAAACTGTCCAGATAGTTCACCGCTTTCGCCGCGGGCTCTAGGCGCAGCAGATCTTCTTGCAGGAGATCGGGGTCACGCGAGCTATGGACATTGAGCATCGCGACGACGACCGCTCGTCCTTCGACTCGAAACCGGATATCGTAGCCCAGCTGGATCAGCATCTGCCCTCTCTTGCTTTTGGTCGACAGCGGCCGATTGCCAACGGAGCACGAACCTGGGGAGGTTCACAGCACACGTAACGCCAGTGTAACTCTAACGGTAACGAGTTGAGAACATAATCGCCTCCGCTCGATAACAAGCGTCGTTTCCGGATCAGATTAGTCGAGAACAGGCCCCGGCTCGCGCTCGGATTCGTTGAGAATAGAACCACATTGGTTGAGAACAGCTTGAGAACAGCACGCCCGGCTCAGATTAGTTGAGAATGAAATCCGCCATTTGAGGTTGAGGCCGCCGTTGAAGATCGTGCCGTGCCTTGCCGCACGGTCCGAGTCGGCGAGAGTGCGGGCACGACCCCGACCCGAATTTATCGAGGAGTGATACGTGCGCTGAATATCTGCAGCGGACGCAACTTGGTGGCGCCTTGCTTGTCCGTCTGTGGGTTGGCAACGTAGTAAAGATCATCGTGTACGATTACGCCAGTAGTGATGCCATTAAAGGCGGGATTCCGCCGCTCAAGGATCCTCATTGCCGTGATCTGTGATTGGCTCGGATCCATTCTGAATTCAACAATCCGAGGCAACATCGGGCCGTTCTGAATCGCGATTAAACTTCCATGAATGGCGTAGAGGCCATCGATAAATGCCAGGCAGACATCGCCCGGGTGGATCATAGGTGCGACCGCCCCTGACCAAATATCGATCACATCTATACCGTCCTCCCATGTCGAGACATAAAGCAAGCGGCCGTCAGGAGAAATAGCAATCCCATTTGCAGCGGTAAAGGTATGTTGCGGAGCTATTTTCTGAAAGGCGGTCGTTCCGGGAGACAGCTGATATACAGAACCTTCCGCGGTGTCGGTGACATAAACGGCGCTGGTCGATGAGACGGCAAGGTCGTTAAAGACGTGCTTCCCTCGAATCGACGCAGTTCGTAGAAGTTTGCCGGCTTTGAGATCGTAGCAGCGTAGGCTGGCTCCCTCCGGCGTGTTATCCGTGGCCCAAACTTCATCGGCGCCCTGGTTTAGCTTAAGCCCAAGTGCGTAGCTGTTTTCTCCAGGTTTCGGGTTCACGAGAGGGACGCAGCCCCCCGCTACGGCGCATTTCACAATCTCGAACCTTGCTGTGTTGCCCAGTAGAAGAGCATTACGGTTGGTATCGAAAGCAATGTTCTCGGGGCGAACATCTCGGACGTCCAAAGTCATGATCGGCCGGCTGTTGTGAACGGGCGGCGTCTGACGACGCACCTCGTCCATGATCGATCGGAATTCAGCAGTATCCTGTAGCTTTGCAAAGTCCGGATCCCTAGAAGGATCAAAGCCAAGATTTGCCCCGACCAGCTTCCGCAATCGTTCTATAGCGTCTGGATATTGGCCTCCGGCAGCGTACGTCTTAGCAATTTGCAGCTCGATCGCAGGCTTGCTATTAGCCGTCGGAAGCAGCGTTTCCAAGCGTTCCAATTCTTTCTTGAATTCGCGCTCATCCTCGACCGAAAGTTTTTGCGCAGGCGGCAGCTGAGCCCAGAGGGGGAAGCCGAGCAGCAGAACGGATAACACGGTGCACGCAAAGCGCAAACTTTTTCCCACAGCCTTATTGCAGGACTGCGACATCGAGTTCCAGGTTACTTCCGAACGATGGACGACTCGGAAAGATTACCGCTGACGAGAGGTTCGAGAAAACGACCGTTTTGCCGGACGCTCGGTGCTCGAGCGGTGATCTTAAGAAAGCGTACAATCGGCGTTCGAAAAACTGGTTCGATAAATCAGACTTCGAATTAGGCCCAGGAGACGGGAATGGCGAACCGGGCAACGACGCGAAAACCGCCTACAAACATCGCATACGCCGGGTGAGCACGAAAGATCAAACCCTTGAATTGCAAGTTGATGCTCTGAAGAAGGCAGGTTGCGTCAAGGTCCTCACAGAAGTCATGAGCGGCGCCGCTGCAGAACGCCCAGTGCTTCAAAGCATACTGGAACAGCTCCGGGCCGGTGATGCTCGCACGCGAAAAGGAAATCCTCGTCGCCAAATCGTTGTCCGTCGAGAAGAGCCAAATCAGTTTGCCGGTCTTGATAAACGCACTGTTCTACGATCTGGGTACCGAAAAAGACTTCAAGATCCCTACACAACCTGAGAAGCGTGAACGGGCACTCCGCGACCTGATCAGGAAGCGGCAGAAACCCGTCGCGCTGTTCATTGGCGATGCACATGACCTTCATGCAAAAACGCTGGTTGCGCTGAAGCGCCTTATCGAGGCCGTACGTGACGGTGGCGGAACACTCTCGATCATTCTCCCCGGCCATCCCAAGTTGAAGAATGATTTACGGCGGCCCCACCATGGAAGAGATCGGGTTGCGGGGAGCCGTATTCGATCTGGAAGTTTTCGGCAGAACAGAGAAGCTGACCTACCTGAAGTGGCTACTCACGCAATGCGTCGCTTCAAAAACAGACATTGAGTCGGCGATCACGGACGATGCAATGATCTTCATCAGTGAGCGGCTGAGGACTCCTTTGCAGTTTGAGCAGTATCTGACGCGAGCGTTCGAGGAGGGCTTTGAAATTGGCCAGAGGCCCGTGGGCGCCGGTATGATCCAAAGCGTGTTGGCGCCAGATCTCGAAGATCTGGAGCCGAGGCTCACGCGCCACGGCTACAACGCAAAAGTGTTGGCCGAGTTGTTGAATGCCAAGCCGCGGGAGATCAAAGCGCTGTTGCGAGGCCAACTGGCTTCCGGCCGAACCCAGGAACTGCAGCATGAGATGCTGGCGGCGGGAATCCCCCGGTGACGTCATTTATCATCTGACGCATGTGCTTGAATGTGAATGCTTTATCGGATTCTCAACTAATCTGAGCCGAGCGCCCTGTTATCAAGCCGTTCTCAACTAATGTGGTTCTGTTCTCATTCGAGCGCGAGCCCTGCCTTGTTCTCAACTAATCTGGTCCGGAAACGACGCTTGTTATCGAGCGGAGGCGATTATGTTCTCAACTCGCTACACCTAACGGCGCGATTTCCATAGCGTTTGCCGAGGTTGCAACAATAGAGCTTCGACCGCTTTTGAGCCGGGAGCGAAGTATGACTTACTGTCTGGGAATCGTGACTGCAGAAGGCCTGGTTATGGCGTCGGATTCACGCACAAATGCCGGTTATGACCAGGTGAACATTTGCCGTAAGATGCATCTGTTCGTTCAGCCGGGCAGTCGCGTCTTTGTCGTCCTGTCAAGCGGAAGCCTTTCCATCAGCCAATCGGTTCTGGCGATTTTGAGACGTGAGTTCGATGCAGGCATGGGCTTGGCGACGGCGGAAACGCTGTATGATGCAGCTCGCATTGTCGGCGAGAGCATTCGGCGCGTATCAGATGTCGACCGCGCGGCGCTCGAGCGGGACCAATACTCGTTCAATGTACATCTGCTGCTCGGCGGGCAGGTTAAGGGCGAAGCGCCGGGTCTGTACCTGATCTATCCGCAAGGCAACCCGTTGCGCGCGACGCAAGATTCGCCTTATCTACAGCTTGGGGAGTGTAAGTACGGACGCCCCATTCTCGATCGAGGCGTTGACTGGAACACGGGCCTGGAGGTGGCCGCGAAATATGCCCTGCTTTCGTTCGATGCGACCATTCGGTCCAATGTCACGGTCGGGCCGCCCATCGAGATTCTTCTGTACCCTAAAGACAGTTTCGACATCAAGAAGTATCGCCGTTTCGGGGCCTCGGATCAGGATCTGACGCTTATTCACTCGTCCTGGGAACAATCTCTTCGCAGGGCGGTTGAACAACTGCCGCAGATCGACTTCCGCAGCCCCCCGATGGAAGATTTGGCGTAAAGCTTCAACGGCGGACTAGGAGTCCCGCACGGCATGGGCGAAACTTTGGAAGAGTTTGAGCTGTTCCGGATGCACCGCGATCTGATCTTCCGGATGCCACTGCACCGCGAGCACGAATCGCCTGTCGGGCCGCTCCAACGCTTCGATCACCGGGCCGTCCGAAGTGACGGCGGACACGCGTAAGTGCTCGCCCACCCGATCCACTGCCTGATGATGCCGGGAGTTCACTCGCCAGCAGGCCGTTCCCGCAATCTTGTCGAGCAGTGTTCCGGGCTCGATGTTTACTTCATGCGCGATGGCGGATACATCTTTCGTATCCGGATCATGCGGGCCGCCGGCCGGCAGGTCTTGAATAAGTGTCCCGCCGTGAAATACGTTCAGAATCTGAATGCCCCTGCAGATCGCAAATATCGGTAAATCTTTTCTGAGTGCTTCATCGATCAGCGCTAACTCCGCCGCGTCCCGCTCATCGTCGGGTTCGTCTGTTGCAGGCTGTGCCGTTTGGCCATAGCGCTCCGGATTCACGTCCGTTCCGCCCATCAGCAGTAAGCCCGAGGCGCTATTTAGGGAAACAGGACCACTAGTGAGCACTGGGACCGGCTCGAGACCAGCGGCGCGCACCGCCGATTCATACGGCTTCAACTTCTTCGGATGGCGGTAGGGGATGAGCACACGCGAGGAATTGAGCGGCATGCTGTCCATTTTCGCCCGTAGTGAAACCTCTAGCGATCAAAGATCCCGGGTACCCAGCCGCCGCGCCGCGAGCGCCAGTACTACGGCCATGTATCCAGCCGCGTAAATGATCATCAACATGCTGGGCACGGAAGCGCCGCTGAATGGAGTGAAATTCACCGCCGTTGCAAGCGGCGACTGCATTTCGAAAGCGGCTCGGCGCCACAAGGCCTCGCTCGGCATCACAACGCTCGCAATGATGCCCAGGTCCACTGCTTTTGGAGTCTGCGTCAACGCGCCTGCTTGTTCGACCCAGCCGCCGAGAAACGCCAAACCGTGCAGGCCGAGCGCGAGGACGCCATTGGTCAGCGTGGAGAACATGGTTCCGAAGAAGAAGGTTACCGAGAGCAGGAGCAAACTCTCCAGCCATATCAGCCCCATACCCGCTAACAGGTGGCGAACGGCGACACCCGATATCGCGTATGTAAGAGCATTAATTCCAAGCACCATCATGCCGATGTAGAGCGTCAGCATACCCGCGAACCCCAGCCATTTGCCCGCCAGCAATTCCCAGCGGCGCACCGGCTTGGTAGCGACGGCCTGAATCGTTCCTGATGTAATCTCACCGGATAATGTGTCTACTGCCGTCAAAATGCTCATCACCACAACCAGCAGGTTGATGGCATAAAGGCCCATCATGAGCAGCGTGTTCGGCGCGCTGGCGCGAATGAGAGAACTTACATGGCGGCGATCCAATTCCTGCAGTTGGAAGTGCAGCGCGATGGCGAACAGAACCAGGAACGCAATGCCCG
>JAFAMM010000103.1 GCA_019233375.1 Acidobacteriaceae bacterium
ACGGCATGCGAGCGCTGCGGGTCACGACATTATCGCCGGCCAGCGCACTTATGGGAACGAAGAAACTTTCGATGGCGTGAAAACGGGCCAGGAATTCGCGAAACTCCGCTTCGATCGATCGAAAGACACTCGCCTGATAGCCCACCAGGTCCATTTTGTTGACCGCGATGACGAGGTGGCGGAGCCCGAGCAGCGAGGCCAGATAAGCATGGCGGCGGGACTGAGGCAGCAGACCCTTCCGGGCGTCGACCAATATAATGGCCAGTTCCGAGGTGGACGCGCCTGTCACCATATTGCGCGTGTACTGTTCGTGCCCTGGAGTGTCGGCGATAATGAACTTGCGACGCGGGGTGGCGAAGTAGCGGTAGGCAACGTCGATAGTGATGCCTTGTTCGCGCTCGGCCCGCAGACCGTCCGTAAGCAATGAAAAATCGATGGCGCCCGCGTTTCGGCCCGCGGATGCCTTCGTGACCGATTCGAGCTGGTCTTCGTACACGCTGCGCGAGTCGTACAGAAGGCGGCCGATTAAGGTTGATTTGCCGTCATCCACGCTGCCCGCCGTCGTGAAGCGCAGCAGATCTTTGCTTCGATCCTGTGCGAGGAAGTCAACCAGGGATTCGTCGGGCGACACCAGAGCCGCGGCACTCATCAGAAGTACCCCTCTTGTTTCTTGAGCTCCATGGAACCGTCCTGATCGTGATCAATGACGCGATTTTGCCGCTCGGAGCGCCGGAATGAGACCAGCTCTTCAATGATTTTGGGAAGAGTGTCGGCGTCGGAACGAATGGCGCCCGTGCAGGGGCTGCAACCGAGAGAACGCATGCGGCAGCGGACGAACTGCGGCTCCTCGCCAGGCAAGCGGGGGACAAACGGCTGCTCGATGGGCAGGAGCGAATCGCCGCGCACCAGCATGGGCCGGAGCTTGGCGAAATACAGGGGCACTATCGGGATGTTTTCGGCGTGGATGTATTGCCACACATCCAGTTCAGTCCAGTTCGAAAGCGGAAACACGCGCAGGCTCTCGCCGGGGTGAATGCGGCTGTTATACAGGCTCCAAAGCTCAGGGCGCTGATTGCGGGGATCCCATTGTCCGCGGCTGTCGCGGAAAGAAAACACCCGCTCTTTCGCACGAGAGCGTTCTTCATCCCTCCGCGCGCCGCCGATCGCCGCGTCGAAGCCGCCCTCGCGGAGCCCGTCGAGCAAGGCAGTCGTCTTCAGAGCACCGCAGCAGCGCTGAGTTCCCCAGACAAACGGATTGGCACCTTCCTCAAGCGCCCGGGTATTTGTGTGAACGATGAGCTTGACTCCTAGCTGCGCCGTGTAGCGGTCCCGGAACTCGATCATTTCCTTGAACTTATATCCGGTATCGATGTGCAGCAGGGGGAAGGGGATGGGTCCCGGGTAGAAGGCTTTTTGAGCTAGCCGGAGCAGGACCGAGGAGTCTTTTCCGATGGAATAGAGCAGCACGGGACGCTGGCACTCCGCCACAACCTCACGCAGTATATGGAGGCTTTCGGCTTCGAGCTGCCGTAGATGGCTGAGCGTGCTCACTTCTGAAGGTTACCACGCAATCCCGATCAAAACGATCGGAACGATCAACTCGATAGGCTAGTACCCAATGTACCCGGCAGCGCTCCCGGCGGAATGGCCGCAATGGTATCCGGTACCATCGGATGATATATGAAAGCTGCGCTTGCGGGTGTGACGCTGTTCCTGCTGGCCCTAGAGACTGTGGCCAATGCCCAATCGGCTAACGGTACGTATGGTCCGAAACTCGAGCCGCAGGCCATGGGTTCGAAGTACAACCCTTTGCTTTGGCAAGGAGAAGACGCAAAGTTCGCGGTCGATACGATTCACAGCTCCTACTGCACCTCCGAGATCAGCAAATTTGTCGCGGCCAACACGGCGAACAAAGCCGTTCAGAACATGGCTTTTACGGCCGCTTACGACCAGGAAAGGATTTTTAAAAGCTTGCGTAGCATGGCGAAGACACTAGACTTCCCGATGCCCGCCAAGCACGCCTTAGAAGAGTGTCCGGCTACCGCCCGAATGAAGGAGCTAACGGGACACGAGCTGGATACGAGCTATCTGTCATTTCTTTCCGAAGCCTCCGCTACCGATGTGTCGCGCTTTGAATCCGAATTAGAGATGACGCGCGGACCTAGCAATTGGACCTTGTGGGGATTCGCACAGAAGACGCTTCCAGCACTTCGGGCAGATGCGGCTTCCGTCGAGAACCTGCAAATAAGCGTCGCGAAATCGAAAGCGGCACATCAGTGAATCGGCTCTTCATCCCCTTCGTCGTCTGCGAAATCCAGCTCGATTCTCTGTGCGGCCGGCTCGGCGTTCGGCTTCGGTGAGCCCACCAGCAGATTCACCCAATCGGGAATCTCGGAGATGAGCAGGCAATCTTGAAACATCAGCATCTCGCTTCCTCTGATGATGAATGCGACAAACGCAGCGTAAAGCGTTTGGAAAATGTTTGTTATGGGTGAAAACCGGCCGTGGCAGAGGGGGCACCGATCTGCCGGGCCAGCCACGGTTCAAGCCGGGGATCATGGAAGTCGTTGATTTCAAGGTCGACTCCAACGAATTCGGTAGGCGTTGTTTCAACGCCGACAACCCTCATTCCCGCGGCCCGGGCGGCCTCTATTCCTGTGGGGGAATCTTCAAAGACGATGCAGCGCTCGGGCGGCGCGCCGAGGCGTGAGGCAGCTTCCAGATAAATGTCCGGAAAAGGCTTCGGGCGGATCACTTCAAGTCCGTTCACGACTGCTTGAAAGTAGGGGCGCAGCGCGAAGTGCTCAAGAACGAAAGCAATGTTCGCAGGCTCGGCGTTTGATCCGATGGCCTTGGGAATGTTTTTGTACTTTTCGAGGAAGCCGGCGAGACCCGGAACCTGGTATTTGTTCACTCCCTCCCTCGCTAGCATTTCGCGAAAGAGCTGTTCTTTGGCAGCCCCGTGCCAGCTTGCGGCGTCGTCCGTGATCAGGGGATCGATCAGGTCGCGAACCAGTTCGAGATTCCGCTTGCCGTGCATACGCGCCTCGAGATCCGCGCATGCTGGCAGCCCCAATTGACCCAGATACGCCTGCCATGCGAGCACGTGCAGCGGCATCGAATGGATGAGCACGCCATCGAGATCGAAGATCATCGCCAGGCCGGGCGGGTTCGGGTTCACGACGGCGAGAATAGCACGCGCTCCTGCTGCAGCGCCGGTGGCTGATGCTATTGAAAACGCTGAATGAACGTTATAATCAGGGCACGGTCTGCGCCTAGCCGTGCAGGCAGCATACGTGTGCCCACCATACAGGAGAAAGAGCAGACACAAACCAAATCACAGCGGCGGTGGTGGCTTCGTGGCGCTTTGCTCGTCATCGGTGCCGTTGTGCTGGCCGGCTGTGCCGCGCCGTTTGTAAACGCAGCGCGATTTGCAGGCTCTATTCAGCACGCGCTCGAGTCTTCGCTCGGCCGCAAGGTCGAATTTGAGAAGGTTCACTTCACGTTGTTTTCCGGTCCCGGCTTTTCACTCGAACGTGTCACGATCGGGGAGGATCCGCGCTACGGGCTGGAGCCATTTGCTTTTGTTCCGGTTTTGCAGGCGCGAGTAAGGCTGGACAGACTTTTGTTCGGCGAGATTCGCCTGTCGGGCTTGCGCCTGGTGGATCCGTCGCTTAACTTTGTCAGGGGTCGGGATGGCACCTGGAACGTCGTCGAGTTGGTGACAAGGCTTACGGCCCCGCGCCACGCGCCTCTCAATCTGTTTCCGACGTTCGAAGTCTCTGACGGCCGGCTTGATTTCAAACTGGGGAATCGTAAGACCACGTTGTATATCGCCGACTCGGACTTAACCGTTTACCCGGCGCGTTCCGGCAAGGTCTATGTTGAATTCTCAGGCTCGCCGGCGAGAACCGATCGCGCCGGAAACGGATTCGGCCACTTTCGCGCTTCGCTCAACTGGGCTCTGAGTCAGGGGTCGGGCCCGGGGAAGCTGGCGGGCGATGTCACACTCGATCCGAGCAACCTAAGTGAGCTGGCCACACTCTTTCAGGGGCATGACTTGGGCGTGCATGGCACGGTCGGTTCAACTGCTCACATTGAGGGCCCGCTGGACCGGCTGACTATCGGGGGAGAGCTTCGTCTGGAGGACGTTCATCGGTGGGATCTGCTGCCATCCAGCGGCGAAAACTGGCGCATCCGATATCAAGGGGATGCCGACCTGCGCGCACAGCATTTGGCGTTCACGACCGTTCCTTCGCCGGGCAGCCAAGCGCCAGCCCCGGTGACAGTGCAGGTGCGGGCGAACAATTTCCTTGCGCGATCTGATTGGTCCGTCTTTGCGCAATTGAATCGGGCTCCGCTTGCGGACTTGCTCCCGCTGGCGAAGAGAATGGGCCTGACGATACCGCAGGAGGCGCGGCTGGAAGGTACTCTCGAGGGCGTAATCGGGTTCTCAAGCTCATCCGGTTTGCAGGGCGGCGTGGGAATATCAAACGCGGCGGCGAGCCTGCCCGGAATCCCGCCCTTGCGTAGCGCCGAAGCGCACGCCACCATCTCAGGCGACCACATGCACTTCGACCCGGCGCTCATTGAAACGGAGTTCGGCGGCACACTCGAGGCATCCGGCGATTACTATCTGACCAATCCCAACGTTGATGCTCTGCTGACGGTGACAGACTTCCCCGTGCGGGAGCTGCGCCGGACATTCAACGAGTGGTTCGAGCCTGCGGCCGCCTTCTCCGCTTTGAGCGAAGGAGAGTTATCGGGGCGCTTCGAGTATTCGCACGCGCTCGCCGCCCCGGATTCGGGCTCTCCGGCATCCTGGTCGGGCGAGTTTCAGTTTACGAACGCGACCTTGTTGATGCCGGGACTGGCCGTACCGCTGGCGCACGCGCAGGGCAGCGTGTTATTCGATCCGGCAACGTTTTCGCTGGAGCGAATGTCGGCCAAGCTCGGTGACGAGACGATACGGGCGACTTATCACTACAACGCGGCGGCCCGGCATCCGGAGCGGATCCACCTCGAGCTTGCTCAAACGAGTCTGGAGCAAGTGCAAGCGGCCATGGATCCGACATTAGAGCCGCAGGGGCTTTTGGCGCGATTCCGGCTCGGGCGCCGGCCTGTGCCGTCGTGGCTCGCGGCGCGCAACCTCGAAGGAGATATTCTCATCGATCGCTTCTCTATTAATGAGGTGAATCTCGGTTCTCTATCGTCGCGTTTCCTCTGGCAGGGGACAAACATTCGCTTTGCATCGCTGCAGGTGAATCTCCCTGAGGGATTGATTCGTGCGCAAGGCAACGTGAACCTGTCTTCCTACGTGCCGCGGCTGCGCCTGGAGACCTCTGTGGCGGGATTTCCATGGGGCGGCGGCATTTTAAATGCCGCAGGTGATCTGGCCACCAGCGGCCTGGGCGCGGAGAGCATACGCAACCTGCGCGCGAGCGGCACTTTCGACGGCCGTGATCTCGAGCTGGGCACGAACAACACGTTTGACCGCGTGTCGGGTGCGTACGAATTCTCGTTCGCGCAGGGTTGGCCGAACCTCCGGCTGTCGAACGTGGAAGCAGTTCAGGAGGACAGTTCACTCACCGGACGGGCGGCTAGCAACGCTGAAGGAAAGCTTCTGATCGATCTCGACGGCGCGGGCCGACAGTTGCATTTTGAAAGCCCCCTGCTGCCGCAGAATGCAGAGCCGGGGCCGCCTGCCGCCCCCGCCGCAGTCGCACAGAAATAACGTTGCCGGATTACGCATGTCGCGGGTGCTTGGTTTAAGATTGAAGCATCCCGTAATGCATGCTCTTGACCCCGCCTGGGACGCGCTCAAGCGTGACTTTGACGAGGCCGTTTCCCAATCCGCGCGTGCCGCGCGCCATCAGCTTGCTCATGAGTTGAACCAACTTGTGCGGCGGCTGCGAAATTACCGAAACGAAGCCGAATGGCTGGCGACAGTGCTCGACGGCGCCGCCTGTTTTGCCAAGGAAACTGCTCTTTTCCTGGTAGTGAACGACCGTGCGTCGCTGCGCGCCGAACAGGGGCTTAATCTTCCGCCGGATCTTTCGTTCGACCTGAAGTCCGCGGCCGCATTCGCCAGCGCTGTTGACTCGAAGGATCCGGTGGTCGCCTTGCGCAGCGAAGGTGAGGTCGGCACGGCCTTAAGCAGTCCTGATGCTTCGGCGCGCGCGCATATTTTTCCGGTTCTGAACGGAGCGCGCGTAGTCGCGCTGATCTTCGCGGCCGGCAGCGAGTACCTGGATGTGAACGCTCTTGAACTGCTGGGGAGCATGGCGTCCGCGGTTCTCGAGCGGCAATCGAATGCCGGACT
>JAFAMM010000264.1 GCA_019233375.1 Acidobacteriaceae bacterium
CAACGCTCGAACATGCTTCCGGCTCAGGTTGAACGTCCGGCTTGACAGGATTGAGATTTGCAGTGGGAGTATCTCCGCCGCTTTCAAAGCCGCTGTCTGCCGCATCGAGCGGAAACGCGAAGCTGGCAGTGAGTGGTGCTCCGTTCAAAATCAACCAGGCGGCCAGCGGCGCGGCCACGCCCTTTAGCGGCCTTGGCATGCATCTCTCATTGTGCCAGCTCCTTGCGTTCACGATTACACTTCGAGTCCGTCCCATGACCAGTGTGGGATCCTGAGGCCGCTCGGTACCTCGTCGGCGGACTGGTGATAGCGGTACATCGTTGTCGTGGTCGCCCAAGCGAAGTAGTCGTGCAGCACTTGCCGGAGCGTGCCGTCTTCCGCTAAACCGGCATCAGTCAAAGCCTGGTCGAAACAGGCGATCGCACGGCGATTCATTTCGTCGTGCTCCCCGTTTCCACTATGCAACCTCACGACGCTGGTCTCGTCACCATAGAAATCGGAATACGTCGTCGGGCCGCCGAGGGACTCGGCCCAATAAGCGGCTAGCCGCTCGACGTGCTGGGTATGGAAACCGTGGCTGAAGGCATGGCTGACTACCTCGTCCGCCATAACCCGGCGATGCCAGGCTTCCGCGAGACGCTGCATGCCTTCGTTGCCACCCGCCGCCTCGAACACAGTCCTCATGCGTTTCATCATGACATTTTTCCCGTGCCCGTCGGCAGATGGTGGCCGCCGCGAATTCAGCGGATGTAACAGCATCCGACTTCATGCGGGCAGGGTCCGCTGACTCACTTACTAATTAGCGGGCTGTGCCTGCATCTCGTGACGATCGTGATGTATGACTTGGAAGTTGTTTTCGAATAATTGACGGCTTACATCCCGTCCCAGCTCCTCGCCATCCCGCAACGAATGGAGAAAGTGAAAACCGGCGAAAATGCGGGCCCAGAAGACCTCATCCAGCCAATCGGCGGTATTGTCGAAACTATGTGTGTGGATGCCGTCGGTGAAGACTAAACTATCCATCACAACATGAACATTCTGCGTGCCGAAATAATCTGCGACGAGGCTTGATACCGCGCTTGTGCCGCACGCATGCGCAGCCGGATACTCAGGGTGATTGGGCGTAATCCCGAGCGGGGTCCAACCGGGGTCGGCCGTCAGTTCCGCGTTTCCTCCGCCAGCTCGAATTGCGGTAACCGGCCGCCAGAAGCCAAAAGTATACTTCGCGTTGAAGCATCCGATCAGAGCGTCTGAAAATCCCGTCCAAAGAATCGCCATCAGCCTTGCCGAATCCGGCACATCCAGATGATAGTTTTGGACCAGGTACGTCCATGCGCGCGCATCCTGATAGAACGGCTGGTCCGTCCAGAAGAGGCCGATTTCAGTCTGCTTCGGTGTCCGGACGGTACTGCCGGCTTCGCCAAACAGGCGCGTCAAATTGAAATCAGCAACCCATTCTTCGCTTGAGAGAGGATAAGGTCCTCTCGGCAAGAACTGGGAGGCGCTCTTCATCGTGAACGGGCGCATGAATTGCAGCCAAGGGCCCGCGGGAGGAAGAAAGCCCGGAGGAGTCGGTTGCCAATCACCGGGTCCGGTTTTCCAGGTGTAGGTAATGTCTGCCTCACGGCCGTCGCCCGTGCGTTCACTGATCACTGTTTGGGCAGCCGCGGCGCCCGCGTCAACACCCTTGCGCTTGGCGTCCGCGGGCGCGATGATGCCGTTCAGCGACCGCTCATACTGTGCATCCAATGTCCCTTTTTGATCTGGGAAGTAATAGACCAAAATGGCATGCGCAGCCGAGACCGCGGCCGCCTCATCGGAGGCGTCGCGGTCCGTAATTCCGGCGAAATAGAATGGCCGGAAGCGCCGGTGAATGCTGTTCGTTGCATCATAGACCGCAATGCTTGTGTAAGCAAAATAAAGAAACGCGTCGCTGGTTTTGCCTCCCTGCTTGATTGTTTTGGAAGCGATTGCTGTCCAGTCCGTTACTACGTTCTGCGCTTGCAACACCGTGACGGTCAACGCAGGCACGCCTGCCAGCGCCAGCCACATACGAGCTTTTCTCATACGTAATCCTTCCTTTCGTGTTTTCCGCTGTACTGTGCTTCGGATCGACGTTCGTTGGGCAGCGGTACCACCGCCTCGCTACCGATATGACCCGGAATCACGGTCGCGATTGAGGCCATCATGCGAACCTCCAACGCGCCAGACAATGGTTTACGATTTGATTTATGGATGAAAAGAGCCTGTCGATGTAAGTGCATGGCGGCGCGATGATTACCGGGACTTCTGTCTTCTTTCTTCTTCGGCTTACTGCTGATAAGTGAAGTGAAGGCCGGTTTCATCCGCAAGCTCATTTGTGTCGCATAAGTTCTTGAGTGAGGTGCTTCACGTCCACTACATCGCCAAACCGGATCGTTCGGTTTGCCGCCTTCGAGGTCGACGCGCGCTTGGGCGAGCTACGCAAACGCGGCATCAGAGTCAAGCTGCAGGACCAACCGCTCCGGATCCTTATCCTCCTTCTCGAACGCGCCGGTGAAACGGTAACCCGCGCAGAGATTCGCGACAGGCTTTGGCCGGAAAATACCTTCGTAGATTTCGACAGTGCTATCAGCACCAGCGTCCGGAAGATTAGACAAGTCTTAAATGACAACCCGGACTCGCCACGCTTCATCGAAACCGTTGCGCGGCACGGATACCGGTTCGTCTGTCCGGTTTCGGGAGATGACGGCATAATCCTGGCCACTTCACCAGCTCGGCATGTCCAGAGCATTTTGGAATTGAGCAGTGTGGGAGATGAGCAGAAGATGCCGAGTGATTTCACTCCGCAACCAGCGCGATCTCCGGTGAAGAATCTCCTTCCACTTGAGGTCGCAAATGGGGACTCTCAACCGGCCCGCAAGACTGAATCAAGCTTCCATGTCAGTCATACACAGAACAGCCAGGAGCGTATCGTACAAGCGCCGCGGTTCGGTGCACACATTCGCATCAAGCGAATGCTGGTATCGGCCTTTTGGGTGTTCCTTCTCTCTCTGGCGTTGATCGCGAGTTGGTGGGCTGGTACGCGCTTCCACTCGCAGGCCGATGACAATCTGCTTGCGAACGCCACTTTTTCTCGCTTCAGTGACTTCCCAGGAGATAAGACCGATGCCTGCATTTCACCCGATGGAAAATTTGTTGCGTTTCGCGCTGACAGGGATGGCCGGTCCGACGTTTGGGTGAGCCAGGTAGGAACAGGCCGGTTTGTTAACTTGACAAAGGACCAGCCTGAAGACCCGGTCCTTCCCATCCGCAACCTGGGCTTTTCGCCCGATGGCTCTCAGATCTGGTTAGCCGGTTACCGGCCCAGCCAGCGTTTACGCCTGATACCTCTGATGGGCGGCGCTCCACGCCCTTTCTTGCGGGATCACACCGCTAACGTCGCGTGGTCGCCTGATGGCAGCCGCTTGGTCTTCCACACCTACGATCCCGGCGATCCCATGTTCGTAGCCGACGCCGACGGTGCCAATGCGCGGCAAATCTTCGCGTTGGGTCCGGGTGGCCATAATCACTTCCAGGCTTGGTCGACCGACGGCCGCTGGATCTATTTTGTGAGCGGCCCGTGGGAGTCTCTGGATATGGATCTGTGGCGAATCCGGGCCTCGGGGGGCGCGCCCGAAAGGATGACGCAGCATAATTCCGATGTGAGATCCGTTGTTCCCATCTCCTCGGACTCGCTACTCTACACGGCTCCGCAACGGGATGGTTCGGGCCCATGGCTGTGGTCACTCAACGTTGAGAGCAAGGCTTCACGCCGCGTCAGCATCGGCTTAGAGCATTACACATCGGTGAGCGCGAGCGCCAATCGGCGGCACTTAATTGCGACCGTCTCAAACCCTTCGGCAAATCTTTGGAGCGTGCCGATTCTCGCGCAAGCGGCAACAGAAGCCGACATCAAGCCATATCCGGTTCCGAATAGCCGGGCGCTCGCGCCGCGCTTTGCCGGAGACTCCCTCTTCTATCTCTCTGCGCAAGGAAGCGGCGATGGTTTGTGGCGCTATCGAAATGGTCAGGCTTTCGAGGTCTGGAACGGCGCCAAAGGCCCACTCTTCGTTCCGCCGGCGATTTCGCCCGACGCCAGTTCGGCGGCCATCGTTCTAAGCAAGCGGGGGAAATTGGGTCTGTACAGGATTTCAGCGGACGGGGCGGAAATCCAGCCGCTGGCGCCTGATTTAGATGTCCGCGGCGCTCCCTGCTGGTCACCCGACGGAAAGTGGATTATCACCGGTGGACAAAATGCTTCGGGAGCAGGGCTATTTAGGATTCCGGCTCAAGGCGGAAAACCCGTTCGGCTCTCGGCGAAGCCGGGTATAAACCCGGTCTGGTCACCCGACGGAAGCTTGATCGTTTACGCCGGCATCACCATCTCCCGAACGGCGCCGCTGCTCGCGATTCGGCCCGATGGCAGCCCGTTTGATCTCCCCTCGATCGTGGTGGGAGCGGGCAGATGGATCAACCGGGCTCATCATAGATTTACACCCGGCGGAAAGGGTTTGATTTACCTGAAAGCGTTAGAGCCAGGAGAAGATTTTTGGATGCTCGATCTCGCGACTAGACAGACCAGACTCCTCGCTCGTCTTGGGAATGGCACGTCGACAAGCTTCGATATCACGCCCGACGGCCGGCAACTCGTTTTCGATCGTGTCCGGGAGAACTCGGAGATTGTTTCCATCGATCTTCCAAATTGAATCCGATTGGCGCTGTTCGTGTCGGATCTCTTCGGCTTCGGCGGCAGAAAACCATCTAAGGTCGCGACCGCCGTCCTATCTTTGGCCCAGACTCCACGCGAAAGCCGCTCACCTCGGACTCGATACCGATATCAAAGGAAACGATCGAAGCTCGCCTCCCCGGCCACACGGCTATTGCCTTTGATGAAATCAATGGCGTTCTGAAAATCGCTATCGAAGAAGTCTTCGCCGGCCGCGAAATCAATCGCAAAGCCGCTTAGAGTGATTTCTTAAGGTTATCGCCGGCAGGTGGCGCGGACGATCTCGCGGCGTCGTGAGCAATAAGCGGGAAAGTTTACACGTGTCCTTAGATGTTCACGCCCGCCTGCCACAGGACGAAACCTACTGCCTGTCTGAAGTAAACCCAACGCCTTTGAAACTTGCTTGTTGATCCGGTTGAAGGTCTCGGCGAGCCATACACCTGCATTCCCTGCGCCTGCAGCAACCGTTTGACTCTATAAATGTGATAGCCATCACTGACCACGATGCAGGAGTGCAGCCCCATGCGCCGCATGGTTTCCGCGGCCGCATCCAGGCTCTGAGCCGTGGTGGTTCCCTCCGGATCGGTGATGATGGCTTCTGACGGCACACCCCGCTCGGTCAAGTAAGCTCGTCCCACCTCGCCCTCAGTGAAGTTCGGGTCGTTGCCGCCGCCGCCCGTCGTCAGGATGTAGGGTGCCATGCCTTTCAGATAGAGCAATAAAGCATGGTTCAGGCGCGCGCGCAAAACCGGTGAAGGCGAGCCGCGGTACTGGGCCGCGCCAAGCACGATTATGACGTCAGCGGGCTGAGCATCGTCGACGGTTGACTGCCGCTCAATTTGTTTGGCCACTGCGAACAGGTAGCCTAAGAGCAGAATGGAGAGCAGGAGGGAGACTCCCGCCACTACGCGCTTCATGCGGCTTGAATTCGTTTGAAGTTTTAGTTTACGCCGAGACCGGCCGATCAGTTTGTCGCTAACAAGTCAGAGAAATCCGATCCTGCAGGACATTCGGAAGGCGATCCGGGCCGGACGGGCCACCGAGCAGGGCTGGCTCGTCGCCGAAGGACCGAATCTGCTAGCGGAAGCCCGGCGTAGCCCGTGCGTTATCGAGCGCGTACTGATTACCCCGGCGGCATTCGAGCGCTGCCGTGAACTCGTCACGGGATTGAGTGCTGATATCGTGCAAGTATCGGAGCGGGCGCTGAACTCTGTGTCCGGAATGCAGGCAACGCAGGGCATCATTACTGTGCTTCGGCCTCCCCGCTGGACGTGGGCTGACCTGACGGCGCGTAACCCCGCGCTGGTGCTGCTTGACGGCATACAGGATCCGGGCAATGCAGGGACGATCGCCCGGTCCGCGGAAGCCTTCGGCGCCACCGGACTGGTTTTTCTGGAGGGCTCGGTGCGAGTATCGAACGGCAAGCTGCTGCGCGCTTCTGCCGGTTCCCTTTTTCGGATACCATTCCTCGAAGGAGTGTCCAGGAGCGACTTGCTGCGCGAACTGAAAAACTCTCGCACTAAGCTCTATGCGCTCGCATCTGATGCGGGTATGGCGTTCACGGAAGCTTCTTTCAGCGGGCCTTTCGCGCTGGCGACGGGAGCGGAGGGTGCGGGTATCTCTGAGGACGTTGCCCGGCGGGCAGAGATGATTTCCATACCGACTTCCAGGGTCGAGTCCCTCAATGCCGCGGTCGCCTGTTCGCTCGCGCTGTTTGAGGCCTGGCGGCAACGGCGATGAGCCTGTTTGACACCAGTCCTCTTCCCGCGCCCGCGCCGGACGATGTAACAGGGCGGCCGCTGGCGGATCGTATGAGACCCCGCGACCTGAGCGAATATGTCGGTCAGGAGCATATTCTTGGGCCGGGCAAGCCGCTGCGCGCGCAGGTCGAGAGCGGGCACCTGACTTCCATGATTCTCTGGGGGCCGCCAGGATCCGGCAAGACAACCTTGGCAGCTCTTCTGGCGCGCCAGGCCGGCTCGGATTTCGTACCGTTTAGTGCAGTATTGAGCGGCATCAAGGAAATCAAAACCGTCATGAGCGATGCCGAGCGCGCGCGCCGGCTCGGGCGCAAGACGGTTCTGTTCATTGATGAAATTCATCGCTTCAACAAGGCGCAGCAGGATGCCTTTCTTCCTTATGTGGAGCGCGGGGATGTGGTGCTCATCGGCGCGACTACTGAGAATCCATCCTTCGAGGTCGTATCGGCGCTCCTGTCCAGGACGAGAGTCTACTCGCTGCGGGCGCTCAGCAAGACGGAGATTGTGCTGATCTTGCACCGCGCGCTCGAGACTCCGGTGCGAGGTCTGGGCCAGCTCGCATTAAAGATTTCGCCGGATCTGCTCGATGAGATTGCTGTGGCTTCTGATGGAGATGCCCGTGGGGCGCTAAACACGCTGGAGATTGCGGCCGGTCTGGCCGTGAACGGCAACATTGATCAGCAGGCTGTGGCCGACGCACTGCAGCGCAAAGTGCTGCTATACGATAAATCGGGCGAGGAGCACTATAATCTCATTTCAGCTCTGCACAAATCGGTGCGGTCTAGCGATGTAGATGCGTCTCTGTATTGGCTCGGCCGGATGCTGAAGGCGGGTGAAGACCGCCTCTATCTAGCGCGGCGGCTGGTGCGAATGG
>JAFAMM010000338.1 GCA_019233375.1 Acidobacteriaceae bacterium
CCGCTGGCCGGAACGCGACTACTCAAGAGCCCGCAGAATTGAATCCGGCATTGTTCGTAGGTGACTAAGATCTGTACCTCGATCAGCGACCGGCGAGAACCTCATCGGATGTCTGGTTGAAAGATTCGGCGACCTGTGGATCCGGGCGATCGGCGACGAGTTGTTTTTGAGACATTCGTTGCGGGTTTTCGCGCGCAACTGCGGCTTTGCACGCTTGTTTGGCGGCTCGACGCTGCTATGGGCGGCGGATGCTTGTGGCATTCATGGGTAACTCCCTGAAAATGAAACGGCCCTCAAGCAGCGGGTCTGTGGAGCGGGCCTGATGGACAGTAGCATAGCCAACTCAGAAGTGGCTTGGCGTCAGGCCTGCAGGCCAACCCTAAATGGCTGAGCTAGCAAGAGAAAACTTTATTTCGAAGAGACGTGACGGCGTAACCAGCAGACACCGGCAAATTCAGCAAATGTCGAGAAGTCGCCAGCCGGATTACGCCGGGAACCGTCAGGCAGACGGGAACTCTATAGAAACAAAAGGCGAGCGCTTTGGACTGGCGAATGCCTTTCTGTGGAGAGTAGCCACGAGCTGCTCTTTTTGAAAATGATCCAAGAAACAGTTAGAAGCCAAAAACAACTGCAAGAAGGCGCAGTTACTAATCAGTTCCTGGACGATCCGTGCGAAGGCTCGTTCACGGCTCTGTTTAACGTCTTTGCCCCCCAGCTTGTATCGTTCTTCCAAGCGCGAAGCCGCGAACGTGAACTGGCGGAGGATCTGACGCAAGAAGTGATGCTGACGGTTTACCGCAAAGCGAGCCAGGTTCGCGACCGGACATTGTTCCGCGCGTGGTTATTCAAGATTGCTCAAAACGCACTCCGACGACATTACGGCAGGTTAACGCGGGAGGTGGAAACGATCGACCTGGCGGACGTGGCAAATCGTCTGGAAACAGCCAGCCAGCATCCCGCAGGCACACCAGCATTCGAGTTCCGCGATTGGATGAGTTTCCTGGACGCGCGAGAGCGCGACATGATGATGCTGCGCTTTGTTGAGCAATGGGAGTATCACGAAATTGCGGCGGCCCGTGCAACACCGATCGGCACCGTTCAGTGGAGAATCTTCAACTCAAAAAAGAAGCTTGCGGAACACCTGAAGCCGCGGCATGTAGTGTGCAAACCATCCACCCAATCCAAGCGCGCGAAGGAGAAACAAAATGCGCCGTCCTATAGTTTTGGATCCGAACCGGTCCGGAAAGCAAGCTGAGACTTTACAGAACAAGCTTCGCGGATTGATTATTGGCCAGGATGAGGCTATCACTCACATTGTCGATCTGTATCAGACGTACCTGGCGGGTTTGACCGCGCACGGACGCCCGATTGGAAACCTGCTTTTTCTGGGACCCACCGGTTCCGGCAAGACGCGCACAGTTGAGGCGACGGCGGAAGTACTGACAGGAACTCCGGGGGCTGTAATCAAGATTGACTGCGCCGAGTTCCAGCACAGTCACGAGATCGCGAAGCTGATCGGATCGCCTCCGGGCTATCTGGGGCACCGCGAGACTCATCCAGCACTAAGCCAGGAGGTTATCGACCGGCACCATACCGAGTCGGTCCAGATCAGCTTTATCCTTTTTGACGAGATTGAGAAGGCGAGTGATTCGTTGTGGAATCTGCTGTTAGGGATACTTGATAAGGCGACCTTGACTTTGGGAGATAACCGCCGCGTCGATTTTTCGCGTGCGATGATCTTCATGACGAGCAACCTTGGTGCAGGCGAGATGAGTGATTTGATGGCACCTAAGCTCGGGTTCCAGGCGCGACGCATGGAGGGCGCGGCGGCACTCGATGAGAAGCTCACCTCCAAGATGACCGAAGTCAGTATGCAAGCGGCTCGGCGTAAGTTCACACCTGAGTTTATCAATCGAATTGATAAGATTGCAGTTTTTCGTCCGCTGGGGCAAGCCGATCTGCAAAACATACTAACCCTTGAACTAAGACAGGTGCAGCAGCGCATTCTGAACACCCCCGCCGACAAACCGTTCGTGTTTCGTGCTACCGATAAAGCGAGGACCTTTCTACTATCCCAAGGCTCCGACATGAAATACGGCGCGCGGCACCTAAAACGCACGATTGAGCGTCTGGTGGTTTGTCCACTGTCCAATCTGATCGCCACCGAGCAAGTTAGTGCCGGGGATTGGATTGAAGTTGATTTTGATCCGGAAACACAATCGCTCAGCTTTGAAAGGGTCCGGGAAGGCCTGGGTTTTGAGACCATGGCGGGTCTGGTTGAGAGCGCCGCCCTTTCACATGCAACGGCGCACGCAGCATAGCAGGCACTTTGTCCGGGATGTCGGCGGAGGCTCAACAAATGACGGTTATTCGGCCATCGACGATACAGCCGACACCCAGGCTCGACTTCATCTCCTTGCTTCTACTACACATCGCAGCTGGTCAGACTTTGGTCTTTCAACTGCGCTTAACAAGGTATGGATCAGAAGCTGCCGGACAATCCCTTCCGAGGCAGGAACTCCTTTTTTCGTTATCACCTCGCAGTAATAACACTTGCAGTTGCAGGACCAACCGCCTTGTGCATCTATGCAGTGGCCGTTTGGAGCCTCACTGCCAATCTAGGAATAAGTAAATCCTTCCCGTGGTCGACAGGACCACTCTCGAACTGGCTCGTCTGGCTTGGATTGGCCTTGGTTGCGAACTTTGGCGCCGTGAGCCGTCCGTCAAACAGCCGGCCAAATGAAAGCCGCCTTTCAGCTCCAGCGGTCCCTCGAATAGGTGGGGCACTTACAGCGTCATGTAGCAGGGCAGCGTGTTTATGGCGCGAGTTGCGCGTTGCGCGCAGGATCGTTTTCGGGATCGCCGCGATACTCGCTGTGACTTCATCCCGCGAAGTGCGGGCGAGCGAACCGGATGAGATTGTTTCAGTTACTTCGCCCCCTGCGCTCACGTTTGCGCGCTACATCGCGTATCTCAATCAGCGCGATGTCTTCACCGAGTCGGGTCCGGTTGCACTCGAGGTCACAGCGGAAATACCTTTGCAACATACGCACGCATCTTTTTCGGCGGTTCGGGAAACCGGAACATCCGAACGCAGCGAGTACGAAGTGGTCCGGGTGGACGGCGACGGAAAGCTTCTGCGGGCGTTGATCCAACGCTATCTCACGGCCAGGGCACAAGCGGAGGACGTTCCACTCTCATCGATTCTTATTTCGCCGGCAAACTACAAGTTCCGATACATCGGCTCACGCTACAGCTTTGGCTCTCTTGTATATATCTTTCAGATCAAGCCTAGAAGAGCCAGAGCCGGGCTTATCAAAGGACAGCTCTGGATTGATGGCGACACCGGAGTACCTCTTCGACAGACAGGGCGTTTTGTCAAGATGCCCTCGCGTCTACTGAGGAGACTTGACGTTACCTGCGACGCAAGCCTGCAGGACGGTACTCCGTACCTTCGCACGACCTACGCGGTGATTGACGCTGGCCGTCCAGTCGGACGCGCGCGGTTGAAGATTACGGAACGGCCGCTAGAGGTGGATGAAGAGCAACCGCCATCGCTCGGCCAGTTAGCCAGATGGGAAAGATAGCACGTGAATATTCGATCCGGACTCGCACTGCTGGTGTGTGTGTTTACGGCTCAGGCGGCAGACCTGAAGCGCGAGACCCTTACAGCGTGGCAACTATATGTTAGAGCAGCAACAGTGGAGATGCAGGCGCGCGTTAAGCCGGATCGACACTTTCTGACGTTGGACGAAGATCAAGAGGCGATGTCGGACGTTAGGCACGGCCAAATTGTCGTCTTGCACAACGGCTCTAAAGGGGTGAAGAAGGTCCCGTCCGGCCTTATTCATGATTGGTCGGGCGCCGCATTCATCGCGAGTGCCACACTTAACGACGTGTTCTCCGTCGCGCGCGACTACGACCACTATAAGGATTTTTATCGTCCTAACGTGGTTGACTCCAAAGCTATCTCTTCAGGCCAGGCCGAAACGCGATTCTCGATGACTTTGATGAACAAAGGGCTTGTGAGTGCCGCAATGGACGGCGAGTACCGCTGTTCATTCTTTCGGGTGGATGAGCACCGCTGGTACAGCATCTCAGAAACAACGCGTATGCGGGAAGTGGAAAGTTACGGCACCCCAGACCAGCGCGAACTGAGTGACGGGCAGGGAAAGGGGCTGATTTGGCGACTTTTCAGCATTGCCCGTTTCGAGGAGCGTGATGGAGGCGTGTACGTGGAACTCGAAGCGATTGCGTTGACCCGGGACATACCCGTTTCTGTGCGATGGCTGATCGAACCTATTGTGAGCCGCGTGTCCCGAAGTTCGTTGACGACATCTCTTCGGCAGACCGAGAATGCGGTACAAGCGCGCGCGACTTTACTCAGCGAATCCATACAGAGCGCGCGGCGGGGAGCACGTTGAGGCGAAGGGCGAACAATTGCCGCCGCTACGCCGCGACCCGCTCTGAAGTAGAAGCGAGTGCGGGACGCAAGTACATTTGCGTAAGAATGTTCTTCCGAAACTCCTCGGCCGTATCGAATTGCTGGACGGCACGAAAAGTAGCCAGGCTTCGGACCTCGGGGCCGATCCAGGTCACTCGCATGCCACGAGCGAGCGCGAAGCCGGCCAAGGACGCTAATTCCATCCCTACTTCATTGTCCTTTTCGCACATGACGACCAGCCAGTCACAACCGAGAATCCGTTCCACACTCTTTGAGTTCCAGTGATCTTCGGCTCGGATCCGAGGCGTGGCGTCGGCATCATGCCAACTGGATGCGATTGTGTAACCGGCAGAACGTAATGCCCACTTGATGTTCAGAAGGTCCTGCGTTCGCTTCGGTCCTTCCAGATATACGGTCGCTTTAGACATCGCGGCCGCCATTGTTTTGCGGGGAGATTTTCCGGCGTCTTCTGACGTAAACCACGGCAGGTTCCGGATCGACGGACTCTACAGCATTGTTGCGAGCACATGCGGCGTCTTGATCCTGCTGCATGGCTTCCAACCAGGCGGCCCATTGTTCATCCGCCCATTGCGCGATCTGGCAACAGCTATATAAACCGCTGCGGAAGTCTTCCTCCAAACCGAGTAGCCGAGCACCGGCAATCACTTTGGACTCACTGTAACCGCAGACTGTGCAGATTCTACTCATTTCTGTTCTCG
>JAFAMM010000063.1 GCA_019233375.1 Acidobacteriaceae bacterium
AACAGGTGGCGCGCCAATCGGTTTGCCTGCGCGCCGTTTTCCTGCGCGCTTCTCTCCACCACGGGGCGCCACGAGGAGGTCAACACGGTGGGGGCAGCGCAGATGGCAAGCAAAATAAGAGCCGGGTGTATCGAGGTCAGAAGCGCCAGAGTCACCGCCAGTCGCAGAATCCAACCGAGTGTGGAAAATAGCGACATGTACATGTGGTCGAGCACGAACACCTGATTGCGAAGCATGGAAAGGCGATCCAGATATTCCGGACGTTCCTGATGTGCCACCGTGGCGATCGACGCTTGCAGTTGTGCGACATGCGATTCGAGCGCGATGGTTACCTTGTCGCGGAAGCGGCGCTGAAATCGCGTACTGACCGTTCGGAGAAACCAGGTCGCGGCCGCCGACAAGCCCAGGCCTATGGCAGCGCCCTCCACTAGGCCGGGCCTGTGCTGAACTACTCCCGCGCCCAGAAGTGCCAGCCACAGCGCCAGAAGCGCGTCTGGCAGCGCTGCCACCTGTGACAGGACGAACGCTCCTGACATCAACCGTGGCTCATGCCGGTATCCTAACTTGCACAGCCGCCACATGGATGAAAGCGTGGGCGGCAGCGGCTCGATCGCGTGATGGCGATTATCAAAGGACGTCAAAGGTCACCCCTTCTTCCTCTGCGGCAGCAAAGCGCTGCGCCTGCAGATCAAACATCGTTCGATACCGGCCGCCAAGAGCCATCAACTCGTTATGCGTACCCAACTCAATGACGCGGCCCTGCTCAAGTACGCAGATGCGGTCGGCATGTCGAACCGTCGAGAAGCGGTGTGAGATCAGAATGGTTGTACAGTGGCGTGTAGCTGTGAGCAGGCGGTCGAAGATCTCCGCTTCTCCCCGCACGTCGAGCTGCGCTGTCGGCTCATCCAACAGCACAAGACCAGCGCCCAACCTGACAGATGCGAGCGCACGCGCCAGCGCAACACGCTGCCACTGTCCTCCGGAGAGGTCGGTTCCGCCCGTGTAACCGCGGGCAAGTATGGTGTCGAGCGGCGCCAGGTGAGCCGCCCCTGCCGCTTCCAACGCGGCATTCACGATTTCATCCGGGGCGCCTGCTGGAGCCACGTTGTCTCGCATCGGCAGCTCGAAACGAATGAAATCCTGGAACACCGCGCTGATACGCCGCCGCCACGACGCAAGATCGAATTCCCGAAGATCCACACCGTCGATTTCGATCGCGCCCGACTGCGGATCATACAAACGGCACAAAAGTTTTGCAATCGTCGTTTTTCCGGCGCCATTCTGCCCGACTATGGCAAGAGAAGAGCCGGCCGGTATCGTGAGATCTAGATGCTCCAGAACCGGCGCGGTGCGGGACCCCGCGGGATAAGCAAATGTTACGTCGCACAGCCGGATATCTCGTGCCGGTTTGCCTTCCGCGGATCGATCACCAAACGACAATTCACCGGCGCGCTGCATTGCATCTCGAAGCCGAAGAACAGCGGCCACCGCCGCCGAGGGTCCGTCAATCGCCCAACTGAATCCGCCGAATGCGATCATAGACACGCCCACTGCGCTCTGCGCAAAGGTCACTGCGGCGCCGAGACTGATTTGACCCGTGGCTGCTGCGCTTGCAATGGACCAAAAGACCAGAATATTTCCGGCGGAAACAAGCAACATGCTCCAGATCACAGGACGTTCTCTGAGACGAGTGGCTGCGTACTGCAGTTCGTGTAGCCTGGTGCGCCTTTGTTTAAAACGCTCGATTGTCCAACTGCTCAAGCCGAATAGCCGTAATTCTTTGCTCGCAGGCGGATCCACGGCCAAGCGGTAGGCGTACTCGGCATCCCGCTGCGCACCGCGTACCTCTTCCGTATTGCGGTCGCGCCAGATCGCGCTTTCGCGCAAAAGCCAGTGTGTCGAAAGCCACGCGCCAGCAAGAACGAAAGGCGCCCACCAGCTATATCCGAAAAGTATCAGCGCGGAGGCAACTCCGCCGGTCAATTCAACCATCCCGTTGGCGATGAAATCCATGGAAATTGACATTGGCGGGCCCGTCATCCCCAGATCGAAATCACGCGCAACGGTGAGATCGCTTGTGAGCGCCGGATCCTCAAGGTGGCCGATGCCAGGCGGCCGTACGCACGCCTCCGTAAGTCGGTCGTAGAGCCACGCGGCTGTCCGATCCCCAAGATTGTTGCCGATCGCCTGATGAATCGGGCTGAGCACTTGCAGCGATATGAAAATCGCCCCTACTAGCGCTAACGGAACCGCAAGAGCGTGGCCGCCTCTGACCGCCGCAACCAGCAGACCCATTGCGACCGCAAAGGCAGCGGGAAGGATTCCCCGCATGACTAGCGCCGCCCACCACGCTGCTGCCAGCCCTGGGCTCACCTTAGGAAGGATGGTAAAGAATTTCCATTCTTTCCGCTGAGTTATCGCCAAAGACATCTCACCTCGTCAATTGCATCCTGGCGCATATCGCTCTGGATGGATTGTAAGAAATTGACCGGCTCCGCCACAATCAGTTAGCGATCTTAGCTCAAAG
>JAFAMM010000182.1 GCA_019233375.1 Acidobacteriaceae bacterium
TCGGGTTCAGCCGTGAATCTAAGTGCTCGGATAACAAACGCTTCACAACGCGATGGAGATGAAGTCGCGCAGCTTTATCTCAGCGGCTCAGGAACGGTTGCGCTGCGCGGGTTTCAGCGCATCCATCTGCTGGGCGGCGAGTCGCGAACCGTTCATTTCCAGATTGAAAAACACGAACTGGCTGGAAAGACATTTTTCATAGGAGGCGGCCAGCCCACCCATGCGCCGCGAAGCTGATTTCTTCGATGTGGACGAGCTCGAACTCGTCTACATGTCACGGCGGCTGCGAGAGGCATTAAGGATTGAGGAGCTTTTAACAGCTGCGGGTCTGGACTACCTAGTCGAGACCGGCACCTACACTGGTGGATTCCTCATCAAGCGAGACCTGACCGGCGCGTTTTTTTATGTCACGCCGACCGATGTGCCCGGTGCGAGGCAGCTTCTGAGCGAGCATGGCTACCGGCCATATGAACCGGATGGTGGATGAAGGATATTCAATGCGCACATTGAGAACGGCTCAAGCCCGATTTTCGCTGCGGTCGCGAGTGCCAGAGCAGGACTGAACGAGGCTCTTCGTCACCGGTTCCGTGTTGCGCAGGGTCTCAGCCATCTGTTCCGGTGCAGTATCGGCCAGGAATGTTCCATACGCCGTTTCAATCGTCGCCATGTACTTCAATTTTGTGGGGCTCCGCTGAAGTGGCAAAAACTCCAGGTGGAAGTGGTAGGGAGGGTCACCCTCACGCAACGGCCCCTGCTTCAGCGGCATCATGAGAGGCATCAGGAAGCCGTAAAGGTTATCGTATTTTTGGCGAACGATGCTGATGCTGTGCGCCAGGCTTGTCTTCTCTTCTTCTGTTAATTCAAGCAGACTGCGCACGTGACGTCGCGGGTACAACGCGATCTCGGCTGGAAACCTTGCAGCATAGGGTACGAATGCCACGAAGTGTTGATCCGCCGCGACCACTCGAGTAACCCGCTTCACTTCCTCCTCCATCAAGCGGCAAAAGAGGCAGTCGCCCGCGTGAGCCGCCGCAAACTCCCGCGCCGATTCCAGTTCCTTCTGCACAACAGGCGGAATGAATGGGAAGGCGTAGATCTGCCCGTGCGGATGAGGCATCGTTACCCCGACGGCTTCACCGCAGTTCTCGAATATGGCGATCAACGCAATATCGGGATTGGCTGCGTGCTGCCGAGTGCGCGCTGTCCAAAGGTCCACCACGCTGCGCCACTGATCCAGCGAAAGCTTCGACGGCGGCAGGGTGTGCTCGGGCGAGTAGAGGACCACATCGCATGCGCCGCGCGGTCCGGTCTCGGAGAGTAGATCCGTATCCGGTGTGAAGGGATCAGCCGTCGGTGAGAACGCCGGAAAATCGTTCGGATAGAGGAAAACTTCATAGCTATCCGGCACGCGGCCCGATCCCGGGTCAAAGGGGCACCAGTTGGAAGGCATTTGGGGCCGGTTCTGGCGCTCCGTCGTGACGACAACCCATTGGCTGAGCAAAGCGTTCCAACGAAGCTGGTGCATACGTCTAGAGCTTAGACGCTTGAATGGGGAAAACTATCGTATTGCTCGTAACACCATGCTCGCTTAGAAACAGTTGCGCTCTCGCCGCGGAGCCGACATCGGGCGGCAGCAGGATTCGCACTTCGTACACTCCGATCGCGCCTTCGGGCAGAACAGCGGAAAGTACCTGAGCGGCATGCCCGTTCACCGTTGCACCCACGGGCGATGCCACCGGGGTCGGCGGGCCTGCGAACGGGACTCCTTCCATCGCGCTCGCGTCACTCTCAACTACTGCTCCTAGACCGGTCGCCCAAACCGTTACAATCTCTCCCGCTGAGGCCGGACTTTGGGCCGTGACCGGCGTGCCTGCCGATTCCTCAGCAGCGCCGGACCGATGAAGAACAAGTCCTGGACGCGGTTCCGTTCCCGTAAAGGCAAATACTCCGGGCGCGGCCGGAGATACGCTTACGGCAATGGCATTTGTGATGGTAGCCGATGAGTCCGAATGCTCAATGCGCACGTACAAACTCGCCGAGGAAACATTTTCCAGGCCGTACGGGATCTGCGCCTGGATCTCCTGCGGCGAAACGGATAGCAGCGGTAGGGCAACCCCGTTCATGACTACTTCCACAGCGCCCAGTTTCACCGGCAGCCTTTCGTCCGCCGTCTGCTTGACCGATTCGGAACGCGTGTTCAGCGCCGCCGCTCGAATAGTCACCAGTGTGCCGGGTGCGATAGAACCGCCAGAGAGGGTCGCCGAGTTCACCACGGCATCTTCCGGCAATGCCGAATCCCCCGCCGTAAACACCAGGATCCGGTGCGCGGCGGCGTCGGCGACGAAGAGGTTCG
>JAFAMM010000231.1 GCA_019233375.1 Acidobacteriaceae bacterium
GCATTCCTCACCGCTCGCAACGGCAGTACAGTCGTAGCTCTCATCCATCAGAACGCCGCGCAGGGACTGGCGGATACTCGGCTCATCATCGACAATAAGAACCTTTGGCCCGCGTGCTGGCATTTCAGATTATGTCTTCAGAGTAGCGGGGCTGCTCTCTTCCACGCTCGAAACGGTCTGCGTTTCCCCGCCGGGCAGCGCGTTGAACTCGACCGTGAAACGCGTACCGCGCGGGAAATTATCTTCCACCCGAACGCGCGCATGGTGCTCGTTCACAATGCGGCTGACAATCGCAAGACCTAAACCGGTTCCCCGTTCCTTAGTCGAGAAGTAAGGCAGGAAGAGCTTTTCCTTGTCGCTCATGCTGACGCCGCAGCCCGTATCGGTGACCGATAATTCCACTACGTCCGCAGTAGCCGAGGTGGCGATAAGCAGCTCGCGTACTGGTGAGTCGCTCATAGCCTCGGCCGCATTATCAATTAGATTCACGATGACGCGCTTTATCTGTTCGCGGTCCGCCATCACCGGAGGGATTCGCGGATCAAGATCATAGGAAATCGAGATTCCGTCCAGTCTCCCGGCGAAAACCGCCTTCGCGGATTCGACAATGTCATTCAAATCCGCGGGAACGGGTTGCGCCGTGGGGAAACGCGAGAACTGCGAGAACTCATCCACCAAAGACTTCACGGTCTCCACTTCCTGCTGAATGATCGTAGTGCATTCATCCAGAATTGCTCTCGTTTCCGGTTCCAATGGCAGGCGCCCGAGCTGCCGGGCGATCCGGTCGGCACAGAGAGAAATGGGGGTCAGAGGGTTCTTAATCTCGTGCGCTACGCGCCGGGCGACCTCCTGCCACGCAATCGCCTTCTGCGCGCGCAACAGGTCGCTGGTATCTTCAATGACCATGACGAATCCGCGCTGTTCCTGCAGCGACGCCGCCGTTACAGCCAAGTGCAGTACTGTCGATTCCCGGTTCATCTCGAGCTGGCACGCGGCCGCGCCGGTCCTGCGCGCGCGCTTCAACAGGTAGCGGATCTCCGCGAGGTCTTCTCCATTAAACAGATCCTCGAGCCGGCGAGCGAAACGCACCGAGTCCTCGGGGAGAATGCTGGCCAGCGCTCGATTCACACGCTCAATCCTCTCGTCGGTCGAAACCGAGATGACGCCTGTCGGAATGCTCTGCAGGATCGCTTCCGTAAATCGCCGGCGCGCTTCCAGCTCCTGAGCATTGCTCTCCAGATCGCCGGTCATCTCGTTGAATGCACGTACCAGAGTCGCCAGTTCATCGATCGCCCCCACATTCACCCTGGTCGAGAGGTTGCCCCGACGAACCTCCTGGGCGGCCCGTAACAATGCCGAAATCGGCACGCTGATGTGCCGTGATAGCAGCTGCGCCGACCACGCCGCGAAAAACAACACAAATAGCGTCAGCAAGCAAATCAGCAGGTAATATGTGTCCTGGTAGAACTTCTTCCTACCCCCAAGCTGCTGTTGCTCATTCATATAGCGCGCGACCAGATTTTCCTTCTGCCTCGGACCATCGGCCAGCGCGGAACTCACCTCAATGCTTCCGATGTTATTTCCATTCGACGAGATAACCGCGCTCGCCCTAATGAGCTCGGGAACCGGAGAGGCGAAATTCTGATAAAGGAGAACTGGAACGCCCCCCGTCCGGTTCAGAATGAGCTGCCGGATACCGCGCTTTACGCAAATGTCATGAAAGAACGCGGTATCGACGCGCCCGTTCTGAGCGGCATCGTGAATCTGTGGCAACAGGCTAAGCCAATCCGCCTGCGCCTGCACGCGTTGCGCCGCCTCCTTTTTGAACGCAGCATCCAACTCTTTTAAGTTCACCTCTATCCCGCGTGCCGGCTGAGTAAACCACTTATCGAGCGTCCGGTTCAGAACGGTGTAATTGAAGAGTGTGGCGAAAAGCGTAGGCGCCAATGTCAGCGCGAGAGCACCCGCGAGCAGTTTTGAGCGGATCCGGGAGCCCTCACGATCGCGCTGCCGGTCGATGTACAGCTTGACACCGGCCCGGAACAACATGAACGCAAGGGTTACGGTCAGCAGGAAAATGACCGTCGAGACCGCGGACAGAACGATCGTTTCGGCCACGTTTGTAGGACCGAACGAGAAGCTGAACGACCCTTGCCAGACAAGCAGCGCCAGCAGGAGGAGGAAGACTAGCGCGGCGGCAGCAAGAACGAATCGGCGTCGCACAACACTGTCATCGTAGCCCAGCCGTCATGCCTCTAGGGGTCAGTGTTGTACAGATACCGAATCAGGAGGACGAATGTACGGCGGCCCGCGTTTGCCCGGCCTGCCGGTTCACCGGCGAGGAACGGAACAGCTACTTACCCGGACGGCTTTGCGTTCTGAACTCGTATTGCTGAATCTGCAGAGCCAATTGTCCCTTCACGTGCCTGGTGATGCGGCCCCGCGCGACCAAATTCAGCAGGCAGCGATCATTCAACTGTGCTGGCCAGCTGATGGAAACCTCCAGGCGCGTACCAACCGGAAGGTCGTGTTCCGCCGTAAAGAGCACTCCTGAGCTACTGATATTCAAAGTCTTACCGCTGCCGGCGAGCGATTCTGTGCGCTGATTCAGCGTCTTGTATCGTACCTCGCGTTCGATGGGGAAACGACTGGATCTCCTTCTCTCGGTCACGCCGTTCTCCGGAACATCGAATTGCCTGCTAAGGCTGAGCATAGTTTCGGTCACAAAGTGCCACTCCGACTCTTAATAAGAATACACAAATCTCGTAAATTTTCGTACAACTGTTTTCACTTTGACCCACTGTCGCTACGGATTATTGTTTTCTTCGCTACGTTTTTCCGCGAGCCAGTGCATCCGTTCCTTTATTTTCTTCTCAAAACCGCGGTCTGTTGGCCTGTAAAACTGACTGCCCTGAAGCGACCCCGGAAGACACTGCATTTTAGTGACCGCGTCGTTTTCGTCGTGCGCGTGCCGGTAACCGCGTCCGTATCCCATCGTTTTCATCAACTTCGTGGGCGCGTTCCGTAGCTGCATCGGAACCGGCTCGGCAATGCTGGTTTCGATCACCTCGTTAACCTTATTTAAGGCTTCGTATGCTGCATTCGACTTCGGAGCCAGCGCGAGATAGATGGTCAATTGAGCAAGCGCCTGGTCCCCTTCGGGTATCCCTAGGAAATGGACGGTCTGCATGCAGGCGATTCCCTGCTCGATCGCCCGAGGATCCGCCATCCCAATGTCCTCAATCGCCATTCGCACCAGCCGTCTCGCCAGATACAGCCGGTCTTCACCCGCCTTCAGCATCC
>JAFAMM010000312.1 GCA_019233375.1 Acidobacteriaceae bacterium
GGTCACGCGCTCGGTGGTATCCGGAAACGTCGTGCCGGAGCGCAGGTCTTTCACTTTGAGCGAATACTGCCGGAACCCTGTGAAATCGACCGTATAGGCGAGCAGATTGCCGTCATCGCTATAAGCCATGGCGCCAATGCCGACGAACTTGTGCTCTTTCGCCATTGCGTTGGGGTCGAGCACAATCTCCTCGGGCGCATCCATAGATCCCTTACGGCGGCAGCGGATCGGATACTGCTTACCTTCTTCCGTGCGCGAATAGTACAGATATGCGCCGCGGCGCACCGGAACGTCGAGATCGGTCTGCTTGATACGCCCGAGCATCTCGCCGTATAGCGCTTCTTCGAACGGCTTGAGTCCCTCCGTCATCGCCAGCGTGTACGCATTCTCGCGCTGAAGATACGCGATCACTTCCGGGTTGTTCTTTTCGCGTATCCAGAAATACGGGTCGATCACTGTAGCGCCATGGCGAATTTCGCGATGTTCGTGCGTAGGCGCGACGGGCGGCGCGGGCGAATCTTGCCCCTGCATGTTCATGAGAAATAGCAGTGTTGCAGCGGCCAGCGATGAACAGAGCATGTCATCCATTCTGGCGCGATATGACGAGGTGCCGGCGAAGCGCTGATTTTACGGCCGCGGCGTCGCTTCGTGATTCGCCGGCATCGGCTTTCTCGGAAACTGTTCCGGCCGGTTGGCGATGTCATAGGCCATGGTCGCGATGATCGCAGAGGCCTGCATCAGATCCTCCTGAATGGCATGCGAATACGTATCCATATCGGAGTGATGCGTCACCGTTCCGTAGTCGAGCGGATCCTGAATGAACTCGAAACCCGGAAGCCCGACCGCATCAAACGACAGGTGATCGGTACCGCCGGTGTTCTTGAGCGTAAGCGTTGAAGCGCCCATGTCGTGATACGGCTCTAGCATGTGCTGAAACAGCGGGCGTGCAGCGTCATTGCCCTGCAAATACACGCCGCGAATTTTGCCGCTGCCGTTGTCCAGATTCAAATAGGCATCAAACTTGTCCCATTCGCTGTGCTTCACTTCCATCGTCTTTGGGTCGCCGAAATGCGCCTTTACGTACGCTTTTGATCCAAGCAGGCCCTGCTCTTCCCCGCTCCAAAGCCCGATGCGAACCGTACGATCAAGTTTGAGGTTCAGCGTCTTCAAAATGCGCATCACCTCGATCATCACCGCGCTGCCCGCGCCATTGTCGGTCGCGCCGGTGCCCGTGTGCCACGAATCGAAATGCGCCCCAATCATGACAATCTCATCCGGCTTGCTTTGCCCCGGAATTTCGCCGATGATGTCGAGCCCGTTCACATCCTTGTCGCCCACCTTAGCTTCCAGGTTCATGCGAAGCGTAACCGGCTGCTTATGACCGGCCAGACGTGTCATGCGGGAATACTGCTCCTCGGTGACGATAAAGGTCGGCGGCGCAAGCGTGCTGCCTTTATGCGGACCGGCGGCTTCGCCGAATACGAGTCCATTATGGGCACGCTGATCATCGCGTATGATTCCAATCACGCCCTCGTCATGGAAGAACTTCGCCTGTTCGTCATTCAGTTCCTGAAAGCGGTCAAACAATTCGTCCATGGTTGAAGCGGGCAGACTGATCATGTACTTGAATGCTTCTTCCTGGTCGCTCGGGAATTCCAATTGATCAAGCGGCACGTTCCGCTTGATGGCCGGTTCTGGCGCTTGCGCCATCTCGGCAAGTTCAGCCTCCGTATACCGTTTGAAGAGCGGGCTTGTTGTGGGCCGCGGGGTCTTTGGATCTGCAACCAGCACGATCTTGCCTTTCAGCTTGCCGCGCCATTTCTCCTCATACTCATGCAGCGCCTCTTTCCGTTTGCTGATGTCATAGCGGTTTGCCGGCACGGCGATCGGCGCAAACAGCGCCTCTCCCGTTTGGGTACCGTTTGTGGGGGAACTCCAGGCGAGCGGCGCCGCTACAAGATGCGAGTAGCGCGGCGCCGTCATGTCGAGCGTGTAGCTCTCGAGCGACCAGCTTCGGCCGAAGGGTCCCCAGGGCTCGGCATGAACGTTCGAAACGCCGTATTCCTTCAATCGGCCCATGGCCCAGTCAGCCGCCTGCTGGAACTCCGGCGAGCCGGTCAGTCGCGGGCCGTAGAGATCCGTGAGGCTCGCGAGCGTATCCATTACCTGAGAGTTGGCGAAAGCCTCGCTCTTGATCTTCCCAACAACCTCGAGTGAGTTGTCCTGCTCGGCGAAGAGCGGACAAATTAGAAGACTCGCAGAAAGCGCGATGCAAAAAAAAGGGCGCATATCGCCCTTTGTTGTACCACGGAGCGCCGCGGCTGAACGCGATAGCAGAACCCTAAAGCAGCGCGGCCTCGGCGTCCGCCAAAGACGGAAACGTTACCAACACATCACGAACGCCGCAAACCGTGAACATGGTCAGCAGGCGTTCAGTGACGTTGATTAGCCCGTATTTGCGTTTGTGCTTCCCGCAAGAGACATGGACACCCAGCAGGCTGCCCAAAGCGGCGGAATCCATGTACGGCACATCCGCCAGATCGATGATCAGAACGGGGGAAGTATTCTGGCGCGTCTTGTCTTGAAATTCAAAAAAATTCCGAATCGTGAGCGGTCCGCTGACCTTCATAACCGTAATCCCGTCGCGAGAGCCGGGTTCGGTGTGGACGCGTACTTCCGAGGCGGTCTGGTTATCCATCGGTTCAATGATATGCCAAATAAAGCAGGCTCGCCGCCTTCCCCGGCATTCGTTTAGAGTGATGATGTTCAGCTTTCGTGGCGGCGGACTGTGCCCCTTACGCCTGTAACCTCGACGAAACTACGCCTGCTCTCGATGCTTAGTGTTCTACGGGCATCCGTCTCGCTGCTTCTTACCATGGCCGGCTGTGTTGCCGTTTTGTTCGCCCCGGTGATTTGGTTCGTGGCGAGCACGCGCCTTCTTCAAGATCGAGCATTCGCCGCAGTCATCCTTCTCAACATTATGGTTTTCTGGGTGCATATCGTCGCCTGTTCGGTTCGGGATTTCAAGGCGCTTCACAAACGCGGCCGTCCGCGGTCGCCGAATGCGCTTTGGTACGTCGAAATTCCCACCGAGCGGGAACCGTTTGCTGCAGAGCTGGTCCAGTTCGTTGAGGGCCATTTTTCAAAGCAATTGCAGTCTCCGGTTCGCATCTGCCTTTCTCTCACGCCGTACATCGAGTACAAACGCTCATGGCGGGCCGCTCCGCGCTCAACTCAACTCGCGATCGGCTTGTTCCCGCTTGCAGTTCTCTCGATCCCGGAGCTACTGAGTCTCATTCTGCAAGAAGGTGTTTCATACTTCCGGCCGATCACTCCTGTGCACCGCTGTTTCGGCGATCTATGCCGCCAGGCGAATTGGCTGCAAGCCGCGCTTCCGCCGCACGAAGGCTGGTTCTCGATTACGCGTTGGTTTATCGAACGGACGGCCGCCATTTTGAAGCCATTCCCGTGCCAAACAGAGGTCTGGAGCGTTCAATGCGCGAGACGAGAGTTCGACATGACTACGATGGCCGAAGCTGCTGCCCGCAAGCTCAAGGCCACAGGCATTTTTGCCGACTACATGAAACTCTACACTTCAGTAACTGAAAGCGGCGCGATGCCCCCATACACTGAGGGCTTGGCACGCCAATGCCGGCTCATTTTCAATGTTCCGGAACAGCCCGCGTTTACTGCTTTTCGCAATATGTGGGTCTATGAGCGCCAGCTTGTTACGAGCGTGTTCGGGCCAGATTACGCGCGTAATCTGAGTCTTGCTTCCTGGGACGACTTATCGCCTCACTGGGTCAGGAAATGGCGCCACTATGCCGCGGTAATGCGCCCGCTGCTTGAGCGCTCGCGGATCTCGGATCTTCCTGAATTAATGGATAACTGGCGGCAGTTATTAAACAACTTCTGTACTTTGTACAACGTGCACCCGGTGCGAACACCCGACTGGCAACGTGGCGACGTGCTGCAGCGTCTGGCGGCCAGTTTTGTAATCGCACTCATCGACGCGGGCTGGGAGTCAAGTGCTGTTCTGGGACAAGAAGCGGCCGTTTCGAAAGACGGCCGCCGGATAGAGCCGTTTACACTTATTCGGCGTCTCGGCGACGGTGCGCTCACCCGAGCCGACTTCGCCCGTCTGTGCCACGACGCGGGGATCGCTGAACTACCGCTCGCGGTAGCTGCGTCCCCTGAGCACGCATGATCACCGATTAAAAGATTATGTTTCCGCTCCGCACTTTGCGAACTTCTCTGGTAAATGGGCTTACAAACGTCTTCAGATCGCAAGTTCTGGGTCTGGCGCTTGCAACCAGGTGCCCGTCGCCGTAGGCCTCGCAACAATCTCTCTGCAAAAAGATTAAACTTTCTGCTCCAAAGTGCGTACTTCCCCTCTTGAACGGGGCTCCTGATGAATAACATCGTTATCCGCCGCCTGCTACGTTCGCCGCTCTTCACCGCCATTACCGTCTTGACATTGGCGATCGGGGTCGGCGCAAACACCGCAATCTTCAGTGTCATCAATTGCATCCTCCTCAAGCCGTTACCCTTCCCTGATCCAGACCGTCTCGTCGGGCTCTGGCACACCGCCAAAGGACTTACGCTCAGCGATGTGAACATGTGCCCCTCAATGTACTTCACATATCGCGAACAGGCGCACAGCTTCACCGATCTCGGGATGTACGATGGCGGCTCAGTGAGCGTAAGCCATATTGGGCAACCGGAGCAGGTGCAGAGCCTGTCGGTGACCGACGGAGTTCTGCCGGTGCTCGGTGTCCAGCCCATTGCCGGGCATTTCTTCACGCCGCGCGATGATGTGGACGGCAATCCCCGCACCGTGGTTCTTTCTTACGCATACTGGGCCAACCGCTTCGGGAGTTCTCCGGCCGCGATCGGCCGCCATATCATTATTGACGGCCAGGATCATGAGATCATTGGCGTTCTCCCGCGCAGCTTCCGGTTCGGCAATCCGCAGCCGGCCCTGATTCTGCCCCTCCAGTTCAATCGCAATAAGCTCTTTCTCGGAAACTTCAGTTATCAAGGCATTGCCCAGCTCAAACCTGGTGTCAGCATCGCTCAGGCGAACGCGGAAGTTGCCCGTCTGATCAGCGTGTGGCTGAAGAGCTGGCCCGCTCCTCCGGGCTTCAGCACCCAGCTCTTCGTAAACGCCCGCGTCGGTCCAAATGTCCGCCCATTCATGCAGGACGTTGTCGGAGACATCGGCACGGTGCTTTGGCTCATCATGGGCACGATTGGCATGGTGCTGCTGATCGCATGCGCGAACGTCGCAAATCTAATGCTCGTCCGCGCGGACGCGCGTCAGCATGAACTTTCAATTCGTGCGGCGCTGGGAGCGGGCTGGAAACGTATCGCTCGCGATCTCTTGACCGAGAGCCTGCTGCTCGCCTTCGCTGGCGGCGCATTCGGTACGGCGCTGGCGTATGCCGCTCTTCGGCTGCTGCTGGCGATCGGTCCCGCCGATCTCCCACGTCTCGACGAGATTCATATCGATGTCCGGGCGCTGCTCTTCACCTTCATCATTTCCCTGCTCTCAGGTGTTGTATTCGGGCTACTCCCCGTGTTCAGGTACTCCGGCATTACGCCGGGTACCGGTCTGCGCGACAGTAACCGAACCGTAAGCGCCGGGCGCGAACGGCTCCGTGCCCGCAACGTGCTGGTCGTACTGCAGGTCGCCCTGGCGCTTGTGCTGCTGATCAGTTCGGCGCTGATGACCCGGACCTTTTACGCTTTGCGGCATGTTCAGCCGGGCTTCAGAAATCCCGATCAGGTCATGACCTTCAGCCTGTTCGTTCCCGAAACGCAGGCGAAGCAACCGGAACGGGCTATCCGAACCCATCAGCAGATCCTGTCCCGCATCAGCGCGCTTCCCGGAGTGGAAGCGGCCAGCTTTGCCGGGTCCATCACGATGGACGGGCAGACGAGCGGCGATGTCCTGCTCACGGAAGACCACCCCGTCGCCGCCGGCAAGGTGCCTCCCATACGCCGTTTCAAATTCATCGCACCCGGATACTTTCACACAATGGGCCGCGAATTTCTCGCCGGGCGCGATCTCACATGGAACGATGTTTACGGGTATCACCCGGCTGTGCTGATATCCGAAAATCTTGCCCGCGAATACTGGGGCAGTCCCGCCGCTGCGATCGGCAAGCGCGTTCGCGAAGGCATGAAAGACGACTGGCGGGAAATCATTGGGGTGGTGGCGAACGAGTACGACGACGGTGTCCAGACGAAGCCTCCAACCGTCGTTTACTGGCCTGTCTTGATGAAGAATTTTTGGGGCGACGAGGTATTCGCACGCCGCTATGACACTTACGTTGTTCGAAGCAAGCGCACCGGTTCCGTCGCGCTCTTGAATGACCTGAAGCGCGCGATCTGGTCCGTAACGCCGGATTCGCCGCTCGCCGATGTGCGCACGCTTCAGGAGATCTATGACCAGTCCATGGCGCGCACATCGTTCACGGTGATTATGCTCGGCATAGCCGGGGCCATGGCTTTGATTCTTGGCCTGGTCGGCATCTATGGCGTAATCTCCTATTCGGTATCCCAACGCACGAGGGAAATCGGGATCCGCATGGCGCTGGGCGCGCAACACCCGCAGGTGAGTGGTATGTTCGTGAAGCAGGGCCTTTCGCTGGCCGCGCTGGGCGTTGTTGTCGGAGTCGCTTCGGCCGTCGCCCTCACGCGATTCCTGAGTTCCCTGCTGTTTTCGGTGAAACCCACCGACCCTTACACCTTCGCTCTCGCGGGCGCAGGGCTGATCGCCGCAGCGCTGCTCGCCAGCTACATTCCTTCCCGCCGTGCTATGGCGGTCAACCCCATCGAAACGCTACGTTCGGAGTAGGTCGTTTCGTCCGTGGGTACCGCCCGCAGAACCAGGCAAGTGATGTCATCATGCTGAGGAGCCAGCCCAACGAATCCGTCGGCTGAAGTCATGAGCGCGCGCAGCACGCCTTCAGCAGTCTGAGTTGCATGATTGTTCAGAGCGGCGAACATACGCCCTTCGCCATATTGTTCTTCCTGATCGTTCTCGGCCTCCGGGAGCCCATCCGTGAACACGAGCAACAGGTCGCCGGGCAGTAATGTCAGGTGTCCGCATTCATAGCGTGCGTTGCGCATCAGCCCAAGCGGCAAGCCGCCAATCTGAAGACGTTCCATTGTGCCGGAGGCGCGGAGCAGCACGGGCCAGTTGTGTCCCGCGTTTACGTAGGTAAGCTGCCGCGTAGCCGGATCTAACTCAGCCAGGAACATGGTGGTGAACCGCTGCCCTCCGACATTCCGTTCGCAGGCGTAACGGTTCAAGCTTTCGACAAGCTCGAGAGGGGTCGCGTACACGGAGGCCAATGTGTGGAGACTTGCCTGCAGCGTTGCCATGAGCAGAGCAGCCGGCACGCTCTTCCCTGCGACATCTGCCACTACCAGGAGCAGGTGCTGCGATGCTCCTTCCCCGCTGTTCGGGCGAAGAAATGCATCGTAGTAGTCACCCGCGACGGTATTGGCAGGGCGCGTTGCGAACGCGATTTCGCATCCCGGCGCGCTCGGGGGAGTGGCCGGCATCAGCCAGCTCTGTATCTCCTTGGCAATTTCGAGATCGCGCTTCATCGTCACGCGATCGGCAAGCTCGAGAGCAAGGAGGATGAAGATCAGAAACGCTGCCAAGCCCGCGAGATCGGGCATCTGCACTTGCAATTGGCCCGCTCGGAAATCCAGTCCCGGAAAAAACAACAAAACCAGCGCCATTACAAAGAGCACACGGCGCGCGGGAGATAGCTTCAAGACCATTGCCCAGAACAAACTGCTGATAACGCGCCTTACCCGTTGACCACCTGTTTCCTGCGCACCCAGAGTCCAGTCGACCTCCGCAGAATAAAGCCTATAGCTGGCGCGCGCTTCACTCTGGAATTGAGCCCAGAGCTGGTTGATGGCAATGCCGTCACTAATCTGCCGCCAGAATGTCTGCACCCGCTTGCTCATCTTCTGAGTCTCCACCCCGGCCAATCTGGCTGTGGGGTCCAGCCCCGACGGGCACTTCCGTGCTGCTTAAAGCGCCCTGCCTCTCAAGTTTTCCCGAACATTAGCCGATGTCCTAAGTAGCAGCCCGGCACGCAACCGGTTCCCGAAGGGGTGCCGCAGGGGCGTAATCCAAGCGGGCTGCATTGGGATGCGTGGTGTCACTGTGCAGTAGGCCAAGCGAACAGCAGTTCCCCGGTTCCGGTTCAGCCGGCCGGCGCTGGATGCACCACGCCTTTCGTTGGGTATCTGCGTACGTTTGTACGAGTTACGTCGCCTGCGGCCTTGCGCATGCAAGCCTTGATCCGGCTAAATCGCTCACCCAATATGTGCATGAGAGCTGGCAGACAGCACAAGGCCTGCCGCAAAACTCCGTTCTTGCTATAGCGCAGACCCGGGATGGGTACCTCTGGCTCGGAACCGAGGAGGGCCTGGTCCGCTTCGATGGTGTGCACTTCACCGTTTTTGACCGCCATACGTCCGGGCTGTCGAACAATATGATTCAGGCCTTGCTGGTCGATCGACGTAACAATCTTTGGGTCGGAACGGCGGGAGGCGGCCTGGCTCGCTATCAAGACGGCGCTTTCACCGTTTTCACAACCAAAGACGGCCTCGCTAATAACTCGGTACGGTCTCTGTATGAGGATAAAAACGGCGCCATTTGGATCGGCACGGATGGCGGCGGTCTCTCACAGCTTTTGAACGGCAAATTCCGCCAATTTACGACAGCTAACGGGCTGCCCGACAACTCCGTGTATTCCATCACCGGTGACGGACACGGCTTTTTGCTGGCTGCCACTCACGCCGGACTAAGCCGGCTCGTCAATGGCCGCTTTGAGAGGTTTCATCCGGCAGGCGGCGTGTCGTGCGAATCAGCACGAACCGCTTACGCTTCACGCGACGGCACTCTGTGGCTCGGAACGGCTGAAGGCCTCTGCCATGTCTCGAATACTGGCACGCGCCTGTTCACGCGTCGTGACGGATTGGCCGCAAACACGATCTACGATCTATTCGAGGACGGCGCAGGAATTCTCTGGATCGGAACAAGCAATGGCCTAACGCGATTCGCCGACGGCAAACTCACCTCGCTCACGGAGAAAGATGGCCTGCTCGGGCAGGATGTGTGGGCGATCTTTGAAGATCGCGAAGGTAGTCTTTGGGTAGGCACGGCCGGCGGCGGCCTGAACTCGTTCAAAAACGGATCTGTCACGACGCTTTCCGAGAGCGATGGTCTCCTGAGCGATACGATCCTGCCGGTATATCAGGACCGCCAGGGAACCGTCTGGATTGGTTCCGACCGCGGCCTGATGTCGTTGAAAAGCGGCCGCATCGCTACTTACACAACACGGAACGGTCTACCCGATAATCTCGTTTTCTCCACATCGGAAGATCGCGCCGGAACGCTTTGGATCGGCACCAGGCGAGGGCTCGCGCAGCTCCGGGATGGCCGCATTTCCGTGGTGGACGGCGTCCCCCGCGCCTATGTTCTCTGTACCTACATAGATAGGAACGACTCGCTGTGGGTAGGAAGCCGCGCGGGTTTGACTCACTTCGATGGCCGCTCGTTCACCACCTACACGACGCGCGACGGACTGTCGAGTAACAACGTCGCTTCCATTTACCAGGATCAGCAAGGCACGCTTTGGATCGGCACGGCCGGGGGCGGGCTGAACTGTCTCAGGAATGGCCGGTTTTTTAGCTATGGCGTTAAAGATGGGTTGGGCAATGACTTTGTCTGGACGATCTGCGGCGAACGGGAC
>JAFAMM010000088.1 GCA_019233375.1 Acidobacteriaceae bacterium
CAGCTTTCCTATGGCGTAGAAGGCCGGCTCTACGAGGGACACTTTCTGGAGGTCACCCCGGGTTTAGTCTTCTATCCAGCCGATCGGACCGACTATTTAGTTTCCGGATTCCTTCAAGACGACATCAGCTTAGTCGAACAGAAATTAATATTGAGCGCCGGCAGCAAAGTGCTGCACACGAACTACACCGGTGCGCAGTTCCAGCCCAGCATACGCCTGGCCTGGACGCCAACGAGTAAGCAGACCCTGTGGGCATCTTTTACTCACGCAGTGCGCACTCCTTCCGATGCGGAAGAAGATTTCTATCTCTCCAGCTTCCTCAACTACACGCCAAGCGGGCTGCCGTTTTTTGGCCGCTTCAATCCGAATCCGTATTTTGCGCCGGAACAACTCAACGGTTACGAACTGGGCTATCGCCAGCTGGTCACGAAAAAACTTTACATCGATATCGCGGGTTTTTTTAACCACTATCACAACTTATTCAGCCAGGATCTCACCGCACCGATTTCGCTCGAAACCAGCCTTCCGTTCGCGCCCTCAACTCCTGTTGCGCCTTACTTGATGGTCTCCGCTCAGTTCCAAAATGATCTTTACGGCGACACGGCCGGCGGCGAGATCGCTCCGGAGTGGCGCCCCTTAAACTTCTGGCGGCTACGTGGATCCTACTCGTATCTGAACATGAATCTCAGTAAGGCGGCCGGCACCGCTGTAGGCGGCACTCCGGCAAGTGTCGCCGGTTCGAGTCCCAGAAATGAGGTATCGTTCGACTCTTCATTCGAAATTCCCCGAAAAGTTAAGTTCGACTTTGTTTATCGTTACGTAAGCGCATTACCTGCTGTGAGCGCGCCTGCTTACTCGACCGGTGACGCACGAATTGCGTGGTACATCAGGCGTCATCTGGAGTTCACGTTAGTGGGCCGTAACTTATTCCAGCCGTACCACATCGAGTACGTTGCGGACCCGGGCGGGCCGGTAGCGATCCGGCGAAATATATTTGCCGCTCTCGCTTGGAGATGAGGCATGGCACGCAACCGGTTCGCGTTCCCGCGCCTAGCCCGCATCTCCGCCGGCCTTCAGCTGAGTCTGCTGTGTTGCTGTTTCCCGGGACAAACTCTCGCTGTGGCCGAAGGCGGGCTGGAGTATGAGGTGAAGGCCGCTTTCCTGCTGAACTTCACAAAGTTTGTAGAGTGGCCGCCCGCTGCCTTCGAAACTCCAGATTCTCCATTCACGCTCTGCATTCTCGGACGCGACCCGTTTGGCCATTCTATTGATTACATTCTGCAAGGAGAGTCCGTGAGCGGCCGCAAGCTTGAGGTTCGCCGAATCGACCAGTTGCCCGCGCGGCAGACCTGTCAGGTGCTCTTCACGGATGGGTCGTTCAAGGAGATCCGAAGGGCTTTAAGCGACATTGGTGGTACTGTGTTGACCGTCGGTGAAGGAGAAGCTTTTGTCAACGAGGGCGGGATTATAGCTTTTGTAGTCGATAATCGCCGGGTGCGCTTTGTCATCAATCAGCGGGCTGCTCAACGCTCCGGCCTCAAACTAAGCTCCAGATTATTAGGTGTCGCAAAGTTGGTGGAGAAATAGACCGTGAATCGTCGCGCTACAACCACAAGCGTGCTCCGCAACAAACCCATTCGGCAAAAGCTTGTTTTTATTGCAATGGCTACCACCGCCATTGCCCTGCTCGTCGCGGGGTTCTCCATCGTTGTCGCGGATTCGCTGCTCTTCCGGCTTTACCTCGACCGGGACCTTTCCGCCCTCGCCAAAATCGTCGCTGACAACAGCACCGGCGCACTCGCCTTCGGTGACACTGACGCGGCGGATCAGATACTCGGAGCTCTGCGCGCACGGCCTCACCTCGCGGCCGCGTGCCTCTATCGCACCGACGGCACACTCTTCGCGCGCTACTTGCGTGATGCGAGTTCACTTTGTCCCGTGGCCGTCCCTCGCGAGGAGATTACACGAACCGGCAAGCAAATAACGTTTACAGAGCCCGTCATGCTGAAAGGCGCCCCTATTGGAACTCTCATGTTCTCTTATGACTTTGTCGTCATTAGTGAGCGGGTGAGATTCTATGGCGCGATAGTAATCGGCGTCCTTCTCGGCGCCAGCCTGCTGGCATACCTGCTCGCTTCCAGACTCCGCTCTCTCATAGAAACACCTATTTCGCGTCTTCTTCTTGCCACGACCGCCGTATCCAAGACAGGTGACTACACTATTCGGGCGCAGAAGCTGACCGGCGATGAATTGGGCGTGCTCGTCGAGCGATTCAACGAGATGCTAGAAGGTATTCAGAGGCGTGAGGGTGACTTGCGTGCGGCTTTGGTAGCGCGCGACGTGGCACTCCTCGAGGTGCGGCAGGAACGTGAGCGCTTCCGGTTTCTAGCGGAGTCCATGCCGCAGAAGATCTTTACTGCGAACCAGCGAGGCGAAGTTGACTACTTCAATCACCAGTGGTTCGAGTTCACCGGCTTGCCGTTTTCCGAAATCAAGGATTGGGGCTGGACGCAATTCATCCATCCGGACGACCTTCAAGGCAATGTCGACTCCTGGAAGCGGTCCATCGAAACGGGTGAACCCTTCATCTTCGAGCACCGGTTCCGCCGCGCCGACGGTAGATATCGCTGGCACCTCAGCCGCGCACACGCGATGCGGAACGCCAATGGCGAGATCACAATGTGGATCGGCTCAAATACCGACATTCACGAGCAAAAGGAGAAGGAAGAGGCCTTGCGGCGCGCGAACGAGGATCTTGAGCAGTTCGCCTATTCTGCCAGCCACGACCTTCAGGAACCCATCCGCAACGTGTCGATCTACAGCGAAATAGTCGCCCGCCGCTATCACTCGGTGCTTGACGCTGACGGCCAGCAGTTCCTGCAATTCATTCGCGAGGGCGGCCGCCGCCTGTCAACTCTCGTACAAGATTTGCTCGCCTACACCAGGGCGAGCATGGCGGACCTGACGGAAACGCCGGTCGAATCTTCGGCGGTTCTTCACAAGTCTCTCGCAAACCTTTCGGAGGCGATTCGAGAAACGGATGCAAAGATAACCTGCGATCCCCTGCCGCGCGTATATATGGGCGAGGCGCACCTCGAGCAGCTCTTTCAAAACCTGATCAGCAATGCCTTGAAATACCGCAGCGCGGAGCGGCCGCACGTGCACATCACGGCTGCCTCGCGCGGTGCTCTCTGGTGCTTTTCGGTGCAGGATAACGGCATCGGAATCGACCCCAGGTACAAGGACAGAATCTTCGGCGTATTCAAGCGATTACATCACGACCGGGACTACACTGGAACCGGTATCGGCCTGGCGATTTGCCAACGCGTTGTCGAGCGCTACGGTGGCCGAATCTGGGTCGAATCGCAGCCCGGACGAGGAGCCATCTTCTTCTTCACCGTCCCGCGATTCGCCTCCTCAAACCGCCCTGAAGCAGTGGAGTCTGTTGCTGGCTGACGAGATCCCTGGACTCCAGTATTCACGCTGAATTCGGCGCTGCTCACGGCGCACGCGACGCAACCTCCGCCCATGTCCACGCAAATCCTCGCTAAAATTGTGCGTCACTCCCTATGCGTCCCATCAAAACGGCTGAACAGCAGCGTCTCGTGGAGTCGGAGGCCCGTGTCAAGCATTGGAAACGCTGGGGGCCTTACCTATCCGAGCGCGGCTGGGGCACGGTGCGCGAAGATTACAGCCCGGATGGCGACGCCTGGAATTACTTCCCCCATGACATAGCTCGCTCGCGCGTTTACCGCTGGACGGAAGACGGTATTCTCGGCATCTCCGATAATCATCAGCGGCTGTGCTTCGCGGTCGCTTTTTGGAATGGCCGCGATCCCATCCTCAAAGAGCGCCTTTTCGGCCTCACTGGCAGCGAAGGCAACCACGGTGAAGATGTCAAAGAACTCTATTACTACCTCGACGCCACACCCACCAACTCTTACCTAAAAGGCCTTTACCGCTATCCGCAAGCCGCTTTTCCTTATTCGCAGCTCCTCGAAGAGTCACTGCGCCGCACCCGCCAGGATCCTGAGTACGAACTCGCGGACACCGGCATCTTTGATGAGAGCCGCTATTTCGATATTTACGTGGAGTACGCCAAGAATGACGTCGATGACATCCTCGTCCGCGTGACAGCCGTGAACCGCGGCCCCGAAGCCGCCGAATTGGTGTTGCTTCCCACCATATGGTTCCGCAATACCTGGTCCTGGCACCTTCATCTTGACCGCGCCCTTAAACCGCATCTACGCGCCACGGACACAAATGAGATCCTCGCGGAACACGCCAGCCTCGGCACGTTCTCGCTTGAACTGGAAGGCTCTCCGGATCTCCTCTTCACTGAGAATGAAACCAACACCGAGCGTCTCTGGAACTTTCGTGGCCGTGCAATGTTTTACAAGGACGCGTTCCACGAGTACATCGTCAACAACCGGCGTGAAGCCGTAAATCCCCTTCATCAGGGCACCAAAGCGTGCGGCGTGTACCGGCTCGATCTGCAAGCCGGCGAACGGCACGTGCTTCGATTCCGTTTATCGCGGACCGGGTCAGCCGAGCTCTCTCGAGATCATTGGGACGCGGTGTTCGATGCGCGCATACAGGAAACGTCAGATTTCTACGCGCATGTATGCCATGGTCTTGGCGACGATTGCATCCGGGTTCAGCGCCAGGCCTTCGGCGGCCTGTTCTGGAGCAAGCAGTATTACCACTTCGTCATCGAGGAATGGCTTAACGGCGATAGCGCCATGCCTCCTCCGCCGGCCGAACGCAAACAGGGTCGCAATTCGAAATGGCGGCATCTCTTCAACGAAGACATCGTGTCCATGCCTGATAACTGGGAGTACCCGTGGTACGCCGCCTGGGATCTCGCCTTCCACGCCGTGGCTATTGCGCCAGTTGATCCCGATTTTTCGAAAACCCAGCTATCGCTCTTCTTGCGGGAGTGGTACATGCACCCGAACGGTCAAATTCCTGCTTATGAGTGGAATTTTGGAGATGTGAACCCGCCGGTGCACGCCTGGGCATGCTTGCGAGTGTTTCAGATCGATCAGCGCATTAAGGGCAAGCCCGATTTCGCATTCCTTGAACGCACCTTCCACAAGCTGCTCATGAACTTCACCTGGTGGGTCAATCGCAAGGATTCGGAAGGCGCCAACATCTTCGAAGGGGGGTTCCTGGGACTGGATAATATCGGCATCTTTGATCGCAATGCCGTACTCCCAACGGGCTGGCTCCTCGAGCAATCAGACGGCTCTAGTTGGATGGCTATGTTCTGTCTGAACATGCTGAAGATAGCGTTACTGCTCTCGTTTCATGACGACAGCTATGAAGATATCGCCAGCAAGTTCTTTGAGCACTTCCTCCACATCGCCGACGCCATGAACCACTATGAAGGCACTGGGCTGTGGGACGACGAGGATGGTTTCTACTATGACCGTCTCCGTTTTACGGACGGCAGACACATCCTACTGCGTCTCCGTTCACTCGTTGGCCTGGTCCCGATATTCGCTACCGACACTCTTGAAATCCATCTCTTAGACCAGCATCACGGTTTCAGGAAACGCATGCGCTGGTTCATAGAAAACCGGCCCGACCTCACCGAGGGGCTCGCTCCTATGACGGAAGGCGGCGTGAATCATCGCAGATTGCTCTCGGTGGTCACCCGCCCTCGCCTCGAGCGTATTTTTCAACGGCTGTTTGATGAGTCTGAATTCCTCTCGCCATACGGCATTCGGGCTCTGTCGCGCTACCACCTGGCGCATCCGTATAGTCTGCCTGTCGACGGCCACCAATTCGAAGTTCATTACGAACCTGGGGAATCGGAATCCGGTCTGTTCGGCGGTAATTCGAACTGGCGCGGGCCGGTCTGGTTCCCTATGAACTTTCTGATCATCGAGGCGTTGCAGCGCCTCGACTACTACTACGGAGAGTCGTTCTCGGTCGAATTCCCCACCGGCTCCGGCCGGCAAATCAGTTTGCGCCTTGCGGCGCGCCAGCTCTCACAGCGCCTCTCTTCTCTATTTCTCCTTGATGCCAACGGCCGGCGGCCGATTTGGGGCGATTCGAAGCTGTTCCAATGCGATCCGCACTTCCGTGATAACTTGCTCTTCTTTGAGTTCTTTCACGGCGACACTGGGAAGGGCCTCGGGGCAAATCATCAGACGGGCTGGACCGGCCTGGTCGCCAAGCTCTTGCAGCAAAGCGGCTCGGGTGTTTGAGATAGCAGGTTAAACTACGCAGTAGTCCGCCCTCAGAAAAGCGGCGGTGTTCCGGGAGATTTCAATGATCCACTTGAAGGTAAACGGCGCCAGTAAAGCGTTTTCGGGAGACCCCGAGATGCCCCTTCTCTGGTATTTGCGCGACGAACTGCTGCTCACTGGCTCCAAGTTCGGCTGCGGTATAGGCATCTGCGGCGCATGCACCGTTCATGTCAATGGGCAGCCGGTCCGCAGTTGCGTCGTCGCCATGAGTTCCCTTGCCGGAAAAGAAGTGATCACGATCGAAGGTCTGTCCCTTCACGCCGATCACCCGGTGCAGCTCGCCTGGGCGCAGATCAACGTTCCCCAATGTGGTTATTGCCAGAGTGGCCAGATCATGCAAGCCGCGGCTTTACTCAAGAGCAAGCCCAATCCTACCGCCCACGATATCGATGAAGCCATGCAGGGCAACATCTGCCGCTGCGGAACCTATCAACGCATCCGTGAGGCAATTAAAGCGGCCGCGGAGGTGAAAGCATGAGCGTCGAAGTTCGTTTCGCCTCGCGCCGTGACTTCCTCGGCGGACTCTTCTCCACCGGCGCGCTCATCCTGGGTGCGCGCAATCTTCCAGCAAGGAACACGCCGGATCTGGATGTCACAAAGAGCGCCTGGAATCCCAGCGTTTTTCTAGGACTGAACACCGATGGTTCGGTCATCATAGTCGCGCACCGGTCCGAAATGGGTACTGGTATTCGTACGTCACTGCCCATGGTTGTTGCCGATGAACTTGGCGCCGATTGGTCGCGCGTGCGGGTCGAGCAGGCCATCGGTGACAAAAGATACGGCTCGCAGGATACGGACGGTTCACAATCCATTCGCGACTTCTACGTCATCATGCGCGAAACCGGCGCAACCGCCCGGCTCATGCTGGAGCGTGCTGCCGCCGCGAAATGGCACGTGCCCGCGGCCGAGTGCCGGGCCGACAATCATCAGGTGATTCATGCCGCCAGTCACCGGACGCTTTCTTTCGCTGAACTCATAACAGCTGCGGCCGCTCAGCCTGTGCCACAAAAATCAGAGATCGTGCTAAAGGATCCGGCCGAGTTCAAGTACATCGGGAAGGGCGTTCCGAGCGTCGATCTTACAGACATCTGCACCGGTCGCGCCATCTATGGCTTCGACGTCCTTGTTCCCGGGATGGTCTACGCCTCGATTGAACGCCCGCCGGTGCTCGGTGGAAAGCTGAAGCACTTCGACGATTCTGCTGCGAAGCAAGTTCGCGGTGTGCAGCAGACCGTCGTGATCGATGAAGCTAAGCCTCCCTACGCCTTTCAAGCGCTTGGAGGAGTCGCTGTTATTGCTGACAATACCTGGGCCGCTTCGCAAGGACGAAAGAAATTGAAAATCGATTGGGAGTATGGCCCGCATGCAATCTTCGATTCCGGCGCCTACAAGAAATCGCTGCTCGAAGCCGCCACTAAGCCTCAAAAGGTAGTACGCAATGCAGGTGATGTGGATGCTGCGTTGTCGAGTGCGACCAAAGTGATCGAGGCCAGCTATTACACTCCCCTGCTCGCTCACGCGCCCATGGAGCCGCCGGCGGCCGTCGCGCACTACAGGGATGGCAAGGTGGAGGCCTGGGCTGCCACTCAGGATCCGCAGGCTGTCCAGGAGACCGTGGCGAAGGCGGTCGGTATACAGGCGAACGACGTCATCTGCCATGTCACGCTTCTGGGCGGAGCCTTTGGGCGCAAATCAAAACCCGATTACGTTGCAGAAGCCGCCATCCTCTCGAAGAAGATCGGCAAACCCGTCAAAATCTCCTGGACGCGCGAAGAGGACATCCACTTCGATTACTTTCACTCAACCGCCGGCATGTATTTCAAGGCAGCGGTCGATTCATCCGGCCGACCTCAGGCTCTGTTGGCCCGTTCCGTGTATCCGCCGATCGGCTCCACGTTCGACGACAAGCAGCGCTACAGTGACACCGGCGAGCTTTCATTGGGCCTCATCGATATACCCTTCGATATCCCCAACATTCGCGCCGAAAATGGTCCTGCCGAGGCGCACGTCCGCATCGGCTGGCTGCGCTCAGTGGCGAATATCTATCACGCTTTCGGCGTGCAGTCGTTTATGGATGAACTGGCGGCCGCCGCAGGTCAGGATCCAGTTGAGTATTGGCTCGCCGCGCTCGGTAGCCCGCGCAAGATCGATTTCGAAGCCGAAAAAACGAAGTACGAAAACTACGGAAAATCCATAACGGATTACCCTCTCGATACAGGGCGCCTGCGGAAAGTGGTCGAGGTTGTCGCCGAGCGCTCCGGGTGGGCAAACAGAAAGCCCGCAAAGGGCCAGGGATGGGGCTTCGCAGCGCACAGGAGCTTCTTGACGTATGTTGCTGCGGTCGCTCAGGTGGAAGTGGATACGGCGGGCAAACTGCGCATTCCGCGCGTGGACCTCGCGGTAGATTGCGGCCCTGTGATCAACCCGGATCGCGTCAAATCGCAGTTCGAAGGAGCTGCCGTATTCGGCGTGAGCGTTGCCGTGCTCGGCGAGATTACTGCAGCGGACGGTCGCGTTCAGCAAAGCAACTTCAATGATTATCTGGTCGCCCGCATCAACGAAGCGCCATCCGAAACGCATGTGCACCTGATTAACACGGAGGGTCTGCCCACGGGCGCTGGCGAACCCGGCGTTCCACCCATGGCGCCGGCTATCTGCAACGCCATTTACGCCGCCACCGGCAAACGGATTCGTGAATTACCTATCCGAAAACAGCGTCTAACCTGAGGATGTTAGACGAAGAGATTAGCAAAGAAGCTGTAGCCGCTCCTGAACTGACCGACAAAGAACGACAAGAAGCCGAAGAACGCACTAGCGTTAGCGCTCATGTTGTGCATGAGGCCATTCGGTATGACGGGGAAGAGGAGCTAAACCGGCCCGTATCCGCCCTGTTCTGGTCGGGTCTGGCGGCCGGCATGTCCATGGGGTTCTCGCTGGTCGCCATGGCGCTGTTTCGCGCGTATCTGCCGGACGCGAACTGGACGCCGCTGATTGCCCGGCTTGGATACCCGCTCGGATTTCTTATTGTGATTCTGGGGCGGCAGCAGCTTTTCACCGAGAACACCCTGACCGCCATCATTCCGCTCTTAGCCCGTCGCAATTTGGCCACGTTTATGCGTGTCGTCCGTCTCTGGGCGGTGGTGTTCTTGGCCAACATGGTCGGCGCGCATCTGTTTGCTTGGGTTGTCGGTAATACGCCCATGTTCAGCCACGAGGTTCAGCACGCCATGCTGAGGCTCGCTACAGAAGCAGCCGGCGTGACGTTCGGTCAAGCTGTTCTGCGGGGGATCTTCGCGGGTTGGCTGATCGCGATGGTGGTCTGGATAGGCGCGGCGTATCAGCATGGACGCCTCGCCGTCATCGTGATCCTTACCTACATCGTCGGCCTCGCCAGCCTCACCCACATTATCGCGGGCGCGGTAGAAGTTCTGTTTCTTGTTATGGTCGGAGCAAAAAGCTGGTTTGCCATCGCCTGGGGCTATCTGGTTCCTACGCTCATCGGGAATAGCATCGGCGGAGTTTCACTCACCGCGGCCATCAATCATGCTCAGGTTGTTTCCGGCATGTCTACTGGAAAGAGGCGATCGAAAATAATTTCGACCGTGTGAGCGCTCAGGCCCAGTTCAGCATTTGCTCGGGCATACAATCAGGTAACGGAAGTAACCTCAAATGCTCGTCCAAATACCACCTGTGAATCCGGACGTCGATCTGACGGCAACGTATGACGCAGTGATCGTCGGATCCGGCGCTGCCGGCGGCATGGCCGCACACGTGCTCACCTCGCACGGCCTTAAGGTCCTGCTCCTCGAGGCGGGCAAATACCAGGACACGAGCAAGATCCTGCATTCCATGCAATGGCCGTATGACCATCCACGCCGCGGCCGCATGCCCGAGGACATCCATGCACTGAACCTGAACGAGTACAACGTTCGCAAGCTGCCTTATGCGCAAGGAATGCCGTTCAAGAAAGTCGAATCCTACGTACAGCGTTCCAGCTTTTCCGATTACAGCAAGACGCTCGTCGTCGATGAGAAGGAAAACCCTTACACCGGCACGCCTTACGCGTGGGTGCGCGCTCGTGCGGTCGGCGGAAAAACAAACATCTGGGGCCGGCTCGCACTCCGTCTCTCCGACTACGATTTCAAAGCGAAAGATCACGATGGATACGGCGAGAACTGGCCTATTTCGTACGAAGACGTCGCGCCCTACTACGACAAAGTCGATCTGCTGTTGGGGGTCTCCGGTTTTCCCGAAAACCTGCCCTGGCTACCGGACGGTAAGTTTCAGCGGCCCGTTAAGCTCACCTACGCGGAGCTGCATATGCGGCAGACGCTACTGTCCATGGATCGTGTCCTGACGCCGTATCGCGCGGGCGTGGCTACCGATGGCGTCAAAAATAAATATCGCAGCCGTTGTTATGGGCGCGGCGCCTGTCACCGGCATGTCGGCGGTTGCGATATCCACGCAGCCTTTGACTCGCCAACCGGGCTCATTCGTCCTGCCATGGACACAGGAAATCTCACTCTGCGCCCAAACTCTACTGTCTATGAAATCACCATCGACAAAAATACGGGCAAGGCGACCGGCGTTTCTTTCCTGGACAGTGATTCACACAAGAGCTATCAGGCGAAAGCACGTGTCGTACTGCTCGCCGCCTCTACGCTCGAATCCGCCCGGCTGCTGCTGCTCTCGAAATCAAGTCTCTATCCGAATGGCCTCGCAAACTCGAGCGGCCATGTCGGACACAACTTCTGCGAGCACATCATGGGGCCGTCGGTTTCCGGTTTCATGCCCGAACTGGTCGGTAAGCCGCGTACCCTCGACGACGGCAAGCCCGGCGGATTCTATATCCCGCGCTACCAGAACCTCAAAACCCGGGAGGCTAATTTCATCCGCGGGTATGGCTGGGAGGGCGGCGCGGGCTGCGGCATGATTGCGCCGGAAGCGTTCTCTGCGCCCGGCTTCGGCGAAGAGTACAAGAAACACGTCCGCGCGTATTCCGGCGCCGTCATTTCCATGGGCGGCTTCGGCGAAGTATTGGCTCGTTATGAAAACGCCGTGTTTATCGATCCCGACGTCAAAGATGCATGGGGTATTCCCGTCCTGCGCTTCAGCTACCACTTCGGTGAAAACGAGCTGAACATGTGCAAGGACATGGCGAAGACCGGGCGCGAAATGTTCGAAGCGGCGAAATTCGAGATCGTCCATAACACTGAGAGGCCGCTGACCGAAGGTTGGTCCATTCATGAAATGGGAACGTCCCGCATGGGCAACGATCCCAAAACATCGGTGGTCAATCAGTTCCAACAGTCACACGATGTGAAGAATCTGTTCGTCGTAGATGGCAGCACTCACGTTTCGGCTTCGGCGCAGAATCCCACCTGGACCATCATGGCGCTCTGCTGGCGCTCTTGTGATCATCTGGCCGACCAGCTCCAGAAAAACGAGATCTGAGTTCTACTCAACCTTGCCTCTGAGGACCGTAATGGAGGCCTTCGGAACGCTGTAGGTTGCATCCGGTCCGGAACTGAGTGTTGTTCCGGTCAGCGGGCCGTCCGGCTTGGCAAAGCTGGTCGGCCCTTCATTGTGCCAGGCGTACTGCTCACTTCCGAAGCTCGTCCATCTCACAGGGCCGTGGAACGATTTGTTCCCGCCGAAGACAACGCGGACCGAATGAGCCGATTGCTGGTCGCGGTTCACCAGCATGATCGACCAGTTCCCGTCAGGCCGATCGACCGCATAGGAAGTGACCGGTTGATTCCCGTCTTGATCTTTGAAGTCCGTTGTTGATCGATACATGCGATGCAAGCCTGAGTTATGCTGCACCCACTCCCGGTTGATCATTTGGGCGGCGAAGTACAGCGATGTATATCCGGTGATGTTGTAGTCCCGATCGGCAACAAAGTTTGACCAGCTTGCCCAGCCGAGGCAGCTCTTCTCCACCGGTTGCGGCTGTATCGGCGAATGAAAAAATGCCGCTCCCCCGCCCTCAAAAAACGAGCCGATGTTATCCGCGAGCCAAAGCCCTGCGAAGATCGTGCTCATGGGTCCTGTCAACTGCGCCGCGAGATGGCTTTCACTGACAATCAGCGGCACGTTCTTCGGCACGCCGTCGGCACGCCAGACTTGCAGGATGTGCTTCATCAACTCCGGTTCTTTATAAAGCGTTTCCCAGGTAATGGTGCACGGCTCAAACGGGTAATGCTCGAACGAAACGAAAGCAAGGTCATCCAGCCGGCCGTGCGATTTCAGGTAATCGACAAGGCGCCCCATCCATGACGTTCT
>JAFAMM010000093.1 GCA_019233375.1 Acidobacteriaceae bacterium
CTTGCGAGTCATAAGTATCTGACACTATCCCGAGCGTAATTTCCGCCAGGTACGTCTTTTCGCACGCTTCGAAAAACTGGGCCAGCCGCGTGGCCGTTCCGGTCATGAGCACAAGCAGCCCCGTGGCCATCGGATCCAGGGTTCCCAGATGCCCGGCCCGCTTTGTATTCGTCAGGCGGCGCCAGCGGTTCACAACGTCGTGGCTCGTCAGCCCGCCCGGTTTATCTACTAAAACAACACCGTTCATCTGAATGATCTGTTTAGCGCGGCCCGCGCTGCCGCTACGTTAGTCTGAGTAATAACGATAGCTTTCGTGTCCCGCGGCTTTAACGCAGGATCGGACAAGCGAGAGGTGACCGATTCCTTGGAAGAAGAAGTACTCGGCAAAGCATACGATTCGCGGCTGATGCGCCGCCTTTTGCGCTACATGCGGCCGTACCGGAAAGTGGTCGCTGCGTCACTGCTCTTATTGCTCGTCGACTCTATCCTTCAGATTATCGGACCGCTACTGACAAAACTGGCCGTCGACCGCTATCTGGAGCCCGTCCGTCATGCGCAAGTGCTGCCGTTCCTGGACGCCTGGCTGTCTCACAACAGCTTCACCGGGCTGACGCAGATCGCGGTGCTTTATTTGGCTGTCGTCGTCCTCGGCTTCTTTTTCGATTTCGGCCAGACATATCTCATGCAGTGGACCGGCCAGCAAGCAATGTTTGACCTGCGGCGCGAGCTGATGACCCACCTGCAGACCCTCGACATCGCGTACTTCGATAAGAACCCTGTCGGCCGTCTCGTGACGCGGATCACGACGGACGTGGACGTCCTGAACGATCTGTTCGCCTCAGGCCTCGTCACGATTTTGGGCGACATCCTGATGCTTTCTTTCGTGATCCTCGCGATGCTGCGCCTGAGCCCCGGTATGACAGGCCTGATGCTGGCTGTAATGCCTGTGGTCGTATTCGTCACCATGCGGTTCCGCCGTACCGCGTCTCAGAGCTACCGGCGCATCCGCGTCGCAATCGCAAAGATCAACGCGTATCTGCAAGAGCACATCGCCGGTATCGCCGTTTTGCAGCTTTTTAATCGTGAGGAACGCAGCCGCCAGGAGTTTGCAAAAATCAACCGCGATCACATGGTCGCGTTCAAGGACTCGATCACTGCGTACGGATGGTTCTATCCCACAGTAGAGTTCCTAGGCATGCTTGCACTTGCACTGCTTCTCGGCTACGGAGGCATCCGCATCCGGCAGGGCGCGCTGACGCTCGGCGTACTCGTTGCGTTCTTTCAATATGGCTTGCGGTTCTTCCGTCCGATTCAGGATCTAAGCGAGAAGTACAACATCCTGCAAGGCGCGATGGCCGCGTCCGAGCGCGTTTTCAAATTGCTCGATACGCAGCCTGTTATTGTTTCGCCAGAAAGCCCCGCTTCGTTCCCGGAAGGTCCGGTCGATATTGAATTTGATCACGTATGGTTCGCCTACAACGACGAAGATTGGGTGCTCCGGGATGTCAGTTTCCGGGTAGCTCCGCGCGAAACGGTGGCAATTGTTGGCCACACCGGGGCGGGCAAAACAACGCTTACCAATCTCCTGCTGCGTTTCTACGATGTGCAGCGCGGCGCGATTCGAATCGGCGGCATCGACGTACGCCGCTTTAATCTCGTCGACCTGCGCAGCCGCTTCGGGGTAGTTCTGCAGGACGCGTATCTGTTCACCGGCAACATCGACAGCAACATACGTCTCGGTACCGGCCACATCACCGCGGAGGATGTCAGGAGCGCCGCCGAGCGCGTAAATCTGCTCGATTTCATCGACGAATTGCCGGACCGCTTCGATACCCCGGTACGCGAACGCGGCAGCGGTTTCTCAACCGGCCAAAAGCAGTTGATCAGTTTCGCGCGCGCGCTGGCGCATGATCCGCGTATTCTCATCCTCGATGAAGCAACATCGAGCGTCGACACGGAGACAGAACTGCGGGTTCGTGAAGCGCTGACCCGACTCGTCTCCAACCGTACATCGGTGGTTATCGCGCACCGCCTTTCCACGATTCAGCGCGCTGAGCGTATCATCGTCATGCATAAAGCGCAGCTACGCGAGATGGGCACTCACCAGGAACTGCTGGCCTTGCGTGGTATTTACTGGAAGCTCTATCAATTGCAGTACAAGGAGCAGGAACTTGAGCGCAGAGAAGAACTGGCGCCGCAGCAGCTATAGCGAGCCCCGGCCGCCTGGCTTCGCTGTCCGCACCTTCGGCGGCCTAAAGGTTCGCCAAAAGCTTGCGGTCCTTCACAACATCTTCTTCTTTGTACTGGCTGTATCCGTTTACCTTTCGGTGATTCCACTGTTCTCGCAGCACATCGAGGCCGCCCGCGAGCGCGAGCTTCGAATGGTATCGGAGATCTTCGGCGCGGAACTGCCCATGAACGCCAGCCGCCAGCCGCAGGATCTCAGCGTGTATGATTTTCGCGAAGGCGATGCCGCCTCCCTGGGGCTGTCGGCTGAAGGGCGAACCTTTCTAGAAGAGCACCCGGCGGAAACCTGGCGGCAGAATAAACATGTTCTTTTCCGATTGAGCCGGACGCCCGGGCAGTACCGGCGCGTGAGTCTTTCCTCGGCTTTCTATGACACGGCGCTCCGCCAGGCCAGGCTTAGCCTATTCGTTGTCCTCGGCACAATATACGTGCTCTCGATTGTTGTGCTGGAATTCATGATCATGCCGCAGTACGTTTACCAGCCGCTGCGCGTGATGCTGAATGCCGACGAATCGCTGTTGCGCGATGATCGCGAACACGAGCTGATAAGCGAGCGCTTCATTCTCAACGACGAAATCGGACAGATCATGCGGTCGCGCAATGCCATCGTTTCGCAGCTTCGCCATCAGGAGGATGACCTGGCGCATGCGCTTCAAAAGCTCGAAGAGCAGGATCGCCTGGTCAGCCTCGGCCTGCTCAGTACGAGCGTGGCCCATGAGCTGAATACACCCCTGGCGGTCCTGCAGGGTTCCATCGAAAAACTTTTGGAAAGCAATCAGGACGCGCACACGCTCGAGCGCCTTGCCCGTATGCTCCGTGTCACGCAGCGTCTGCGCAAAATCAGCGAGGGCCTGATTGATTTCGCGCGCGTGCGCAGCCGCGAAACGGAGCCCGTCGCTCTGCACGGGCTGATCGATGAGAGCTGGAATCTTGTCGCCATCGATGAGAAAGCGTCGGCCGTAAGCTTCGAAAACAACGTCAAGATGAACCACACCGTTCTCGGCAACCCCGACCGTCTGGTACAGGTGTTTGTGAACCTGCTCCGCAACGCCCTGATTGCGGTTTCGAGCGGGGGCATCATTCGCGTAGAGTCGCGATGTCTCCAGCGCGGCGGGCAGAACTGGGTTTCCTGCACCTTCATAGATAACGGCCCCGGCATCCCGGCCCACGTTCTGCCGAATCTGTTCGAGGCCTTCGTGAGTACACGCCTCGATGCGCGCGGCACCGGTCTGGGTCTGACCGTTGCCGAAGGAATCGTGACCCAGCATGGCGGCACGATTTCCGCGTCCAACCGGCCGGAGGGTGGAGCGTCTCTGGAGGTAGTGCTTCCCGCCGCCGCATGACGCTTAGTCAG
>JAFAMM010000117.1 GCA_019233375.1 Acidobacteriaceae bacterium
CGCCCTACACTCCGCCGACGAACGTCCCCGTAGATCCCAATGTGGACCTGACTGCGACGCCATTCGATCAAGTGCGCTTGATGACAGGCGCGGTCTTCTTTGATCGCCTGGCGAAGGCTTTGGTCGACAATCCTCCGTGTCCGGCGGACAGCAAAAGGATCGAGAGGCTGAAGAGGCTTGGCGTGGAAGCTGGTAAACCATTCGATGCCACGAAACTCGACCCAGCCGTTCTAAAAGGTGTGAACGGAGTTCCTGCCGAAATCTTCAAACAACTCTCGGTGGGCCCTTACTCGATGAACAATGTCAACGGCTGGATCAACATGACCGATCTAGGCGCCTTCGGCACGGATTATGTCACCCGGGCGTTCATAGCGTTTGCGGGACTTGGCGCGCTGACGAAGGAAGACGCGCTCTATCCGTCGGCGTTCGTGGACGCGAGCGGCATAGCTCTGGATGGGACTTGCAGATACGTTATGCACTTCGCCAAGAATGAGTTGCCGCCGTCGGCCGCGGGAGTATGGTCGATTTCGCCGTACCGCGATAACTTCTATGTGAAGAACGCGCTGAATCGTTACGGGATACTCTCCTCGATGCCGCTGAAGTACAACCCTGACGGTTCACTCGATGTCTATCTGCAGAAGGACTCGCCGGGTGTCGACAAGGAATCGAACTGGTTGCCGATTCCCCCGTCGGGTTCCTATAACGTCACGGTACGCGTATACCAGCCTAAGCAGTCCCTGATCGACGGAACGTATAAGCTACCGCCTATTCAGAAGGTCTCGCAAATTCAGCCATAGTACTCACCCAATTGGTCTATGCGCTGATAGGACAGGTAATACCTTGATCGGCGCCGTCCACAGCAGCGGCCCTCGGGTTCCGATGGAAGCCGACGCTTACGCCGAAAGCAGTTGGAGCATTTTCTCCCTAAAGTTCGCCGCTTTCTCCTCATCGACAGTAATCACCAGGATCGTGTCGTCTCCTGCTATCGTGCCTACCACTTCATCGAGTTCTTCTTTATCGATTGCGACCGCGAGCGAACTCGCAGTGCCGGGAGATGTCTTTAAAACGACCAGGTTCTGAGTCAAGCGAATATCCTGCAGATACTCGTTCACCACATCGGCAAGCGCCGGTCCCGATGACTCGGTGGGAAGGTTCCGGTACCCCTCCGGCGTTTTCACCAGACCCAGTTCGCGCATATCTCGCGATAGCGTCACCTGCGTGGTCTGAATTCCGAGCTGAGCCAGTTCTCGCGCCAGCTCTTCCTGTGTATAGATCTCGCGGCCGCGAATAATTTTGAGAATTTGCCCTTGGCGGAAATTCTTGTTCATACCAGCCGGCTGCGCATAGCCGCCAGTCTTGCCTCGGCCTCTGCGAACGCTTGCGCTACCGCCCGTGGACCCGTCCCGCCCGGCAGTTCACGGCTCTTCATTCCTTCTGCAGGGTTTAAGAAGCGGTGCATCTCGGGCACGAATTCCGGAGCGCAATTCATCAGCTCTTCTGCGGTCCAGTCCGAAGGCTTCTTCCCCGCCTTCACGCTCTCCAGCACCACGCGTCCCACAATCTGGTGCGCGCGATGAAACGGCACTCCGCGGCGCGCCAGCTCTTCCGCAAGGTCGGTCGCTATCACCCAGCTCTCCTCGGCCGCCGCGGCCGGTTTTGCCGCATCTAGCACAACGGAGTCCACAACCGCCAGCGCCATTGAGAGCGCGCCGGACGTTTGCCGGAACGCGTCAAACAACGGCTCCTTGTCCTCCTGCATGTCGCGATTGTAAGTCATCGGCAGGCCCTTCATCGTCACGAACAGCGCCGTCAGATCCCCGAACACACGCCCCGACTTACCCCGTATCAGCTCGAGCGAATCCGGGTTCTTCTTCTGCGGCATAAGACTCGAACCGCTGGTCACGCCATCCCCCAATGTCATCCAGTTGAACTCTTCGCTCGAATAGAGAATCCAGTCCTCCGCCAACCGGCTGAGATGCAGCACAATCATGCTGCATGCATAAAGAAAGTCGAGCGCGAAATCGCGGTCGCCCGACACGTCCATACTGTTCCGGGTCACCGCCGGGAAGCGAAGATCAGCGGCGATCTCGTCCCGATCAAACGGAAACCCGCTTCCAGCCAGCGCCCCCGAACCAAGCGGCATTACGTTAATGCGCGCGAGTGCCTGCTCCATACGCTCGAAGTCGCGGGCAAACATTTCGAAGTACGCCAGCAGGTAATGCCGCCACAACACCGCCTGCGCCCGCCGCATGTGCGTGTAACCCGGAATCACCGCATCCGGATACTTGCGTCCTAGTTCCAGCAGCCCCGACATCAGGTCGGCTGTCTGGCGCAGCAGCGTTCGGGCGCAGGTCCGCAGATACAGCCTCGTGTCGAGCGAGACCTGCTCATTGCGGCTTCTCCCCGTATGGATCTTCGCCGCCAGGCTCGTCTTTTCGCCGAGCTTCCGAATCACGAACGTATGCACGTCCTCGTCGTTTGCTCCATCGAAATAAGCCGGGTCTTTCGCCTCGTGTGCGATTTCCGCGAACGCTCGTACCAGCTCGTCACACTCCTGAGCGTTCAGGATTCCCTGCTTCGCGAGTGCGCGAGCGAAGGCCTGCGACCCTTCAATGTCCGCAAACACCAGCGCTTTGTCGAAGTGCAGCGAGCCGGAAAACTGCTCGAACACCTCTGATGAACCGCCCTCAAACCGGCCGCCCCACAGCTTCATCGCGCTACCTCGTCAGCGAGGCTTGCACCTTGATCGGCAGTCCGATTAAATTGATAAAGCCCAGCGCGTCCTTCTGGTCGTAACTCGCGCCCATGGTGAAACTGGCGATATCCAGGCTGTAGAGCGAATTCGAACTCTTCCGGCTCACCGGTTGCAAATTCCCCTTGTACAGCCGCATCGTGACTTCACCCGTCACTGGCTCGGCAACCTTGGCAAAGAACGCGTCCAGGGCCTCCCGCAAAGGCGTGAACCAAAGCCCGTTGTACACCATCTCCGCATAATCGAGCGCCGCCTTCTGTTTGTAATGCAGCGTGCTTCGGTCGAGCGTGAGCGCCTCCAGCTCGCGCGCCGCGGCCATCAGAATCGTCCCGCCCGGCGTTTCGTAGCAGCCCCTCGATTTCATCCCCACGAACCGGTTCTCCACCAGGTCAATCCGCCCAATGCCGTGCTTGCCCCCGAGTTCATTCAACTGCTCCAGCAGCGCGACCCCGCTCAGATGGCCCTGACCATTCAGCGACACCGGAACGCCGTTCTCAAATCCGATTGTTACCTCTGCGGCCTGTTGAGGCCCCTCCGCCGGACTTTTCGTGAGCATCCAGATCTGTTCAGGCGCAGCATTGGCCGGATCTTCCAGTTCGCCCCCTTCGTGCGAAATGTGCCAGATGTTTCGATCCCGGCTATAGATCTTCGTCGTCGATTGCGCGATCGGTACCTTATGCGCGGCTGCATATTCGATTGCGTCCTCGCGCGAAACAATGTTCCATTCGCGCCACGGCGCAATCACCGGCAAATGCGGTGCAATGGCCTTGTATGTCAGCTCAAATCGTACCTGGTCGTTGCCCTTTCCCGTGCAGCCGTGCGCTAGCGCGTCACAGCCCGTTTTCAACGCGACTTCCGCCTGCCTTTTCGCGAGCAGCGGCCTGGCGATGGACGTCCCCAACAGATATTTGTGTTCGTAAACCGCGCCTGAACGCACCAGCTTCCACAGATAATCGCTGACGAACTCCTCGCGCATGTCCTCGACGTAAACCTCGGACGCGCCCGTCTGCAGGGCCTTCTCTTTCAGCCCTTCCAGCTCTTCTCCCCCCTGCCCTATATCGCCGCAGACCGCCACTACTTCACAGCCGTAATTCTCTTTCAGCCACGGGATGATAATGGACGTGTCCAGGCCGCCTGAATAGGCGAGCGCCACCTTCTTCGCTGTTAGTTTATTCATACGTTTCCCTCTGGAGGGTGGGCTTAGCCCGCGCCGGTCTTCAGCCCGGCCGCTGCTTTCACTGCAGCAGCATGAGCAGGATGGCTTTCTGGATGTGCAGCCGGTTTTCCGCCTGGTCAAACGCCACGCTCTGCGCCGATTCCATCACGTCGTCCGTCACTTCCAGACCACGCTTCGCCGGCAGGCAGTGCATGAAAACCGCATCGGGCCGTGCACTCGCCATCAATTGCTGATTCACCTGGTAAGGCGCAAACAGGCGGTTGCGCTCTTCGGCTTCGGATTCTTGTCCCATGCTGGCCCACACATCGGTATAGACTGCATGCGCGCCGCGCACCGCCGCTACGGGGTCGCTCGTCACCTCGATGCGCGCCCCGTTTGCGCTTGCAAACTCCGCTGCCTGCTGAACAATCGCCGCCTTGGGTTCATAGCCCTGCGGTGTCGCTACCGTGCAGCTTACCCCCAGCCGCGAACACGCGAGCAGCAGCGAATGCGCAACATTATTCCCGTCGCCGGCAAACGCCAGCTTCAGCCCTTTGAGTCTTCCGAACTGCTCTTTCAGCGTCTGCATGTCTGCCAGGGCCTGGCAGGGGTGGTACAGATCACTCAGCGCGTTGATGACCGGTATGCCCGACCACCGCGCCAGTTCCTCCACCGTCTCTTGCGCGAACGTGCGCGCGACGATCGCGTCTGTCCAGCGCGCCAGATTACGCGCGACATCCTTCAGCGGTTCGCGGCCGCCGATCGGGCCCGTTTGCATCACGCTGTCCCCGCCAAGCTGCTTAATCGCCAGCTCGAATGTCATGCGTGTCCGCAGCGACGGCTTCTCAAACAGCATTGCCACATAGCGCCCCTTCAAAGCAGCGGCAAACCGCTGCGGCGTCTGTTTCACCTGATGCCCGAGATCCAGTGCGGCGCGCAACTGGTCCGCTGTGAGGTCCAAATCATGCCGGAGGCCAAGGGTCCGCACATGCGATGCTGGGGTGTAAAG
>JAFAMM010000146.1 GCA_019233375.1 Acidobacteriaceae bacterium
TCGCCCGAAAGCATGCGCGCCTCGCTGTCATTGATCAGCCGGAAATCCCAGTTGCGAATGGTGTTGAGGAGTTCCTGGCGATCATTGTTGATCCAGTAGTTCATCGTGTCGCCGCCTACAAAGCGGACGCCGTTCATCTGCGTGCGCACCTGGTTCTGTAGCGCCGGTTGAATGTTACCGAGGAACAAATAAGGCTCCTTGGCGTAGCCGGCCGGCAGCTTCGGCTGAAAATCGGCGAAGACGTTCAGGTCGGTGCGTAGCGTCTTGCGATCATTCATGTCCGACGAATACGCTCCAGACCAGAAAAACGTCTTTCCTGGCACCTGTTCCAGGCCTTCCAGATCGACACCTTTGGAAGCAAGCAGCGCCCGGTCGCCGGCGTCAAAATCTTCGCCCACTACGGCCACGATCGATGGTTTTGTGAAGAAGCTCGCGCTCAGGGCAATGTACGTACACGAACCCCCCAACAGCCGGCCGCGCTTCCCATGCGGTGTTTCGATCGCATCATAGGCGACCGAGCCAATTACAACAAGAGACATTCGTATTGCATTGTACTCGCAGGCGAGAAAATCGGACGTCTCGAGTCAGCTTCTGGCAGGCCGCACTACCGCTTCGGCTGTGTCTCTATCATCTCGATCTGCTTTCCAAGAAACAATGCAACTTCCGTGCGGAAGTATTAGAATCGGAAGGGTTACAATGAACATCTCGGTCAAGAGCGAATACGCTCTGAAGGCTGTGTTCGACCTTTCCGTCCAGTACTTCCACACCTTACCCGGAACCTCAATGCCGCCCATCAAGATCGCCGACATAGCCCGGCGGCAGAAAATCCCCCAGAAATTTCTCGAGCTGATTCTGGCAGGTTTGAAACAAAGCGGGTTCGTTGATTCGCGGCGTGGCGCCGAAGGTGGTTACCTGCTGGCCCGCTCGCCCGATACGATTACCGTCGGCGAGGTGCTCAGAGCCGTTGAAAACTTCAGAATGGCGGGAAACAGAGGCAATGAGGACCCGTTCGCGCCTATCTGGGAGCGGGTGGATGCGGCCACGTCGGATGTTCTGGACGGCACCTCGTTCGGCGAGCTGGCGCGAGATTGGCAACACAAACACACGCAATATGTTCCCAACTGGGAAATCTGAAAGGACATTCTTTGGTTTACCAAGACAATTCATTTAGTATCGGGCGTACGCCCCTCGTGAAATTGAATCGGGTGATAGACGGCGCGAAGGCTACCGTCCTGGCCAAGATTGAAGGCCGCAATCCGGCGTATTCGGTGAAATGCCGCATTGGCGCGTCGATGATCTGGGACGCCGAGGAGCGCGGCGTACTCAGTCCAGGCCGTGAGATTGTGGAGCCCACTAGCGGCAACACCGGGATCGCCCTGGCTTTCGTCGCGGCGGCGCGGGGCTACCCGATCACGCTCACTATGCCCGATACAATGTCCCTCGAGCGGCGGAAGGTCCTGAAAGTTCTCGGTGCGAATCTCGTTCTCACAGAGGGCGCTAAGGGCATGAAGGGCGCTATCGCCAAGGCTGAAGAGATTCTGGCAAGCGACCCGAAGAGATATTTCCTGCCCCAGCAGTTCTCAAATCCGGCGAATCCGCGCATCCACTTTCAAACCACCGGGCCTGAGATCTGGGAAGACACCGACGGCGGCGTCGACGTGCTTGTGTCCGGCGTCGGGACGGGCGGCACTATTACGGGTGTGTCGCGTTACATAAAACAGGAGAAGAAACACCCGCTCATCTCGATTGCAGTCGAGCCGACCAACAGTCCGGTCATCACACAGGCTCTCCAACATCAAGAGTTGAAACCCGGCCCGCACAAGATCCAGGGGCTTGGAGCCGGCTTTATTCCGGAGAACCTCGATCTTTCCATGGTGGACCGCGTGGAGCAGGTCACGAACGAGGAATCAATCGAAATGGCGCGCCGCCTTTCCCGCGAAGAGGGCATTCTCTCAGGCATCTCCTGCGGGGCTGCGGCTCTGGCCGCCGCTCGCGTTGCCAAAGAACCGGAGATGGCCGGAAAGACGATTGTCGTAGTTCTACCAGATTCCGGCGAGCGGTATCTAACATCCGCCCTGTTTGAAGGGATGTTCGAGATTTAGGGAGATCGTCGACGAAGAAAAACGGCAAAAGTTCAGCCTTGGGTAACCAGCTGGCAGCGGTTGTCGTTTTTACAGATAACATCCCCGTAACGAAGGCGGGCGCTCCACCCCAAATCGCGAAACCCGGAGCGCCCCCTCCCAGACTTGCCAACACGCCGTGAGTCTGAGCATTCAGGTCCGCGCAATCGCTATACTGGGAACGTCTCGCCCGACGGCGCTATCGTCTAACGGTTAGGACGGAGCCCTCTCAAGGCTCAAATAGGGGTTCGATTCCCCTTAGCGCTACCAAGAATCCAATCCGTTAGAGATCTCGTAGGTAACAGTCGCAAAAAGCTACCCTCCTGGGGCCTGGCGAGTGGGTCCGGGTAACGGCTTAAAGAATTTCGGAAGATCAGCACGGCTCAGCGAAACAGCCGCCCACTGGAATGGAGGCAGCCAGGTCCGGTAAAACACGGTTGTCCGCCTCTCTGGCGGCAAATCGGAAGGCGCCCAGTAGCTGACCGCGTACTCAGGGTCGAGCGCCGTCGCTTTCGGCCAGAACCAAAAGAAGGTTCGGGGGGCGTCGCCGTAGAGCACGGGCTTAATCGTTCCAGCCAGTTGCAACTGAGTCCACCCGTCATATTCGAACCCGGCGGAGATCCGCTGGCGCGAAATGCCGCGCCGCTCAAGTTCCTGCGCAGCCTGAAGCCGTGCCCGCAGCCCGCTGAAGTAATCGTGAGTTGTTCCGACCGCGTACAAGGCGAAAACGGCCAGGCAGATCCAGGCAGCCAAAGGCGCCCGCGACACGTACGTCTGCGCCGACAGCAGGATGAATAGAACCACCATCGGAAATAGCGGCAGCGCGTACCGGTCAAAAACGAAGCCAGGCCCGAGCAGCGCTCCCGGAACCACCAGAGCAAGGTAGCCGCCCGAGAAAAGGACAAACAGCGTCACAGGCATGCGCGGCAACCGGGCGCATCGAAGGATACAGAAGTGAACGAACGCGAGCACGCTGAAGAACAGCAGCCAGGTCAGGCTTGCGCGTGCGGCAAACGGCAATATCGTTGGCCTAGAGCCCAGCGCATCGTTGTCAAACAGCCCCGTAGGCGAAAGCATATTGCCGAGAAAAGGGGCTAGATAACGATCCCCGAAACGGTGAGCGAAGAAAACGACAACTGCCAGGCAGACCAGACCGGCCGGCACCGATCGCGCCATCCCTAACATCTTCCACACAGGCACAAAACAAAGAAAAGCGGGCAGTGCGATCAGCAGGCAGCTCAGGTTTAGCCGCACGATCAAAAAGAACGCCGGCACGGCGCCGTGCAGCACTCGTGCAAGGATCTGCTGGTGCGACAATTCCAAAGGCCCATACGGCTGTGCCAGCCTAGTGGCTAGGAAACCCAGGCAGGCGATGCAAACGGAGTAGGCGCCGATGGCATGAATGAGGAACCGGTGATCCGAGCGCTTCAGCCATGCCAAAAACGGGATGAAAGCAACAGGCGCCACCCAGACGATTTGCCGATCTGAACCGCCGGCGATGCCCGAAACGGCTAATATCCACAGCCACCTGACAGCCGCCTTGCGGCCTGCCGCCTCTGCGCTCGATACTGCCGCATACACACACAGGACGATGAAAAAACCGCTGTATGCTTCGGTCATGAACGAAGCGGCTTCAGGAAGAAACAGCGGCGAGGTGCCCGCCGTAATCGCGCCGAACGTCGCGAAATTGCGTGTTAATCCGACGCGCCGCCCTAAGGCATAGACCAGCAGAACATACCCGGCAGAGAACGGAATGGTCGCGGCCCGCAGCACATCGAAAGAAAAGCCAAACAGCCGGATCCATAGAGCGCCCCACAGAACCTGGAAGAGTATTGTCGGGCTGCCCCAGCCGTTGTAGTGCAGCCGTCCGGTTTCGGCGAGCTTCATCGCCACGTGAGCGTATGACCAGTCGTCGTTGAACCCGGCATCCGCAAACGGCTGCGCAACGAAGATGCAGGTCAGCAGGGCTACGCAGCAAGTGACTGGACAAATCCAGACCGCACGGCTTCGAACAGCTGGACTGGGCCCGGGAGACGTTTCGAGGTATTCTGCTTTGCCGGAAGGATTCAAGCTCACTGTTGACAACTTTGATCTCTGTAATATTCTTTACTTTTGGCTTTGTCAGAATTAACGTTCGGTTAAAAGGGTCCTACCATTTTCGCGTCTATCAACGCGGATGCAGGGCCGCTCCCCGGACTAAGATAGAGTGACGCAGTTTGGCGGGGGTTGGCGTCTCTACGAGGCGAGGTGAGAGCGGCTTCACACAAGAAAAGCAGCATCTTGCGCCCACTATCTTCGTAGCGCGGGCAAGCGCGGAACGGCAGACCAGTCAAAGCGGCAACCACAACACGATGAGAGACTTATCCCTCCAAGAAAGAAAGCGCGCAGTGATTATCGGCGCCGGACCGGCTGGGTTGACAGCCGCCTACGAGTTGTTAACGCGCACCGGTATCGTGCCCCTCGTTTTGGAGAAAAGCGAGTACATGGGCGGTATTTCCCGCACAGTTAATTATAAGGGTAACCGTATTGACATCGGGGGACACCGATTTTTCTCGAAATCTGATCGCGTAATGAGCTGGTGGCTCAACATTCTGCCCATGCAGGCAATCGAGGGCGCTAGCGCCGAGATCAGTTATCAACGGCAGAAGACCCAGGTGGCAGCGCCCGCTCAGGGGCTCAATCCTGCCACCGAGGACCGGGTCATGCTGGTGCGGCACCGCAAATCGCGCATCTACTTTATGCGGCAGTTCTTCGCGTATCCGATTACGCTCAGCGGGGACACGCTCCGAAAGCTGGGTTTGATAAAGACCATCAGGATCGGACTGAGCTATATCCGCTCTGTATTATTCCCGATTCGCAATGAGCAGAATCTCGAGCAATTCTTCATCAACCGCTTTGGCCGGGAGTTGTATATGACCTTCTTCAAATCCTACACGGAGAAGGTCTGGGGCATCGCGTGCAAGGAGATTAGCGCCGAATGGGGCGCTCAGCGCATCAAAGGGCTCTCCATTTACAAGACAGTTCTTCACGTCCTGAAGAAAATGATGCCGAAAAAGCGGCAGGACATCGCTCAAAAGGACGTTGAGACTTCGCTAATTGAGCAGTTTCTCTACCCCAAATACGGTCCGGGGCAAATGTGGGAAGAGGTGGCGGCCCGGGTGCAACGGCTCGGGGGCGAGATCTGGACGCACTGGACTGCGCAGGAAATCGAGCGCAGCGGAAACCAAATTACTGCCGTGGTAGCCAGGAACACCCAGACGGGCGAAGTGCGCAGGATCTCAGGCGATTTGTTCTTTTCAACGATGCCCGTCAAGGAGTTGGTTGCCGCCATGAAGCCGGAGGCGCCTCCACACGTGCGCGAGATTTCCGATGGCCTGGTTTACAGGGATTTCATTACCGTCGGTGTTCTTTGTGACCGGCTCAAGCTCGAGGAGGAATCCGGCGGTCTGGTGAAAGATAACTGGATCTACATCCAGGAGCCGGACGTGCTTGTGGGCCGCCTGCAGATTTTCAACAACTGGAGTCCGTCCATGGTGGCGGACCCGAACAAGGTTTGGATCGGTCTCGAATACTTCTGCAATGAAACGGACGAGCTTTGGCGCAAGAGCGACGCGGAAATGATCGAGCTCGCGAAGTCCGAACTGGAATCGATGAAAATTCTGGATGCAAAAGACGCGCTCGATGCGACTGTACTCCGCATGCCGAAGACCTACCCCGCCTATTTCGGGTCGTATGACAGGTTCCCCGAGGTGATTCACTGGGCGAATGAATTCGACAACCTCTTCCTGATTGGGCGGAACGGCATGCACAAGTACAACAACCAGGACCACTCGATGCTGACGGCCATGACGGCGGTCGACAACATTATTGACAATGTCCGGAGCCGCGACAACCTCTGGGCCCTGAACACCGAGCAGGAATACCACGAGGAGAAGCGGGACGACAAACGGGTGGAGCGGTCCGAACCCGTGGCGGTATCGAGCTAACAACGTCGGTTATAATCGCGTGTTTGACGACATCGCAGGAGAGGCGTGTGACAGCAGTTCGAAGACGGGACTTTCTGCGTAATCTTTCAGCGGTAGGCGCCGGGATTTTACCGTTGGGTGTGAGACTTCGAGCCAATCCGCTCGGCTTGCCGATCGGATGTCAGACTTATCCGGTCAGAAAAATGATCGCGAAGGATTTCCCGGGCACGATCAAGGTGCTGGCGAATTCGGGATTCCAGACGATCGAGTTGTGCTCCCCGGTCGGGTACGCTGATTCCGGCTTCGCCGGAGTCGCGAAATACAGCCCTGCTGAGCTGCGCCGCATCTTCGCCGATATGAATGTTACATGTCAGAGTTCGCACTTCTCCATGGATGAGTTGAGAAAAGATATGCCGGGCAGAATTGCGTGGGCGAAGGAATTGGGGCTTACGCAGATGATGGTGCCTAGCCTGGACGGGCCGCTTCATCCGACGATGGACGATGTGAAGCGCGCGGCCGATGAATACAACGGAATGGCTGAACAGTCTGCAAAAGCCGGCATTCAGCAAGGGCTGCATAATGAAGGCTTCGAGCTTTCCATGGTGGATGGCGAGAGAACCTATGACGTGTTGTTCGGCCTGCTCGATCCGAAGCTCGTGAAATTTCAGTTCCAGGTGTCCACGATCAGCAACGGCTACGATGCCGCTGCGTACTTCACAAAGTACCCGGGACGGTTCATCTCGATGCACGTGCAGGGCTGGTCCGCGAAGACGAGAAAGATAACGCCTGTGGGGCAGGGCACGCTCGATTGGAAAAAGATCTTTGAAGCGGCAAAAATCGGCGGCATACAGAATTACTTTGTGGAGATGGAACTGAGCATGATGCAGGCGAGCGTGCCTTATCTCCGCGAGCTGAACGCCTGATCTCGCGTGGCGCTGACACGCGTTTCTTTCCAAAGCCGTTGGGCCGGGAGGACCAGGATCGCGGTTGCGCAGAGCGCCGCGGCAACCAGCGTGACAAATGCGCGAGCGACGGCCGAGAGTTTCTTGAGTGGATTCTTCTCCCCAATGACGGGGTCGAGCACGGCAAGCGCATAGAATAGCCCCTGCCCCGCGAGTACGAGCAATTTCCATATGCCGGGCAGCCCAAAGGCACCGGCGGCTGCTGCTATAAGTGCAAACGGCAACAGCAAACGTCCGACTTTGTGCGAAACCCAATGCAGGAAGCGGCGATTTCCCGGCCACAGCAGAGCGCGGAACTGGCCCATAATCTGGTAGACACCGGCCTGCGTCCGCACTTTACGCCAGAATTCGGTTTCGAGCGAGGTGGGCGAGTCATACGCCTTCGCCTGGTCCTCGAAATAGATACGTGTGCCCGCGAACGCTGCCTTGAACGGGAGGTAGACATCATCGAGCAGTATGTCTGGCGGTATCGGCGTCGCCAGAGTCCGGCGTATCGCGTATATGGATCCGGTGGCTCCGAGCATCGCGTCAATACGGTTTAGATTCCGCCGTATCCACTTTTCATAACGCCAGTACAAGCCGGTGTTGTACTCCTCCAAGCTCAGCCCGGAGCGAATGACCAGTTCGCCGGTCACCACTCCGACGGACGGATCCGCGAAGCAGGCAATCATAGTCCGAAGCGCTTGAGAGTCGAACGTCTGTCGTACGTCAGTGAGCACAACAATTTCGGCTGATACCCGTTCGAGCCCGCGCGTGACCGCGGTGGCCTTTCCGCCGGGCGGTAAAGCGAGCAGTTGAACGCGCGGGTCTGGATAGCTTTCTACAATTTCGTTCGTTCCATCGGTGGAGCCGTCCGAAATAACTAGAATGTCGAGCAGTTCGGGCGGGTAGTCTGACGAGAGCAGAGAATCCAGTTTGGGCCGAATCCAGTGAACGCCGTTGCGGACAGGGATGAGGATTGAAATGCGGGTTGGTACGAACTGTTTACGTATAGGCCTCGGGAGGATCTTTGCCCAGACGGACAAGAGCAAGGGATAGCCGAACAGGACATAAAGGACCAACAGGGTGGCGATGACGAAGATTACAGCCGTCACGTGAATACCGATTCCTTAAAGCCAGCACGCATAAGTTCAGAGATAAACAGCTCCGCTTAAACATGGTAGCCGTCTGCGCTGCGGAAACGTGTTTTCGGCTTCAAACTGCGAGGGGTGGAGGAGCCGCATCCGGCGCCTCCACCCCTCCTGAACCCTTACGGGATTGTCAGCGTAACGCTGGCCGTGATACTAGGGTTTGCAGTGCTTGTTGCGGTGATCGTGACAGATTGCGCAGATGAAGGGGCAGTCGCCGGAGCCGTGTAGAGGCCGGTCGAGCTGATCGTTCCTGGACCGGAAACGCTCCAGGTTACCGAGTTGCTCATGTACCATCCCACGGCATAGAGCTGAAGAGTATTCCCCGCCTGAACCGAGGTCTGCTGTTGCGAATCGATCGCGATGTACGGAGCGGTTGAATCTGGAATAATCTCGAGACCGCCAAGAAGCGGGGAGGGAGAGCTGTTCACACCTTCCGGCACCACCGCTCGCAAAGCAATCTCAAGATTGTTATTCGTCACCGTAGCGGGAATGAATTCGTCAGTGGGAACGGCGCACTGATGATTCACAACCAGGCCAAAGTCGAAATTGTGAATCTGTGTCTGGCCTTGAGTCTCGAGATTGAGCGGCGCATGCC
>JAFAMM010000202.1 GCA_019233375.1 Acidobacteriaceae bacterium
GATGGATGGCCTTCGAGTTGCGGCGCCAAAAAAGTAATTTGATTCATCCCACGTTGCGTATCTACTATGGTCCCGGCCATCTGTACACCGTAAAAGACAAGCTGCGCCAGGAAGCCGAGGGTCGCTCCCACTAAGGCTTCTTTCACCAACAGCGCGGCAAACAGCAGCCCGGAAGCCGGAAAGTTTTCCGTGGCGGTGGAAGAGAGCGCGGGCAGCATGACGAGGCTCAAAATGACTCCTAAACCGGCTTTGATGAGGCCAGGCACCGAGGTGCCGCCTAAAAATGGCGCGAAAACAACAGCGGCAGTGACGCGCGCAAATACCAGGGCGAACAGGGCCAACCAAAGCCGGACATCATAGTGCAGCCCTATGCCATTCAGCAAAGATTGCACCGTAGATAACAAGGGCATTACTGCACGAGCGCGATGCTGTCGAACAAGGTCTGGGCGAAACGCACCGTTTGCGTGATCATCCAGGGCCCCAAGATCGCCATCGTGATTAACACGCCTACGACTTTGGGCACATAGCTCAACGTCTGTTCTTGTAATTGCGTGACTGCCTGAAACATGCTGACCGTGAGGCCGATGACGAGGCTCGCGAGCATGGGAGCTGCGGACAGCAGCAAAATCAGAAACAGTCCCTCGCGCAGAAGAGTAATAATCGCGTTGGAATCCATGACCCTCCACCTTTAGGCATAGCTGAGCACCAGGCCGCGCACGACAAGAAACCAGCCGTCCACCAGAACGAACAGCAGAATTTTAAATGGCAGCGAAATCACGCTGGGCGAAAGCATGTTCATTCCCATGGCCAGCAGTACGTTTGCGACCACCATGTCTATCACGATGAACGGCAGAAAAATCAAGAACCCTGCCTGGAATGCTTCTTTCAATTGGCTGGTCACGAATGCTGGAATCAGCACCTGAAAATAGTCATTGCCGGGGCGCGGCACATTCGCCGCCGGAGTGGCTGGGTTCTTGTTACCCTCTTCCAGGCGCGCTCCCAAATTCATAAACAACAAACGGTCCTGCGGGTGCGCGTGCTTCGCCAAAAAGCGCCGTAGTGGCTCCTTTCCTCTATCCACTGCGTTGAAGAGGTTCTTAACGCTGGCCTCAGAAAAGATATCGCGCGTATCCCCGATAGATCCCGCTTCCTGATACATGTTGCGCGCGACCGGCGTCATGATGAACAGGCTGAGGATGAATGCGAGTCCGGTAATGACTTGGTTCGGCGGGACCGCCTGCGTCCCCAGTGCATTTCGAAGAATGGAGAGGACCACGGAGATTTTCACGAACGAAGTAAGCATGATGAGCACGAAAGGCGCTAACACTAAACCGCCCATAATGATCACCAGGACAACCGGGTTGGGGATGCCGGTTGAGGGAGGCGCAGTTGCGGTTTGCGCTAGGGCCGGATCCGGCATCGACGATATGAGCAAGATGAGCGGCAAGCATCGCATTAGAATTTCGCGGATGAGAGTTCGCTCTTTTCCCGCCAGGCCGAACATTCGTCGGGGCTAAGAGCCGCCAGATGCTGCACTCCTGCCTCCGAACTGGCTAGCAGCATGTAAGAATTAGCGGCTTTTACAATATAAAGCGTTTTTCGCGCCTCAAGCGGCAGACGGGCGCAGATCTCAATCGGCCCATTGGCCGGCTTGTTCCACCTGGACAACCTGGGAAGCCAGAAGCGAATCGCGACTACCGCCAGTGCAAGGATGCCGCAGAGCACCAGCATCAGCCGGGCATATTCGCTCCAGCCTATCGGAGCCGCATTCATTGCGCATTCCAATTTGAGATACGGACACCCAGGCGGCCCTCAATTTGAACCAGCTCGCCTGTCCCCGCAATCTTGCCGTTCACGGCAAGTTGCACGGATTCCGATTTTTCTCGATCCAGTTCGACAATGCTTCCCGGTCTCAGCTTACTGAGTTCCGCCAGGCTCATTTCAAGCTGGCTTAGAACGATGTGTACGCGAACTGGCAGCGTCGCCAGATTGGGTTTATGGAATTCGGTTTGCTCAGGGGGTGCCGCTTCGCTTTCCATCGTGAGATTGCTCCTCTCAAAATAATCTTTGATCTTCAGCCGCCGTTGATCTGATTCGACAAGTACTGCTTCCCATCCGCGTTCGCAGGCTTGCGCTGTTGCGGGCAATAGAAAACGAGGCGCTGAAGCAAAGAGTAAAATATCGCCGACCTCGAGTTCCGCGAACTCCTCCAAACTCAAATCGGAGTAGCCGGTCGCCGCCAATATAGGCCACGACACAGGTATTTCGGGGAGTTCGCTGCCGCGCCGATGATGAATCTTTGCGAGCGCGCCGCCGGGCAGGAATATCTCGATCACGCCCGCTATCCCCGTCAAATCCAGGACGCATTCAATCGAAATTCCTGATGCGTGTTTTGGGGGAGGTTCAAACGGAACGAGCGAGAAGAAGAACGGAAATCTCAGCACGCGGTTAGCGCGTTCCAACACAGAAAGCAATAAAAACTCGATGGCGCCAGTGTCGGCCGGAGTAAGATACGCAGGCTTCGCATGGCTGATTCGATAGACCAGACAATTGAGAAGATCGTCCGACACGCGTAGGACAGCAGATCCGATGTCAGGCGACAATTTAACGCTGAAGAGGCGCGTTCCGCCAAACTCGTGCGACCAGGCGTCGTTCCATGTAACAACACGGGGCGCGCCGGCAGCAACCTTGATCGGCTCTTGCGGGCTCCACACTTGCCGGCTCGAAAAACTGAAATGGTAAGGGAAAATCAGAAACTGCGCGCCTTCGTTCAGCGGAACGGGCTTATGCGGCTCAACCTTCCTGTCATTCAGATAAGTTCCGTTCGTGCTGCCGAGGTCCTCGAGAAAATACCGCCCGTTCTGGTTCGTGATGCGGGCGTGATGACGGCCAACTCCCGCGGGCGCAAGCACTATATCGTTATCCGGGTCGCGACCTACGGAAATCGGTTCGCGTTGAAAGCTCAGCGTCTCAGTATCACCAGGTTCGATTTCGTTCGTCCGTTGCAAAAATATGACTTGCTCGCCAGCCACTTCAAGCAGTGCTCCCAATCCCTCCTGAAGCCAGAGTTCCCAATTCGCATCGGAAAGGAACAGGTCGCCGAAGCGATTGATTAACTCCACGTCCGTTCGCGAATAGGACTTCAAGCCCTCAAAGATACTGACACCCGTATCGAACTCAAGTACGCTCATACGGCCCGCCTGCCGACCACAATTTGCGTCACGCGGATACCCTTGCCTT
>JAFAMM010000295.1 GCA_019233375.1 Acidobacteriaceae bacterium
GAGCAGCTAGTATCGCTTCCCTCAGTTCGTCCAGCTCGTAAAAGGTCTCGAGTATGATCAGGTCCGCACCCGCGCGCAGGAGCGATTCGGCCTGTTCGCGAAAGGTGTCGCGGGCTTCGGCAAACGACATCGGCCCGAGCGGTTCTATCTGCGTACCAAGCGGCCCGATAGCCCCTGCTACGAAAGCCCGCTCGCCCGCTGCCTCGCGCGCCAGCCTTACACCTGCTTCATTGATGGCGTGTAACTTCTCCGCAAAGCCGTACGCGCCCAACCTCACGCGATTTCCACCGAATGTATTGGTTTCGATGATTTCGGCGCCGGCGCGAACATATTCCTGGTGAATTTCCTTCACTAATTGTGGCGCCGAGAGGTTAAGCTCATCAAAACAGCGGTTGATGAAGATGCCTTTGGCATAGAGCATCGTGCCCATGGCGCCATCGGCCACAATAATCTTCGCTTGCAGCTTTTTGCGAAACTCGGCGGAACGAGTCTGAATAGTTGGTTCGGCGGCAGTCATGAAAAAGCGGTGTCAGCCGGGCTCAAAGGCAGCCTGTGGCCGTTAGTGGATTTCTCCTGATTGTAGCGTCAGGATGGCAGCCGCCGAAGGTTTACCGGGTCCCCGGGAGCAATGCCCAGGTACTCAGCCGCGGATTTCTGGTTCATGCCGAGTTCCACGTATCCGGAGCTGCCACAATAAGCAAAGCACACATCATCAACGGCTTCACCGAACGTACGGCGGATCTCGCAGACGTTCTGGCTTCCCGCCTCGATTGTGAACTCTCCAGGCAGCATCTGTGCTGTGGCGAAGTTGGTGATTACATTCCCGAACCGGTCCACGCTGAATACTCTGCCGGCCAGCACGCCATCGGACACGCTCCGCGGCAGCAGGTCCGGCAACCGTTCGAACGAATCGCAAGCGGGACCAACGTCGTCGAGGGTCGACGTCCTCGCGGCGAGCGCTGCAGCGACTGGCGCGAAGATGTCGCGGCCGTGAAATGTATTGGAAGGACGATCAAACCACAGCTTCGGATTCGTAATTTCATGAACGCGAGCCGCAGGCGAGCGGTGCAGGACGAGACTGAGGACCCCATTGTCCGGCGCGACGAACGTCTGCCCGGAAGCTTCTGCAGCAATCGCTCTTCGGCTGGTTCCCACTCCCGGGTCGACTACGACCAGGTGAACAGTGCCTGGAGGGAAATACCGGGCGGCCTGATCAAGAGCGTAAGCTCCGGCGTAAATGGAAAACGGCGGAATTTCGTGACTAATGTCGACCAGAACGGCATCCGGGCAGCGACTCAATAGAACGCCCTTCAGTGTGCCGGCGTAGTGATCAGACGTCCCGAAATCGGTGGTTAGAGTAATGACGGGGCGTCTCGGCTCAGGGGTCATGCGCTGCTAGAATTGTAAGTGAAGCCGCGTATTTCTGCTTACAGCAGCACCTCACACGCAAGCAAGGCTCTTCAACTCTTTGCTTTACTTTGATCACAATGCGACCACTCCTGTTGCGCCGGAAGTTATCGACGCGGTCGCTGCCGCCCTGCGCGAGAATTTCGGGAATGCTTCCAGCACGCATGGCGCAGGCCAATCCGCGCGCCGGTTACTGGAATCGGCTCGACGAAGCATTGCTGGATTCGTAGGAGTCTCGCCCTCCGAGCTGATCCTCACGAGCGGCGGCACGGAATCGAATAACCTGGCCATTTTTGGCCTTCTGCGCGGCATGCTTCTGAAAGAATCGCATGCGATCACCACTGCAATCGAGCACCCATCCGTCCTCGAATGTTTTTGCCAACTCGAGCGTGAAGGACTGAACGTTTCCTACATTCGCCCGAACGCGGACGGGATTGTCGATGCGCAGGCCATTGCGGCAGCGTTCAGATCCGACACCGTGCTCGTCTCGCTCATGCACGCAAACAACGAGACCGGGCATATACAGCCCGTAAAGGAAGTTGCGGCGCTCACGAAAGAACGCCGCGCCACCGGGCAGCCGGTCTATTTCCATTCAGATGGTGTGCAAGCTCTTGGAAAGATACCGCGAAATCTAGCGGATACCGGCGCCGATCTGTACTCAGTGAGCGCCCATAAATGCTACGCGCCGAAGGGGACGGGCGGGCTGTACGTCCGCCAGGGGGTACCACTTCATGCGATCCAATATGGCGGCAGGCACGAACGAGCCCGCCGCGCGGGAACCGAGAACGTAGCAGGGACGGCTGCTTTCGCCCGGGCGCTGGAATTGTGTTCTGCCGAAGAGCCCGCATTGTTTGCCACGCTGCGTGACCGTTTCGAATCAGAGGTCCTTTCGGCGCTCGAGGATGTCGAAGTGAACGGCACACTGGATCACAGGCTCCCGAATACCAGTAATCTCCTCTTCAGAGGAGTTTCAGCGGAAACGCTGCTGATCGCGCTCGACATGCAAGGCATCGCCGTCTCGACGGGATCTGCCTGCAGCAGCGGATCGATCGAACCATCGCCGGTTCTGCTCGCAATGGGCCGCAGCAGGAACGAAGCGCGATCGAGCGTCCGTTTTTCGTTCGGGCGGTACAACACACCGCTGGAAGTAGGTCAGTTGACGGAATGCGTGATCGCCAGCGTTCGAAGGCTTCGGGCCAACGCCGTGCGAAAGGTCCAGCATGCCTGACGGGAATGCCATTGCGGTTGCGATGTCCGGCGGTGTCGACAGTTCAGTCGTCGCTGCGATGCTGCAGCGTGACGGTCATCGCGTCGTCGGCCTTACGATGCAGCTCTGGAACCAACGCCGACTGCCGGATGTCGTACCAGAAGGCGGCACGACCGGCCGGTGCTGCTCTCCCGACGATGTATACGATGCCCGCTATGTCGCCTCAATGATCGGCATCCCGTATTACGTGGTGAACTTTGAGGAGCAGTTCGAAGAGCAGGTTGTTCGGCCTTTTGTCGACGAGTACCTCGCGGGCCGCACCCCGGTCCCCTGTACGCTCTGCAATAACTTCATCAAGTTTGATCAGTTTCTCCAGATGGCGGACGGCGTGGGCGCGGAAAAAATCTCAA
>JAFAMM010000401.1 GCA_019233375.1 Acidobacteriaceae bacterium
TGCGCGATCCGTACGGCAAGAAAACGCGGCCGGTCGATGAGTTTGACTACGAAGAGGGTGTGGACGGCACCGACCACAATAAATATCTGTGGGGCAATGCTGCCTGGGCGCTGGCATCACGCATTACCGAATCATTCGCCATGTACAACTGGTGCGCGACAATTCGCGGGGTGGAAGGCGGCGGCAAGGTGGAAGGCCTGACCGTCCACAATTTCACTACCGACGACGGCGACATTGCCATGAAGTGTCCCACCGAGGTGGCGATTACAGATCGCCGTGAGAAGGAACTGGCCGACCTCGGTTTCGTTCCGCTGGTGCACTGCAAGAACACAGATTATGCGGCGTTCTTTAGTGTGCAGTCCTGCCAGAGGGCGAAGCAGTACGATACCGACGCCGCCAACGCAAACGCACGATTGTCGACGAATCTGAGTTACATTCTCGCGTGCTCGCGATTCGCGCATTACCTGAAGGCCATGATGCGCGACAAGATCGGCAGCTATATGACCCGCGGCGAATGCGAAGCGTTCCTGAATCGTTGGATTGCAGGCTATGTCGTGAACAGCGCGACGGCCAGCCCTTCACTGAAGGCGAAGCATCCGCTATCCGAAGCGCGCATTGAGGTAACCGAAATTCCAGGCAAGCCGGGCGCATACCGCGCGGTCGCCTTCTTGAAACCTCATTTCCAGCTTGATGAACTGACGGTTTCCATGCGCCTCGTGGCTGATCTCCCGCAATCGGCTGCCGCCTGACATCAGTCCAAGCCTGCCGCTTCCGCACGGCGGCCTTGACGGATCGCATTGTCTTGTTGTTGCTAACAGGACCAGTGTGCGCAAGCGGAGTGTGCTCGCGGCCGTAGTGCCGGGGGTTGGTAATAAACATACAAACAAAATCAGAGGAGAAAAAGATATGGCATTTGATTCATTTATGTATTTCACCGGTGGTGACCCGGCTATTAAAGGTGAGACCACGGACAACACTTACAAGAGCAAGAACGCGTTTGAGATTTACAGTTTTTCTTTGGGGGCCAGCAATCCGGTTACGATTGGCTCCGGCGCGCAAGGCATGGGCGCGGGAAAAGTATCGTTAAGTTCATTCAACGTCATGAAGAAGACCGACAACGCGTCCCCCACGCTGTTCAAAGCGTGCTGCACAGGTACTCACTATCCGCAGGCGACCGTCGTGCTTCGCAAAGCTGGCGGAAAGGCTCTGGAGTACATCGAGTACGATTTCAAGGAAGTCATGGTCGAGAGTATTCAGTGGAGCGGCTCGTCAGGTGGCGATGATGCTCCGACAGAGTCGCTCAGTCTCGCCTATGGCGAACTCACGATCAATTACACGCCGCAGACGAAGGACGGCACCGCCGGAACCAAGAACTCGGCGAAGTGGGATCAGAGAGCGAACGTATCTGAGTGAGTCGTGCGATGAAAGCAGGCGATCTCGTCCGATCAGGAAAACTAGGCGAGTCGATTCAGGAGATGGTCGCGGAAGTCCGCGATCATCCTACTGATGAACGCCGCCGCACATTCCTCTTCGAACTGCTGTGCTTTGCCGGCCAGTACGAGCGCGCCGAGAAGCACCTCGCGCTGCTTTCTCAAGCCGGCCAGAACGCCGAACTCGGAGCTTTGCTCTACCGTTCCGCGATTTCGGCGGAGCGGAAACGGCAGGCCATTTTTGCAGCGCGCGATTATCCGCTCTCGGTAGAAAACAATAAAGCCTCGCGCGCTGGCACTTTGAATGGCAAGCCGTTCCATAGCATCGAAGATCTGGACCCCCGTATAGGGCCGCGTTTGGAAATGTTCGTTGCGGGCGAATATGTATGGCTGCCATTTGAGCACATAGGCAGCGTTCGTATGGAGGCCCCAAAACTGCTGCGCGATACATTGTGGGCAACAGCCATTGTCCAGACGGGTCCTTCCTTCAAAGGACAAGAGTTTGGAGAAGTACTGCTGCCCGTGCTTTCGCCGTTTAGCTGGCAACACGAGCGCGATGAAGTGAAGCTAGGCCGTGTAACGGAATGGGAACAGCAAGGCGACGGCCTGATCCCGTATGGCCAGAAACTTTTTCTGATAAACGATGAAGATGCCATCCCGATGCTGGACATCCGGGAACTGGTCTTCTCCGAGGTACCCGAAAACGAACCGGCAAACGCTGTCAGCGTGACCCACTGAGATTTCCATGCCCTTGCGAGACGATCTTCTTGCGCCCGTGGCCGGAGAGAATCCGGGCGGCGCAAATCTGCGTTATGACCCCGTTACGGACGCCATCAAAGAAGCGCGCCGCGAGGAGATCGACGCTCCGCAGGGCGAGTGGAAGACCGCCATCAAGACTGCGGATTATGCGCAGGTCATCAAACTCGCGAGCGACGTGCTCGCGAAGCGCAGCAAGGACCTGCAGATCGCCGTTTGGCTGGTAGATGCGCATGTGCGCCGCGAAAGTTTCTCTGCCCTGGCGCCCGGTTTTCAGTTTCTCCAGGCGCTGCTCGACGGGTTCTGGGATAGTCTCTATCCGGAGATCGAGGATGGCGACCTTGAAGTGCGTGCCGCGCCGCTCGAATGGCTGGGCTCCAAGCTGGAGCAGCCGCTTGCTTTGCTGCCGATCACGTCCGCTGGGCTGGGATGGGCGCATTACAAAGACTCGCGCGCGATCGGCTACGAGCACGACGCGAACAACGAGGAAAGGCAGCGCATCCGGCAGCAGGCGATCAACGATCACAAACCGACGGCCGAGGACTTTGATGCCGCCGTGGAGACCACCCCGAGAGCCTTCTACGAAACCGTTGACGCGTCATTAGCGAGCGCACTCGAATCGCTGCGCAGCTTGAGTGATTTCTGCGATGCGAAGTTTGGTGATGCCGCGCCGAGCTTTATCAAAACGCGAACCGCGATCGAAAATATCGCGCAGCAAGTACGCGTTTTTCTGAACAAAAAAGGCGGACCTGCCGCGCAGCCGCCGGCCCCGCCGGTGCCGCTCACGGTTCAGGAACCTGTTCCAGCGCCCACTCCCCAGCCCGCTCGTGCTCCGGTCATCGCACCGGCGCCGACCCAGGTAACGGCTGCTCTCGACGGTGCGTCCGAGCCGGCAGACCTTCAGGACGCTATCCGGCGCGTGGCTGCGGTGAGCAAGTACCTGCGCGACAAAACAATCTACGACGCAGCCGCCTATCTGATGATCAGAGCCATGCGTTGGAGCGAACTGCGGGCGAAAGCTCCCGGCATCGATCCCGCAATGCTCGAAGCGCCGCCGCCTGAACTGAGGGCGGAGCTGAAGCGGAACTTTCTGGCCGGCGAGTGGGATGAGGTGTTGCACAACACAGAGCGTGCCATGGAACTGCCGTGCGGCCGTTGTTGGCTCGATCTGCAGCGCTATACCGTTCTTGCTCTCGAAAACAAAGGCGAGTATTTCGCCGGAGTTGCCCGTGCGGTTCAAACCGCGCTGCGCAGCCTGCTCGAAGAGCTTCCCGGCTTGCCGCAACAAAGCTTCACCGACGACAGCCCGCTCGCGAATGCCGAGACCCTGGCCTGGATTCGCGATGGAGTCCTCGCGGGTGCTTCACTTGTGCTGCGCGCAGAGCCCGTTGCTTCAGCGCCGTCTGTTCACGAGCCGGCGTTCGAGGCGCCATCAATGCCGATACAAGAACGGCCGCCCCAGATAGAACCGGAGGAGGAGACCGCCCCTGCCGAAGTCTTTGAGCAAGCGCTCGCCGCAGCGCGCGCCAACCGTGGTGCCGAGGCGCTCGAAATGATGTCACAGCATCTGGCCACCGCACGCTCCGGGCGCGAGCGTTTCCGCCGCCGCGTCCAACTGGCGCATTTATTAATGAGCGGCGGACACAACCAGATCGCGCTCCCCATCCTCGAGGAACTCGCGGCGGAGATCGAACAACGAGGCTTAGAACATTGGGAGCGAGGAGACGCGCTGGCGTACCCGTTTGAACTGCTGCTACGCTGCTTCGATTCAAACGGTGCGGACTCGCCGCAGCGGAACAAATTATACGCGCGTTTGTGCCGGCTCGATCCCGTGCGGGCGCTCAAATGGGGAGCGTCGTAAGCCATGGCCTCCGGCGATTATGAACGCATCGTTCAGCAGAGCCTGCTGGACCGGCTGATGGACTACGAGCCCGATTCGCGCGTCGAACCGCTCATGACTCGCGCGGAGTCGCTGCGGCGTCTGCGCTCATCCGTGAGGCGCGACCTTGAGTGGCTGTTGAACACAGTGCGCGTCGAGAGCGTGCCCCCGTCGTTTACAGAATTGCAGAAATCTGTTTTCGCATACGGCGTGGTGGACATTTCCAGCATGTCGCTTGAAACTCCGCAGGATGGACAGCGCCTCCTCCGCTCGCTCGAAGCGGCCATTACGCTGTTTGAGCCCAGGCTCAAGAATGTACGCGTGACTTCTTACGACAAACTCAGCCGCAAACGAATGACTCTCGACTTTCATGTCGAAGCACTCCTGATGATCGATCCCGCGCCCGAGCGCATCGCGTTCGACACGATCTTTGAGGTCGCGCGAGGCATGTACACCGTGAAAGAGTAGCCGGCATGCGCGACGATCTGCTGTTTTACTACGAACGGGAACTGAGCTTCCTGCGGCACACCGGCGCAGAGTTCGCGCAGCGCTATCCGAAAGTAGCCGGGCGTCTGCAACTCGAGGCGGGGAAGTGCGAAGACCCGCACGTCGAGCGGCTTCTCGAAGCATTCGCCTTTTTGGCTGCGCGCGTGCATCTGAAGATCGATGACGAGTTTCCGGAAGTTGTCGAATCCCTGTTCTCCGTGTTGTACCCGCATTATGTGCGGCCGGTGCCGTCGATGTCGGTTGTGCAGTTTCATCTGGACCCGGATCAGGGCAAGCTCACAACGGGTCTGCGCATTCCGGTTGAATCTTGCTTATACTCGGCTCCGATAAACGGGATGCCGTGCAAATTTCGAACCTGCTTTGATACCACCCTCTGGCCCGTTCGCGTTCAGGCAGCAGAATGGAAATCCGCCGATCGTCTGCGTCCCGCCGTTCCTGCCATGAACTCGGTGGCGGCGCTGCGGCTCGAGCTGCATTGCTTCCAGGACGTAACGTTCGAAAAGCTGGACATAGAATCGCTGCGCTTTTTCCTGCTTGGGGATCCGAGCGTCACTCACACCCTGATCGAGCTTCTGGCGAACAACTGCATCCAGATCCTTGCGCGAGACTTGTCCGCTCCCGCTCGCAAAGCCATCCAGTTGCCGCCGCATTCGATTCGCCAGGCCGGGTTCGAAATGGACGAGGGCATGACGCCGTTCCCGCGCCGTTCGTTCTGGCCGTACCGTCTGCTGCAGGAATATTTCACCTTTCCCGAAAAGTTTCTTTTCCTCGATGTCTGCCATCTTGATCGAGTGGCCGCGGCGGGTTTCGGGCAGCAGGTGGAACTCATCTTCCTCATCTCAGACTTCGAACGGAGTGACCGCAGGCAGACGATCGAACTCGGGTTGACGGAAAAGACATTCGCGCTCGGCTGCGCTCCGGTCGTGAACCTCTTTGAGAAGGTCGCGGAGCCCATTCTGGTTGAGCAGAAGCGCTTCGAGTACCGCGTTGTGCCGGATGCCAGGCGTGAGCAGGCCCATGACATCTTCTCCATTGATCGCGTCACAGGCGTGACGGCCGGCTCTTCGGAAACCACCGATTATGAGCCGTTTTATGCCTGGCGGCATTCACGAACCGCGGCCGCGAAGGCGTTCTGGCACTCATCGAGGCGAGCTTCGGCATGGCGCAGCGACGGTGGCTCGGATGTCTACATCACGTTTGCAGACCTGACCGGGAACAGAGTAACGCCTGATCGCGATACCGTCACACTGCGGCTGACCTGCAGCAACCGCGATCTGCCGGCACGGCTGCCTTGGGGAAACGCGGACGGCGATTTTCAGCTCGAAAGCGGCGGACCGCTATCGAAAATCGTCGCCGTGGTGAAACCCACAGACAGCATTGCACCACCC
>JAFAMM010000034.1 GCA_019233375.1 Acidobacteriaceae bacterium
GAAGGCGGTGCAACGGGACGGTGCTGCTCTCTCGACGATGTCTATGATGCCCGCTATGTCGCCTCGCTGGTCGGCATCCCGTATTACGTCGTTAACTTTGAGGAGCAGTTCGAAGAGCAGGTTGTCCGGCCGTTCATCAACGAATACCTGACGGGCCGCACCCCGGTCCCCTGCACGCTCTGCAATAACTTCATCAAGTTTGATCACTTCCTGCAGATGGCCGACAGCGTGGGCGCGGAAAAAATCGCAACCGGACATTACGCGCGCGTGACCTTCGATCAAGTGAGCGGCCGGTATCAATTGCGGACCGGTCTGGACGCGAGCAAAGACCAGACATATTTTCTCTTCGGTCTCACGCAAATGCAGCTCGCGCGAACACTGTTTCCGCTTGGCGGGATGCTGAAGCCGCAAGTACGGGCGCTGGCGAAGGAGTTCAATCTCCCGGTGGCGGAGAAAGGCGATAGCCAGGAGATCTGCTTCGTGCCGAACGGCGATTATGCGGGTTTCATCGAAGCTTACTTCAAGGAACAGGGGCTGCGTTCAGAGTCCGCCGAAGGCGAGATCGTCAATACCGACGGAAGGGTCCTCGGCCATCATACCGGCACGCATCACTTCACGGTCGGCCAGCGCCGCGGATTACGAGTCGCGGCAGGCGAGCCGTTATATGTCATCGCGACCGATCCCGCATCGCAGAAGGTTGTTGTCGGAAAGAACGGTCATCTCATGGCCTGCTCGCTTACGGCTCGTCAGGTCAACTGGATTTCGATCGCCCCCCCGGAACAGCCGGTTCGGGCGCACGTCAAAATTCGAAACAAGCACTTTCCAGCGAGCGCGACGCTTATACCGGGTTCGGATCCCTTTAAAGCGGAAGTGCGCTTTGATGAGCCGCAACGCGCCATCACGCCCGGGCAGGCCGCTGTCTTTTATCAGGACGATTTGGTGCTCGGCGGCGGCTGGATCGAATAACGCAATTTGGCGCAGAGAAAGGGTTGGCTCCAGACTTATTCCGAGTACTGCTTAGCGGCAGGTCTCATGGGCATGCTCCGCCGGCTTCCGTTACAAGCCGCGATGCAAACAGCGGTCTCGGCAACCAACCTGCTCGATTTTGCCCTTCCGAGACTGCGCCGGGTCGCTCTGACGAATCTCTCTTTTGCTCTACCCGAACTGAGCACAACCGAGAAGAATGAGATTGTAGACGGCGTTTTTCGGAACCTTGCTCGCATGTTGGTCACGCTAGCTCGTTTTCCGGACATCAACCACTCCAATGTCTCAGGTTGGATCGGTTACGAGGGTCTGGAGCACTATATTGGCGCAAAAGAGAAAGGCCGCGGCGTGCTGATCGCGACCGCACACCTCGGGAACTGGGAACTGAGCGCCTTTGCTCACGCCCTCATGACTGAACCGATGAACGTGCTGGTCCGGGCCTTAGACAATGCACGGATCGACGAGCTGGTCGAAAAGCGGCGCACGCTTTCCGGCAACCGCCTGATCCAAAAGAAGGACGCTGCCCGCGCCGTTGTGCGCGCGTTGAGAAATGGCGAGGCAGTCGGAATACTGATCGATCAGAACACGAGCCCTGCAGAAGGCGTCTTCATCGATTTTTTCCACAAAAAGGCCTGCGCTGGATCGGCCTTCGTCAAGCTGGCGTATCACACGAAAGCTCCCGTAATTCCGGGATTCGCGCTTTGGGACGAGATCAGCAACCGGTATGTGCTGCGCTTTCACTCGGAGATCAAAATGAGCGGCGATGAAGTCGCCGATACGCAGCGCATTCACTCATGTTTCGAGGAGATCATACGTTGTCACCCGGACCAGTGGATGTGGATTCACCGGCGCTGGAAAACGCGCCCCCCCGGCGAGCCGGCTTTGTATTAAATTCGGCCGGCGTTTACGGTGTTTCCCAATCGAGCGCGTACAGCTCTGCGCTTCCGGCATTGTGCTGAATTAAAAGCGAGCCGTCGGGAGCAACGCCGGTCCAGGAGAGGTTGGCCGCCGTGCGACGAATATCTTTCAGTCCTACGATGCGTTCGAGTTTTCGGTCGCGAATACGCATACGGAAAAAAGCGGGATCGCGCCCTTGGGTATCGAAATAAGCGTACTCGCCGTCAAGCGACCAACTTGGAACTCCGATGTCCGCGGTTGCGATATCACTCGCTTTGTGAATCTGCATATCGAAGAGCATCAGTTTCAGTTTCGGTGTTGATGATACGACCAAGAGAAAACGACCGTCCGGCGAGACACGCGGCCAGCCAAGCCCCTCCGAACCCGTAATGGGCGAAACCTTGCCCGTACTGAGATTGACCTCACGCACAACCGACTGATTGCCCACCTCAACTGCGCCAAAAACAAGAGACGAACCATCTGGAAACCAGGTGGGGTCGATGTCTCCGTCTCCACCGCTCTCCCCGTGCGTGACCTGGCGGGGGTTACCGCCGCCGGATGGCATGACGTATATTCGTGAGGCTCCGTGCTGCAGGCCTGTGAACGCTATGTATTTCTGGTCTGGAGACCACCGGGGCCATAAGGCTTTCAGGGGAGGAAAGGTCAGTTGCTGCCTCTCGCTGCCATCGGCCGTCGCGCGCCAGAGTGTCCCCTCCGGGTATTGGTCATAGGCTATCCATTTCCCGTCGCGCGAGAAATCGAGCCCCTCAGCCTGAATCCCCTCCAGGTAGGACGAGAAATTACGTGACGTCGGATCGTATCGGAGAAGCTCGCTTCGAGGCTGCCATCCAGCCGCGAAAAGCCGCTTATCATCCGGGCTCGCTACGGCAGATCGGAAGACCATCGGTCCGGAGGTCAACTGCACAGGTTGGCTCATGTTCTTCTCGAAAAAACTGGTTTTCTCGCGAATCGCCCAAAGATTTCCTTCGGAATTGAATACGAAGTATCTGCCGTCGGAAGTCCAGGTTCCACAACACTGCGCGTGATGCCAGGAGGGGAGCAAAAGATGTGCAGAGCGTCCGTCGATTGAGAGCTCCCAGATCACGGAAGTATGGGCCGAAGCTGGGGCCTCCAACCCAGCTACTTCTTCTTCTAACCCCGGCCACCAGGTGAAACGTACCTTTTTCCCATCCGGGGACCAGCACACGTCCGAAATCCCCCAAGGTGAGCGACTAGTTAGATTTGGGATTCCCTTCAGTTCTCGTACATAGGTACCGTCACTTAGTGCGATATGCAGTTTGTTGCCGCTTTCATAGATCAGCTCGCGACCGTCCGGGGACCACGCGGCTGCAAAGGCCATGAGATCCCCCAGCCGCCGGGGCGCACCACCAGTTGTGGGGGCTACCCAGAGAGATCCGTGTAGATGTAGGAATTCATTCCTTTCGAAAAGCAGCTGCGAACGATCCGGCGAGATGTCCACGAGCCTCATGCCATTCGTGTAA
>JAFAMM010000080.1 GCA_019233375.1 Acidobacteriaceae bacterium
AGGTGTCTTGAAGAGCGCATCTTCGGACCATTGCTGCCCGATGTGATCGCGGCCATCGCCCGCCACGACTTCGGCTGGGACGAGAGCGATGAGCGTCAACTCAAGGCTCTGCCCGATGCAGTTCCCCGGCCCTTCCCTGCCCTGGACACCGAAGAAACACTGCCCTCCTGGAGCAAGTCGATCGCCTTAGCCGCTGCGGTCTCGCCGCTCGTCGAAGTTTTGGTCAGTCGTCACTTCTGCCTCCTCGGCGCAGGTGAACCGTCGCGTACCGGCTTCGTCCGCGCCGAAACTGCACGGCGCGAAGCTATCGAGCGGGCCCTCCCGTTCCCTCAGGCTGACTTGGACCGCTGGACCGGGGCACTCGGCTTTTGCGATCTGCTTTCTTTATATTTGTGCGCGGGCTGTACAACGCCCGCCGAATTCCCCTTGGCGCATCCCGCGAGCCCCAATGCCGGTATGGCGCCCAAGACTGTACTCACCTGGCGCTCCGGATCACCCGTACTCTCGCCCCCTGCGTTGAAACCCGCTACCGAGGTGGCGCTCAGTCTGCGTCTCTATACGCGTGATGGAGCCAGCCAAGCGAGTGAGTCACTGGCCTGGAGCTTTGGGAAGCACGGATTCTTTCAGCAGCAAGGCACGTAGCGTTCTGAGGTCATGCAGCAGGCGGATACTCGCCTGCGTGTGCGAGTGCAGCTGGTTCAGCTTATGCGCTACCAGCCGCAAAGCCTCTTCCCGGCGGCGGACGGCATGCCCGGCATCAAACAGATTCTCGATCTCGATTCGCACTTTTCCGATCTCGACATACAGAAGCTGCAAAAACTCTTCTGCGCTTTCGATCGTGGTGAATGGAGTCGGCTCCATCTGTTCTGCGCTGTCCTCCATTGCTACCGGACGACCCGAATTCGTTTCTGCTGTGAAGTATGCCCGGAAACGACGCGTACGCTCTGTTTCGCTACACCCAGGCAGCTTGCAAGCAGCTCGCAAACTTCCTCGTTCGCTTTGCCTCTTTCCGGCGCCGCCGTCACCTTGATTTTCAGAACGCCGCCCGGCAGTACCTCCGGTAACTGAGCCGCGCGCGATCGCGGAACTACCTTAACATCCATCATCAATAAGTCTTCCCGCTTCAGCCGCTCGCGGAGCGTGTCCAGTTGCGCGCCTACTCCAGGTGACCACGTTTCCTTGCCGCGCATTTTACCGTTCACGTAGCTTTGCCGCATATCATCTCACGGCTTTCAATCATCCTGTACGGTGACAATGGGAGGTTTCCGATGAACATAAGGGCCCAAACTGCCGGACGTAGTCTTCCGCACGGAATCCTCCTGGTAACGCTCGCGTTCTTGTGTGCTGCTGTCATGAGCGCACTCAGCAAAGAAGCCGCCGGCGTCCCGCCCCTTCTCATTCTGTTTCTGCAGTATGCCATCAGCTTCCTTCTGTTCCTTCCGGCCGGAATCAAAGCCGGCCCCGCCTATTTCAAAACGCAGCACTTCGGTCTGCAGCTATTTCGCAGTCTCGCGGGTTCGGCCTGCCAGCTGCTGTTTTTCATAGCTGTTCGCTCCATCTCGCTGCTTGACGCCGTGCTGTTGTCGAATGCCGCGCCGCTTTTTATTCCCCTGGTAGTCTATCTCTGGTTCCGAAAAACGGTCCAGCCGCTCGTTTGGGTCAGTCTGCTGATCGGTTTCATCGGGATTCTCATGATCATCAAGCCGGGACCGGAGATGCTGCGCAATCCGGCATCGCTCATCGCTCTGGGCGCAGGCGTGCTCTCCGCCGTCGCGCTCGTCGCTACCAACAAGCTCGCCGAGACGGAGCCGCCCGCACGCATACTCATCTACAACTTCGGTGTCTCGACATTCGTCCTCATCCCCATGGCCATCTTGGAGTGGCAGCCGCTCGCCCGCACCCAATGGCTCCTCCTTCTAGGCGTCGGGGGCTTCTACGCCGCTACGCAATATCTCATCATTCTGGCCTACAGGTACGCCGATGCCGCCGCGCTCTCCCCTTTCAATTACACGGTCGTGATCTTCTCCGGCGTCCTTGGATGGTGGCTGTTCGGCAACATCCCGGGCGCGGTCGCGCTGCTCGGTACTTTACTCATCTGCGCCGCCGGAATACTCAGTATTGAGGCGGGCCATGTGGAAGGTCACGGACACTCGTTTGGGAATGGCCACTGGCGGCCTCGATGGAAGCTGCTGAGAACCGCCGCGGGATGATTCGCCTTCATGCCTAAGGCCTACAGCCTCTCTACACTGGAATCAGTGCAGAACGCGCCCAAAGCGATTGGCATAGCCGGAGCCGGGCGAATGGCTCGCACACTCGCGCGCTTGCTTGTCGCGGCGGGTGAACCCCTGCTCTGCATTGCCGCTCGCGATCCGTCGCGCGCCTGGGAAGCGGCGTTGTTTGCAGGGCCGGGCATCGAGGCGGCTTCGCTTCACGATTTTCCACGCGATGTCTCGCACGTCCTCATCGCCGTCAGTGATTCCGCGGTTCACAGCGTAGCCGCTGTGATCGCCGCCGCGCTCCAGCCGGAAGTCGCCCTCCATACCAGCGGAGTCGCGGGTCCCGATGTCTTGAATCCTCTCCGCAGCCGAGGCACCGCTTGCGGAACACTGCATCCGCTCCAGACCGTGACGGGCGACGAAGCTGCGGTCGCTTCGCTGTACGGCGCCGCCTTCGGTATCTGCGGAGATGCCGCCGCCTTTGGCTGGGCTCGTCACATCGCCGGTCTCGCGCAGGGAACGCCCCTCTGTGTGCAGCCGGAACGTATGCCCCTGTATCATGCCGCCGCCGTGCTCGCCAGCAACTCCGTTACGGCTCTGGTGGACGCAAGCCAGAGCCTGTTTGAGCTTGCCGGTCTGGATCCGGATTCTGCCCTCCGCGCCATCGCGCCGCTTCTGCGCGCCTCTGTCGAGAACGCGCTTCGCCTCGGACCCTTGGCCGCTCTCACCGGACCCATCGCGCGCGGGGATGTGAACACCGTCGTGGCACATCGCGCGGGTCTCGCCTCAGCCCCGCCGCGAGTACACGACCTGTACTGTGCCGCCGCGCTGCACGCCCTCGATATGAGCCGCCGGCGAGGTCTTTCCGTCGAGATGATTGCGGCGCTCGAGGAATCCCTGCGCGCATGATCCCCAAAAAGCTCGAGCGCGTGAGAGTTCCTCAGCTTCTGACCATGAAGCAGAAAGCTAAGAAGATCACCATGCTCACGGCTTATGACGCCACCATGGCAAGCCTGCTGGATCGCGCCG
>JAFAMM010000191.1 GCA_019233375.1 Acidobacteriaceae bacterium
TAGCCTCGCGTCTTATCAACAATTACCGCAGCTTCGGTTCGCAGTACGTGATCTTTGCCGATTCACCGAGCCTCTCCGAAGCCTCTATGAACCGCTTCCTCGACGTAATTGCGGCCAGCGCAGGCATGCATGCCGGCCTGTTGCAAGCCGATACGCTGGGGACAGCCCAAGCCCTGCTGGAATTGTGGCACGTGCTCTGCCGTGAGGGAGCCATTCCGGATGCCGAGCAGGATTCGACGTTCGCCAAGCTCATCGATCCATTCACGCAAATAAAGCAGGAACCTGACGTTTTTGAGGCCGCGAAATCCGGCATAGATGTACTGCTGGCCGCTACCGGTTCGAACGGGCCGGGCTCCCGTCAGGAACGCCTGGTGGAACTCCTGGTAGGTCCTATCCACTCGCATAACGCTAATGCCGCTTCACCCGCTGAAAACTTTCTCCGCATCTGCGATGCGCAGCGGTTGATCTCGGTTGATAGCCTTCTGATCGTCGCGGGTGGCGGCTCAAAAGGACCCGCGGCCACGAAAGCCATGGCGAACATCCGCGATCAGCTCGCCCGGGTGGAAGAAGCCGAGTCCATGCACGCCACTCTCTCGAGTGATGAGAAGAGTTCGTATAACGTCGGCTACTGGAGTTCCCGGCACGTCGAGCAAGAGCTGAAGCTGAACGTTGATACGTTTGGGAAGCCGGGCGAAAAAGACATACGTGGCCAACTCGCTCCCCTCATGCGTGATTCACTTGTGGGGCTGCTGTACGCCTACTATGCGCCGCCCGGGTCGCAACTGCTTCTCGCCAATCCCTTGTTCGTCAGAAGTCATGACTTCGTCGGTGCGGAAAGCTCCCCGGCTCAATGGCGCCCGACGTACATCGCTGCCACCGGATGGCCTGCGAGCGCAGGCGGCCGCCTCACCGGATCTCTCATATCTCTGCCCTACGCGATCGCCGAATCCGAACAGAACTTCCTCACGCCCCATCAGGAACAGGCTCTGATCTGGTCTGACCTGGTTCCTCAGATGATCGTCGACGTCACAGTTACGCGCTGGCGCAACATTACGCCTGAGCAGACGCGCTGGGTTTCGTTGCATATGGAACGCGGACGCTCCTTAGTCGCCGCAGCGGCGATGGATCCGGCCTTGCAGCCGCGAGTTTTCGATTCACTCGCAAAGTTCATCAGCCCTGGCCGCCTCGAATGGATTCATGAGCAACTCGATTCGGGCGATTTTGCTGCCGCCACCTCGCAGGTTCCGCCCGCAGTCCTTTATGCGCTAGCGGACGACCCGTCTTTGAAGACCGCGGCTCCGGATGTGGCTGGTCTCGAGATCGCGGCCCTCGGTGCGAAAGACGATCCCGAGCTGAGCTCGAACAGCATCGCCCGCGCATTCGGCACTCCCAAGCCCACTCTTACTCATTCCTACCGGCCCGGGCTCCTCTACCTGCGCACGTTTCCGGCTCTGATGGGGTATTCCAGCCGGATTCTGGCGGAGACGTGGGAATCAAATAACCTCTACTATGCCGCCTTGGCGGATGAAACGGGCGTTCCCGCCTCCCAGCTGGACGTCTATGTGCCGGAGTGGAATCGCACGGCGATTGAAAGCATATTTGCAACTCATCTTGAAGACTGGCCGGCGCTGTTGCGCTCACTTCAGACGTTGACCGCCAACGTCAGGCAGCACAGCAGCGCTGAAATGGCCGGCACAACAGCTTCTATCTCAGACAACTAGGGAAGAGGACTCGTGAGCAAATTCATACGCATTTCAGGCATTATCGCAACCATTGCTGTGTGCGCCGTCTTCTGGATGCGTGCGCAGGAGCCGGACGATCAAACGACATTCCATGTGAAAGTCGACATGGTGGTCCTCAGCTTCGCGGTTACCGACACCAAGGGCAAGTATGTCAACGGCCTGAGACCTAAGGATTTCAAGGTCTACGAAGATGATATCCCGGAGAAGCTGGCGACATTCACCGAGGGCAATCATGCGCCGCTGCAGGTGCTTGAGGATGGTGAAACGAAGCCGCTGCATGGCACCATCACTGTCCCGGTGGATGGCACGCCTCAAAAGCCCGGTACTGTTCAGGTCCGTGCGGACTCGGCCGGCACGAGCGTCTTCGTTCTCTTCGATACCAGCAACTACATGTATCGGGGTTTTGTCTATGCCTCCGACGCAATTGCCGATTTCATCCGGGGGCTCGACCGCTCTGATTCCATTGCGGTCTACACTTATAGCCGCAATCTGAATCGTGCTGTTCCGCTGAATCAGGACCGCACCCTTGCTATTGCGGGCTTACGTAAGGCCGTCGCTGGAGACGACTCCGCGCTCTACAACTGCCTGCTGCTGACCTTGCGCGATGCGGCACGAGTTCCGGGCCGGAAAGTCATCATTGTGTTCTCCAACGGGCCGGACAATGCCAGCATGGTGGCGCCCGACGATGTTCGCGCTGTCGCCGAAGATGAGGGGATTCCCATTTACGTGATTTCGACCACCGAAGTTACGAAGGATCCCATCTCGAGTTCCATCTTCAAGCGCATCTCTACGAACACCGGCGGCAAGAGCTATTTCGCGAAGACCTGGCAGAAACAGGTGGAAGCCTTTGAGTCGATCCGCGAGGACCTGGGCAACAGCTACACCGTTACTTATTACCCGCAGCCGAACCCCAACGATGGCTTCCGGAGAATCCGCGTTGAGCTGACGTCAGACGCGATGAAAAAATACAAAGTTCGCGCGCGGCCCGGCTATCGCCCGCAACGGAGCTTTTGAATTACTTATTGCGCTTCACCGGCAATGGTCCGTACGCCTGGCACACCGGCATCATCTGCACCCCGTTGATGTTGACGTGCGCCGGGCGCGTCGCTACCCAGTGAATGGCGTCGGCGATATCTTCCGGTAACAGCGGCTGCGTTCCTTCGTATACGGCCGCCGCCCTCTTTTCATCGCCTTTGAAGCGCACATTGGAGAACTCGGTCCCGCCCGCGAGGCCCGGTTCGATATTCGTCACTCGCACAGCAGTCCCCAGTAAGTCCGCTCTCAGATTGTTACTAAACTGATGAACGAAGGCCTTAGCACCCCCATACACGTTCCCGCCGGGATAGGGCCATTCGGCTGCCACGGAACCCAGATTGATGATATGCCCCCGATTCCTCTGCACCATGCCGGGGAGAAGCAGGCGCGTGCAGTACAGCAGGCCATTGATGTTGCTCCTGATCATCGCTTCCCAGTCGTCCACGTTCGCTTCGTAAGCTGGATCCAGGCCGATCGCCCCGCCCGCATTGTTCACCAGAATGTCCACTTCTTTAAACCCGACAGGCAGGCTCGAAAGCGCTTGTTCCGTCTTGGCACGGTCTCCGACATCGAATGCGAGCGGAAGGAAGTTGCTGCCGAGTTCGCGCTGGAGTTCATCCAGCCGGTTGCGGCGCCGGCCCGTACCGATGACCTTTGCACCGTCCTGCAAAAACCGCTTCGCAGTGGCCAGACCGAACCCGGAGGTGGCTCCTGTAACAAGAACGACCATCTCTCCAGCATAGAGTGCGTCCTGAAGCGCTTTCCCAGGACTGAACCGCACCGAGGTTCAGCAGGTCCCCGGACAGACTGATCCGGCGATATTTTCTTTGCTTCTTAAGTCTGTTGCCGGCCGAGTCTCGAAGACGCCGACGCGCAGCACCAGTTCGCTTCCGTCCGCTCAGTCCTTTTCGGGGGCCGGGTTAAAGAAGATCTCTCGCACCTCGACGGCTGAACGGCACGCTTTGGCTCCCTTGCGCGCCCATGACAGCACCTCATCCAGATTTGCGGTTTCCAGTATCCAAAAACCGCCCACGTGCTCCTTGGTCTCCAGGTACGGCCCGTCGGTGAGCAGCAGCTCGCCGTTGGGCTGCGCCCTCAATGTGTGGGCGGGGCCCAGGCCGCAGGCGAACTTCCTGACGCCCGCGGCGATCATTTCGCGATTAAGCGCGTGAATCTCCTCCACCATCGCTTCACCCACTGTCGCAGGGTCAAAGTTGTCGGGGAGGTAACCAGAAACCAGATATTGCGGCATGTCTTCTCCTAAGATGATCTTCAGCCGGGCTCGTTGCCCCGAACTCACTATAACGACGAATGACGAGGCCGGGATTCGACAAATTGCCGAGAAAGCTTTTGGGTTTTTATGTTTGAGTGTAGGTGTTGCACTTCTCGGCCGCCCTGAAGCCGCTGTCGCGTTTTCAACCGCACGCCACAGTTGCCCTGTTCCTGGCCTCCTTGCCGCTCCTGATATCAGTCCATGATGAGTAGAATCTGCGCCGGGTGGCCGTCGCAATGTATCTTGCTGTCACGTTCGCGCAGGCCGCTCCGTGATCGTAAGCTATGAAAAAATGAATTAGCTTGGCACGCTTATGACTGTAAGCGGAAATTGGCGGAACCCGATCCTGATCAACACGGTCGGACATACGGCCGGCGCCCTGCTGTTCGCTTTCATCATTGGTCTTCTGATTCACGAGTGGCGTACGCATGGAATGCGCCAGACCAGGCTGTCGATCTTGGCCGCTCTGTTGGCCTTAGGTTGGAACGTCGGATCTCTCATCGTGCTCGGTTCCCCTTACCCCGCGTCTTCACCGATCATCGAATTCGTCGTCACCGCAAGCTTTTCGATGTTGAGCCTGTTGCCGGCGGTGCTGCTCCAGGTTGCGCTTCAGGGCCAACAGCGATTTCTGGTTGCCTCCGGCTACGTCGTAAGCGCTTGCGCGATCGGGTTGCATTTTGGCGAGCCGTTCTTTGCGGTAACACGACTCCACCAAGCGGGTTTGATCGCCATTGTTTTTGGCTTTGCCGTTCTGACGGCTACCGCCTTCGCACTGCGCCGCCAGCGTGGGAAACGCGATTCGGCTGAAAAGTCGGAATGGATCTCGCTCGGTTGCCTGCTACTCTTCACCAGCTCTTTCTTGCATTTCGGTTATCAGCACCTCAGTTCTCCTTGGGCGGCGGAAATTGCATGGCATCACATCGGAATCCCGGTAGCGTTGATAGTCCTCTTGCGGGATTACCGGCTCCTGTTACTCGATACATTCATCCGATTTCTAGTAAACACGGGCCTGGCAGCCGTCTACGTCACTATTGTTTTGCTGCTCAACGAGAAGTTCCGGTTATGGGAATGGGTCCGGCACAGCATGTTTCTTACCGGAGTCACGCTCGTTGGGCTCTGCGTGCTGTTGATCTCGTTTGCTGCGTTGCGGAATTCGCTACAGGCTTGGGTGAGCCGGGCTATTTTCCGGCGGCAGAACGTGGACGATTGTGCGCGAGCCATTGCGAATTTGCCGGTGGCGGCCCGTTCTGAGGAAGAGTTGCTCGCACAGGCCGGACAGTTGATCGCCGGTCTTTTGGGGGCCGAACGTTTTGCGATAACGGCCGAATCGCGACAGCAAACGGCATCTCTACGACCCTCCATCGTACTCGGCGAACATCGCGGCGGCCAGACGGGGCCCAACGGTTTTTATGCCGAAGCCCAACTTCCCTTGCGATTCTCGAGCGGCGATGCCCGTTGCCTGATCCTGGGATCGCGGCGCGGGGGCAGACGCTATCGCAGCGATGATCTCGATGACCTCCGGCACTTGGGCGCCGCTGTCGTGGAGCAAGTCGAACGCTTTCGCGCCGAGGAATTGAGGAGGTTGGTGAACCAGGCCGAATTGCGCGCTCTGCAGGCTCAAATAAACCCGCACTTTCTCTTTAATGCACTCAATACCCTGTACGGCACGATTGACCGGAATTCACGCGACGCACGACGCATGGTGATCAATCTGGCTGAAATCTTCCGTTATTTTTTGCGAGGGCACCAGGCGCTTATACCCTTGTCTGAAGAAATGAGAATCGTTACCGCATACCTCGAAATCGAAGCCTTACGATTGGGAGATCGGCTGCAGACAGAGTTGATTATCAGCGACTCTGTGCGATCGACGCTGATTCCCATTCTTTCGATTCAACTCCTCGTAGAGAATGCGGTGAAACACGGCGTGGGGCTGAAGCAGGGATTCGGCAAGGTCTCGGTGACGGCAGAGCGGGCTCCTGCCGGTCTGCAAATTCGTGTCGAGGATACCGGTATCGGCTTCGAACGAAGCCAAACCCAACCTCACGACGGAACCGGCCTCGGACTCGAAAATGTTCGTCGCCGGCTCTTCCTGTGTTATGGATCCTCCGCTGAGCTACAGATTCAATCGAGTGATGCAGGAACAACTGTTAGCTTTTTGGTGCCGGATCTGCCTCGCGCTGAACAAGTGGACTGGGATCGCGAATTAGACTCTGATCCGCTGGTCAGATGAGAACACCTGCCTCTAACCCGAATGGTTTGGCCGTAAGAAATGCAAGCGCGTAGTACAGCAAGCGGATAAAGCTAATTTGATGCGTCACATGCGCGCACTTATTGTCGATGACGAGCCCATAGCTCGAAAGGTGCTTCGCGAAGAATTGGAACTACTGGATGGCGTCGAAATCATCGGTGAAGCCGCCACGGGTGCGGAGGCGCTGTCACGAATCTCCTCCGGCCGGCCCGATGTTGTTTTTTTGGATATTCAAATGCCCGGTATGGGCGGCTTTGAGTTGCTCGATCATTTAAACGCCGGCCCGTTACCCGCCATCATCATGGTCACGGCCTACGACGAGCACGCTATTCAGGCTTTCGAAGCGGGTGCGATTGATTACCTGCTCAAACCGGTCAGCCCACACCGCCTGCAACAGGCTCTTGAGCGTGCCAGGAGAATGTCACGCAGCCCTTCCGAGGTGGCCGAGAATTTGGCGCGCTTGCAGAACGTCTCTCCCGCCGCTCAGCAAACCTCCCAGGCAGTTCGAAAGGTCGTGGGGAAGCTCGCGGAAGAATACTTTCTGCTGAATCCCGCTGAAGTGCTTGCATTTCAGGCCGACGGGGACCGGACCTGGATCATAACATCGAAGCAACGGTATCTTGCGACTCAGAATCTGCGAGCGATTGAGGAGCGGCTGCAAAACAGCACCTTCCGCCGTATCCATCGAAATGCTTTGGTGAATGTCGAACAGATTCGAAAGATGAGTATGATCACGAGCCAGCGCTGGTTAATAACGCTCAACAATGGGCAGGAGTTCATCGTGAGCAAGCGCCAAGCCAGGAAGGTGCGTGATGTCCTGAATTGGTGATCCGCGTACGCCTCGCAAGAGACCTATGCATTGATCGTGAAGTGGCCCAGATCGGAAACCAAACCTTATCTCGTTTTCAGCTGAACGCTTGTGAAGGGCTGGCGGGCGGCCATGCATTCTGATTTAATTGTTTCGGGAATGTCGCACGCGGCCGTTGGGCGCAAACAACCTAACTGCATCCTGAAACGCCTTCGCAAAGGCGCTTACGAGTGTGATGTGTATCTGGTTCTGTACTCGCGATGGATCAGCGAGGGCTGGGACGGGCCGCGCGAGAGCTACCGCCCGTGGCGGGTTTACAAACGCGCGTCTACGCTAAAGCCACGCGCGTTCCTGGATGCGTTTCGTACGCGCTCGGAGGCGCACCGGTTTGTCGCTGCCGAGCTAGCCGGCGACTAGCTCGCCACGTGCGCCGATGCCGCGCAGACAGTGGTCAATCCACAACTTTGTGAGTTTCTCCTGCACGCCGTTTTGAGACAAGCGGGATCGCAGGCTTCCGAACTCTACATGGTCGAGTGGTTGATCCTGATTGAAGCAGGAGAAGACGACGGTCTCCTTGCCCGTTGCCGGATCTCTGTGCATCTGCAGGCACTGGGCACAAATTTCTTTCATCATGCACTGCATGGGCGAGTTGATGCTGCCGATTGCGTGATGGTCGGGCTTCAGATACGGCCGCAGAACCGAATGCCGCGCCTGCTGGACTGCACGCATCATGCCGTCTGAACCGATTACAATCAGCCGGTCCACCGCGCTCAAGGGGATTTCTGGGTCCCCCAGGTCGCCGCGGCCATATGCTTCCATCGCTTGAACAATGTTCCCGGTGAAGGCGCTGTCCTGCACGCGATTCGGCGTAAAACCAGGAGCCTCGTCACAGACCCAGACTACAACGTCGGCGGCGTTCTCGATCTCTTCCACTTTGTATCGATCAATGATCTTTTTGTACCCCGCAAAGTAGATCACGCGCGAGCCAGACGCCCGAAGTTGCTGGCCGATGGAGAAGAGAACAGCGTTGCCCAGACCGCCGCCCGCGAGCAGAACGGTTTTCTTTGCGGGTGTTTCCGTGGGAGTCCCGGTTGGACCCATCAGCACCACAGGATCGCCCGGCTTTAACAAAGCGCAGAGGTCGGACGATCCGCCCATTTCAAGCACGATAGTAGAGAGCAGTCCGCGCTCATGATCGACGGATGCGCCGGTGAGAGCGAGTCCCTCCATGGCGAGCGTCGTCCCATCTACGTGAGTCGCGAGAGATTCGTAATTCTGCAGCCGGTAGAACTGGCCGGGCTGGAACGCGCGCGCCGCCATCGGCGCCTTGACCACCACCTCGACGATGGTGGGCGTCAGCCGGATCACA
>JAFAMM010000129.1 GCA_019233375.1 Acidobacteriaceae bacterium
AGCGCGCTGGCTCTTATCAAGGAACCGCTGATTGGGCCCCTGATCGATATTCCGCACATCGCGGGACTTGCTCAGGGGATGGTTCGTAAGGCCTTAGATGCGTTTGTAAACCGGGATCCCGAACTCGCCCGCAGTGTATTGGCATCCGACGATGCCGTCGACAACATGCGAACCGCCAGCTATCACGAGCTGATCAGCTTCATGGAGACGCATCCTCAGCAGATTCCCCAGGCGCTCTATCTGCTATCTGTCATCCGCAATCTGGAGCGCATCGCAGATCACGCAACAAATGTGGCCGAAGATGTGTTGTTCCTTGTGAAAGGTATCGATGTACGCCATCACAATGAGGAACGGAGCGCTGTCCCGCAGCAGCGGTGAGATGCGCGGTATCGAGGTCCGGCTCTCCGATGCGCGGGCCATTCGCTCCACGCTAAGAAATAGGCGAGGATTAGTTGAATGACGGGAATCAGCGCGAGTACGGCAATGATTCCGGGGTATCCCATCTTCCTCGCGATCAACCACAAGGGAAATAAATGCACAGCGACTATGAGCAGCACAGCGGCAGTTATTCCCGGCCCGAAATGAACCTCGATCATAGACGCCGAGTATAGCGCCGGAAACAGAGTGCGGTGGAATTGCGCACCCCTGGACCATTAGGCGCGGGGGAAAATCAAATACGCGGCTTTAGCGCCGCCTCGTAAGTTATCGACTACATTGGTCGGGCCGCCGGGATTTGAACCCGGGACCTCTTGCACCCCAAGCAAGCGCGCTAGCCAGGCTGCGCCACGGCCCGAAGACATCAGTCTACCGCACGGGCTCACCGCACCGCCGCTGCGTCCTGCCGGCGGTCCGCGACGATCGTTACTTCCATGTCATTGGCCAGCGAAACGACCCGGTTCATAAAGCTTTTACCCAAAAGCCGATCCATTCCCTTGCCCGTCAACCGTGGCAGGAAGATCTGCCGGGCCTGATGCATGCGCGCGAAATCTACTATCGCCTGGGCGTCGTCGCTTCCGATCAGCACGCGCGTTTCGATGTGCAGGTTGCGCGCGAAATTCAAGTGGCGCTCCACCGCGTCGCGCTGCGGTTTTGGCAACGCAGAAAGATCCCCCTGCTCGGCCACGAATACCGCAAAACAGTGTGCGCCGAGCAGATCAGCAACCCGTTTTCCCCGGCGAATCAGCATCGCCGTCGAGGGCGCATCGCTGATGTAGATCACCACGGCATCATCCAGGCGCCGGACGCGAGGTGAAGAAAAGGCGTTCGGTATCGCCTGTGAGGAGTTGTCACTCTGCTCGATTCGCTCTTCCACTTCGTGCGCGGTCTGCCGCAACGCCATTTCCCTCAATGCAACCAGCGTGGATTCCTTGAAGAAATTCTGCAGAGCCTGCCGTGCTTTATCCGGTGCGTAAACAACGCCACGCTCCAGGCGGTTCAACAGCGCGCGCGGGGTCAGGTCCACCATGATTACTTCGTCCGCTTGCTTGACCACCCAATCGGGAATCGTTTCGCGCACTTTGACGCCGGTAATCTGGACCATCTGGTCATTCAAGCTCTCGAGATGCTGAACGTTCATGGTGGTGAGCACGTCGATCCCGTGTTCCAGCAGAACGAGCACGTCTTCCCACCGCTTCTCGCGCGCAGATCCCGGCACGTTCGTGTGCGGAAATTCGTCTACCACCGCCACCTGCGGTTGCCGCGCGATGATGGTGTCGGTATCCATCTCCTCGAAGGCTGAACCGCGGTACGTAATGATCTTGCGCGGTATCATTTCCAGGCCTTCGGTTTTTGCGATCGTGTCTTTTCTCCCGTGGGGCTCGAAATATCCGATTACTACATCCACCCCGCGCGCCTTCAAAGCCTGGGCTTCTTCAAGCATCTGGTATGTCTTGCCGACGCCCGCCGCGTAGCCGAGGAAAATTTTGAGCTTGCCGGCGCTCATGTTTTCGGCATCGCAAACCGGTAGCCTACCCATGGCTCAGTAAGGATGAGCCGTGGATGCGCCGGGTCGCGTTCAATCTTCTTTCTCAGCTGGCGCACGAATACTCGCAGGTATTCGACCTCGCCGCCATAATCAGGGCCCCAGATCGTCTGCAGCAGCTTACGATGAGTTACGGGCCTGTCCGCGTGTGAAAGCAAAAAGTGCAGAAGGTCGAATTCCTTGGGTGTCAGGCGAATTTCTTGCCCATGAGCAATCACCTGCCGCTTGACGAAATCGACCGAAAGCTCACCCGGTATGGTGAACACAGCGCCGTCGTCCTGTGCCGGAAGGCGCCGCAGGTTTGCGCGCATGCGCGCCAGCAGTTCGTCGACACTGAATGGCTTCGTAATGTAATCATCTGCGCCTGAATCGAGAGCTTCGATCTTGTCCCGTTCGCCATCCCGGACAGACAGCACGATGATAGCTGCGTCGGAAATGGTTCTGAGCTGCCTGCAGGTTGCCATGCCACCCATTCCCGGCATATTCATGTCCAAGAGAATAAGATCCGGCTTCTGAAGCTTAACTATGTCGACGGCCTCCTCTCCTGTTCGCGCCTCGAACGTCTCGTAGCCGTTTGACACGAGAGCTGTCTTGACAACGCGGCGGATTTGCGGTTCATCGTCCACCACGAGAACACGTGATGGGGCGCTCATGTGTCCGGCGAGGCGGCTTGTGACGTCCTGCCGTTTGCGGGCACCGTCACCTCTTCCGCCGCATGCAGCATGACCGTGAACAGAGAACCGTGCCCGACCTGGCTTTCGACCGCGATGCTCCCGCCATGCGCCTCCAGAATCTCCTTTGCGATCGCGAGACCCATGCCGGTTCCCTGCACGGCCGAGCGATCATAGCGCCCGCGGTAAAACTTGTCGAAAACTCTCGATTGCTCCACTTCCGTAAGTCCTGGGCCGCGATCCCTAATTCCAATCTGCACCACGCCGTTCGCGGCGCTGGCAGAGACGTTGATCTGCGAACCGGGCGAACTGTACTTTACCGCATTATCGAGCAACTGTTTCAGGGCTTCTTCGAGCAGTTCACGGTCCCCATGCACGGCCGGAAGCTCGGCCGGGCAATCTATGACAAGCGTGTGTGTGGCGATCCGATCTCCGAGGGCCGAAACGGCTCCGTCTATCAACGCGCAGGGTCGTATCGCCTCCATGTGCAACTGCATTCGTTTCGCATCGATACGCGCCAGATGAATCGCCTCGCCCAATTTGCGCTTCAGCCTTTGCTCCTCTTCGTGAATAACCCGCAGCAGATCCCGGCGCTGCTCGTCTGACAAAGCGGTTGAAGTGAGCAGCATGTCTATCGCCGCCTCAATCACGGTCAGCGGAGTCTTCAGGTCATGCGCAAGAGCGTCGAGCATCACCGACTTCAGCTCCTCGCTCTTGCGTACCGCTTCCGCGCGCGTCCCGGCATCCTGCGCCTGTGCCTGCGCGAGCCCGACAGCCACGGTATCTCCAAGGGCTTGTAGTGTTGCTTCGGGCAGAGGGTCTCCGCGGAACCCGAGGCTCCCCAAGGCCTTATTTCCGAGCGTAATCGGCAGAATTGTCGTTCGGTTCTGCCGGTCTTCCTGGATGGAGCCGTAAATGGCCGCTCGTGATAACTGCTCATTGGTGATGGCCGGATTCGTTTGTGTATTGTGAAACTGCCCCGACGCGCTTTCAAACAGCGCCACCTCCTCGAAACCGAACAACTCAACGCACTTGTTGAGAATAAGGCGGCGCGCGTCTTCGCTGCTGCTGAACAGCATCGCCCTGCTGAGAGCGTGCAGTTTTTCGGTTTCCTGTTGCCGGTAACGCAATTCATCACGCTGCCGCCGCATGCGCGAGGAGAGATTGGTTGCAATGAGAGAAACGGCCAGGAACACGAGCAGCGCGACCCATCCCTCAGGGTCGCCAATGGTGATCGCCTTTACGGGTGGGATAAAGAAGTAATCGAGCAGCGCCGTCGCGACCAAAGACGCGAGTATGGCTTCGGGCAGGCTCGCGTAGATTCCGGCGATCAGTACGGCGAGCAGCAGCAGCAGCGCCGCAACGATCGCGTTGGTGTTAAGCAGGTAAAAACAAGCGAGCGCAAGCGCCAAAACTCCCCCGATAGCAGCCACCGTAGGCCGCCAGCGCAGGGGTCGCATCCGGCTCATGATGCATACAGTTTAGCTTCCTTTACGAGGGTCATTCGCCGAGTAGACTGGAACCATGATCCGGCTTACATCCGCTCTGTTTACGCTGGCCTTCGCCGCAGCCTTTTCCCAAACGCCTCCCATTTCCGGCGACAAGATCCGGGCCGATGTGAAGTATCTTGCCAGCGATGAACTGGAGGGGAGGGGAGTAGGAACCAGTGGCGAACGGCTCGCCACGGATTACATCGCCCGTCAGTTAAAGGCCGCGGGCGTGCAGCCAGCCGGTGACAACGGGTCATTTTTCCAACGCGTTCCGCTAGTCGGTTGTACGACTCTGCCGAGCGCCACACTGGCCATCGAGGCGCCTAATGCTGCACGTGTGGCGCTGCAGTTTGGGACGGACTACGTCGGCACCGCGTACTCGCAGCAGGCGAGCAATGACTTTGATGCGGACGCAGTCTTTGTCGGGCATGGCATCTCCGCGCCCGAGTTTCGTTGGGATGACTACAAAGGAGTCGATCTCCGCGGCAAGGTGCTGGTCTACTTTACCAACGAACCGCCCTCGACAGACCCGGCCTTTTTCGGTGGACGTGCGTTGACCTACTATGGCCGCTGGACATACAAATTCGAGGAGGCAGCGCGCCGCGGCGCAGTGGCAGCTTTGATCATTCATACCGCTCCGACCGCGGGATACGGCTGGGGTGTAGTGAGCGGCTCCTGGAGCAAAGAAATTCCCGAACTGCAACTGCGGCCTGGCGAGAACGGTCTGAAGCTGGCCGCCTGGTTGTCTGAGGAAGCGGGAGCGAAGCTTGTGGCAAGCAGCGGGAAGACCCTCGATCAGCTGCTCGAAATGGCAAATCAAAGATCGTTCCGGCCCTTTCCGCTGGGCGTTCACGTCGCCGGCAAGATCGACGTGAAACTTCGCCGGATCGACAGCCGCAACGTGGTGGGCAGAGTTGACGGTGCAGACCCGCAGTTGAAGTCACAGGCGGTGCTCTATTCGGCGCACTGGGATCACCTCGGCATCAGCAAGCCGGTGAATGGAGACAAAATCTACAACGGTGCCGTCGATAACGCTACCGGGTGCGCGGTGGTTCTGGAATTGGCTAGAGCCTGGGCAGCCCTGCCGCAAAAACCGAAGCGTAGCGCTGTGTTCCTTTTCGTTACCGCTGAGGAAGCGGGACTTCTCGGCTCAGAATATTATGGCAAGCACCCGGAAGTGCCAACCGGCGAGACAGCAGTCGACATAAACTACGACGCGCTGTATCCGTTCGGCAAGACGCGTGACGTATCGGTTACAGGTGCGGAGCGGACCACCATTTGGCCATTGGTGGAACGGGACGCCGCAAGTATGGGCCTGAGCATTGCTCCGGATGCGCAGCCCGAGCAGGGACACTACTACCGTTCCGATCATTTCTCGCTGGCGCGCGTGGGAGTTCCGGCATTCAGCATCTCTCAAGGCACAAATTACATAGGAAAGCCCGCCGATTTCGGCAAAACGATCTTCGAGCAATACAATAACGAGCACTATCATCGTCCCTCAGACGAGTATCACGATGACTGGAACTTTGAGGGCATGCAGCAGATGGCGGAGTTCGGGCTCCGGCTTGGGATCGATATCGCGAACAGCCCCACGCTGCCTACCTGGAAACCGGGTGATGAGTTTCTATCGGCGCGTGAAAAAAGCGGCGTCAGCGGCCGCTAATCTGTCCTGCGATCGTTTCGCTGCTCTGCGTTCACCGCGGCGCCGATAGTCGCGACCGTCTCGCCGCCGGGCACCACTTCGGTCTGGTAACCCTGCAGCGGGCTCAACTTCACCATCTCATGCAGGTATTCATTGAGAAGTGACAGGTTTAAGAAACGCGCGTTGAACCCGGTAATGAAGAATTTGCCCGGCCCGTCCAGGTGTATGCTCGTCGCCGTGCCCGCGGCCAGCGCACGGTGCCACAGCTTCACGAAATCAACGCAGCGGGTATCGCCGCTTTCGGCTTCGGCGAACACTTCTTCCGGCTCCATGTCCATAAAACGAAGGCGCATGGCGCGCTGGCCCATGATGCCCTCGAGATGACCGCGCCCGCCGCAACCGCAGAAGACCTCTTTGGGATCGAGCGTCACCACCGCGTGGCCACCCTCCCAAACGCCGCTCGTGTACGGATAACGGCCAAATCCAATCCCGGTTCCCAGGGTCCAGACGCGGATGAGACGGTCCAGGTGCCCGCGTCTGGCAGCTATGCCCGCAGCCATCACGTCGGCATCGTTGAAAATACCGACCCGTACCCTCCCGAAAAGCGGCTCGAAGGCGGCCCCCACCAACTCTCCCATGCGGATGCCCTTAAACTGAACGAGGTTCGGGGAATCCTCTACTTTGCCGTCACGGATGATGCCGGGCATGCCGATTCCGATGTGTGAAGGAGCGTCGCGCATGCCCAGTTGCCGGACGAGATCCACAATCCGCTGAATAATCAGGTCAGCCGGAACGCCCAGCAACGAGTCCGTGGCGGAATCTTCCGGGTCGATCAGTAACTCGCCTTCTATCTGGTTATCGCGAACGGCGCCCACCGCGATCCGTTCAGTGATGACAACGCCTATGCCGTGTGCCATGTAGTCCTGTGATTAAGTTCGTGAGAGTTTGTTCAATCCGTTAAATGCCGCCGCCTTGTAGCACTCGGCCAGGGTCGGATAATTGAACACTGTATCAACGAAGTAGTCCACCTTGCCCTTGAGAATCAGGACCGCCTGCCCGATATGCAGCAACTCGGAGGCGCCTTCGCCGATGATATGGACACCCAGAAGTTCCAGAGTGTCGCGGTGGAATATGAGTTTCAGCCGGCCCGTTGTATCGCCGCGGATCTGCCCGCGCGCGATTTCGCGATAGTAAGCCACGCCTACTTCGTAAGGCACGTCTTCGTCGGTCAGCTGCTCCTCCGTCTTGCCGATGAATGAGATCTCCGGAATGGTGTAAATGCCGAACGGAAAGTAACTCGGGTTCGAAGAAACGGGCTTGTTAAACGCATGCGAGACCGCGATGCGCCCTTGTTCCATAGAAACCGAAGCGAGGCTGGGAAATCCGATCACATCGCCGACGGCATAGATGTTCGGCTGCGCTGTCTGATAATTCTCATTGACGGCAATTCGTCCGCGGTTATCGGATGTAAGCCCGGCGGCCGGCAGGTTCAATTCATCAACATTTCCTTGACGCCCAACAGCATAGAGCAGCGCGTCGCCCGAGACTTTCTTGTTGCTCTCAAGATAAGCGACCACACCTCCCGCATTCCCGGAGCTGTCTTCGACGCTCGATACCTCTTCATTCAGACGCATGGTGACGCGGTGATCGCGCAGATGATACGACAGCGCCTCCACGATCTCCTGATCGGCGAATTCGAGCAGCCGCGGCCTCTTTTCAATCAAGGTGACGCGAACGCCCAATGTCGCGAACATGCACGTGTATTCTACGCCGATG